>CAZHKN010000045.1:0-22530 GCA_964532725.1 uncultured Occallatibacter sp.
GGCAGGCAGGCCGATGCTCTGCTCGCGCAGTTTACCGCTCTGCGCGCCCGCGATCACGACACCTACACGGCAATTCTGGGGGCCACGGGCGGACCCAGCGACGAGATGATGTCGCAGGTGGGCGCGCTGGGCAAGGACAATAAAGCGCTGACCGACACAATGGGCCAGTTTGATAAGTCCATCGCTTCGGGCTTCCAAAAAGAGCTGGATGCTGTGGATGCCAACTCTGTTCGCACCCGGATTGGCGGATTGGTGATGCTGGTTTTTGCGCTGCTCAGTTGCGCCGCTGCATGGTGGATTGTTCAATCCAAGGTCGTGCTCCCGTTGCGCTCATTGGCAACCTACATGCAGGACATTGCCGAGGGCGAAGGAGACCTGACCCGCCGCATAGCGGTTGAAGGAAAAAATGAAATTGACGAAGTCGGCATCTGGTTCAATGTGTTCATTGGCCGCGTAGAAGAGATTGTGCAGCGCGTGACTGCCAATGCGAAGTTGCTCAGCCAGGCCACCGAAGAACTGGCGCAAACGGCCCGGGAAACCGCCTCACAGGCGGCACAGCAGCAGCAACAGGCCGCACGCATCTCCGTCACCATGAATGAGATGTCCACGGCCGTGCAGGAGATTAGCCAAACCACGCAGAACGCCGCCGTGGATGCCCGTAAGGCAGAAGAAAGCGCGCACTCTGGCGGCTTGACCGTGCAAACTACAGTCAGCACCATTGGCCAGCTACTGAAAGCGAACAAAGAGACTTCGACAAAGATTGAGGAGCTGGGCCGTTCCAGCGACGCCATCGGCAGGATCATCAGCGTCATTGATGAAATTGCAGGACAGACCAATCTGCTTGCGCTCAATGCATCGATCGAAGCGGCGCGCGCTGGCGTTCACGGTCGCGGGTTTGCAGTTGTTGCGGGCGAAGTGCGCCGCCTCGCCGAGCGCACCAGCGAGGCAACCAAGGAGATCGATGAGACGGTGCGCGCCATCCAGCAAGGAACCGGCGAAGCGGTTGAGGCTATGCGCTCCAGCATGAGCCATGTGCAAAGCGGTGTTGACTCGGCGAACTCGGCCGGCGAAGCGCTCTCCAGCATCATTCATGGCTCTGAGTCCGTGCAGAAGATGGTGACGCAGATTGCCGCCGCGGCAACCGAGCAATCCTATGCGACCCAATCCGTTACTACCAACGTAAACGATATTGCCGCAATCATCGAGCAGACCGCGGCCAGCTCGGAGCACTCGGTGGAGGCCTGCCAGCAACTCGCAAGCCTCGCCAATGAGTTGTCTATGCTGGTGGGCTCCTTCAAGGTAAGCCCGCTCGAAGAGCATAGTCAGGCAGGCCATATGAGAGGTTGAACACTTCACTGAATCGACAGCTCGCCACCGGAAATTTGTCAACGGGCAGGACTATACGGCAGATTTTTCTATGGCCAGAATCACAAATTTGCAAATTTTGGCCGAAAGTGTTTCAATCGCACTATTGAAACAGGGGTGCTCCACTTGATGGGGCTGAGAAATACCCTCGAACCCGATCCGGATAATACCGGCGTGGGAAGTTTCCGAAACGAATCGCACTTTATTCGACAATCGGAGCAAGCGCTCTCCTGTTTCTTGAATTTTGAAACGCGGGGAGTATATGCTGGCCTTCGTATTCGCAGTAGCTAGAGTTCTTCTTCCTGATAATTTGTCTTTGCTAGGCCGTGCCTCTGTGCGGACGTCGTCCTACACGGCATGCGTCATTAAGGCGCTCGCTCTGTGTGCCGTCTTCTGCGGCATCCGATTCGGACTTGCGCAAACCACTACGCAGACTGTGGCCGCACCGCCAAGCTCCAGTACAAACGCGCAAGTCGCCGCATCCCCTCAGCATGTCCAGCCCGTGACCACCACCGTCGTGGTCCACGGCGAAATCAATGATAGTTATCTTCCGGAGGCAATCACTGTGGGAACCCTTGACGGCGCAAGTCTTCAGCAGACGCCGCTCTCAGCGACCGTGGTTACGCGCGAATTGTTGAATGACCAAGGCGCGCGCTTGCTCTCCGATGTAGTGAAGAACGATGCCTCTATCGGTGAAGATTACGCACCGGTTGGCTACTACGGCGACTTCGAAATTCGCGGCTTTACGATCGATCTGGCTAGTGGGCTGGAAATCAACGGCATGAGTATTGCCGGTGAGCAGGACGTGCCTCTGGAAAACAAAGAACGTGTCGAGTTCCTCAAGGGCATCGCCGGCGTGGAAAGCGGCGTAGCCGCTGCCGGCGGGCTGATTGATTATGTGACAAAGCGGCCAGCCGCGATCAATGCTGTCGATCTGGCCACGGATCATCGAGGAAGCACCTATGGCGATGTTGATTTGGGACGGTTTTTCGGGAGTCGGAAACAAATAGGCGCGCGCGTCAATCTTGCCGGCGAAAAGATTGAGAGCTATGTGAACGATGCGGATGGTTGGCGCGCCGTCGGCACAAGCGCAGCCGACTGGAAGCTAAGTCCGAAAGCGATCCTGAAGGGAGACTTCGAATACCAGCATAAGCTGGAACGCTCAGTCTGCGGCTATCAACTGCTTGGTGGAACCACCCTGCCCGACCTCGACAAAATCTATCCATCCACAATGCTGGGTGAGCAGTCCTGGGCCAAACCGAACACGTTCGACACCTTCAATACGGGTTCACGGTTTGATTACGACCTTCAAGGTGGATGGAAAGCCTTCGCCGCTCTGAGCCTTAGCCATTCGTTGATCGATGACAATGTGGTCTATGCCTACGGTTGTAGTTATGAGGCGCTCTGCGCGGGCAACGGCGGCACAGCCCCTGACTATTTCTTTGCACCCGATGGCGGTTACGATATCTACGATTATCGCGATCCCGGTGAACTGCGCATCAACGCGCAGGCTGAGGCCCTGGCAACCGGCCAGATCAAGACAGGTGTTATAAGCCACGATATTATCGGCGGTGGAGAGTTATTCCGTCGGAGTGTGCAGCAGCCTGGGTATTACACGGTGGACAACCCTTCAACGACGGCCGTTGCAGACGGAGCAGTGTACGACTATGTTGGTTCAGAGAATATATATCAACCGATCACGACGTTCCCAATGGAGAATCCTCATCAGTTTGCCGGGCCTCGTAGACTCTATGAAGACGATCATCAATCTGCCGCGGTCATTCAGGATCGGATTCATCTTCCCGGCCATATTCAACTTCTGGCAGGCGGACGCGAAGACTTTTTGCGCGACGATAACTACTCCCTTTGTGCTACTAACCCACAGTGCGCCTCGGCAATATTGACAGACAAGCACATCTGGCTGCCACAATACGCTGCCACCGTTACTCCTATAAATTCCCTGACATTATACGGAAACTATGGGGTGCTTCTCTCGCTTGGCCTGCAAGCCCCGTGGTGGACAGCGAACGGGAGCTTGTTTCTTGATCCGTTCCTGACCCGCCAGACGGAGGTGGGAGCGAAGTATGCGCCAGGACAACGCATCCTTTTGACTACGGCCTTCTTTCGTATGAGCGCTCCGTTTTTTTATCCGGAAGATCTGGGCAGCAATGCGTCCTGTTCTCCGGGTTCAACTACATCAAGCGCAGCTCCACTTTGTTTTCTCTCGCAAGGCCACGAAACGCACGACGGTATCGAGGTAAATGCAGAAGGCAAGGCCACGAACTGGATGCGACTAACCGCATCTGCGGCCGCAATCCGCGCACTCTCTGAGAATACCGGCACACCGAGCTTTGATAACAAGCAGGTGCTGAATGTTCCGCATCTGCGAACAACCATGTTTGCGGATCTGGCGCTGCCGCACGCGAATGGATTGCACCTGATGCCGGGATGGAGTTACACCGGGCGCAAGGAAGCGACGCGCGATGACTTGGTAAGTGTCTCCGGCTATAACATCTTCAATCTGGGCGCGCGATATACGCCCGGCGGTGAAGGCGGGCATGTAACGCTGCGGATCTATGCCGATAACATCCTCGACAAACGTTACTGGAAAGACACCGGCGCGAGTTATGGAGACACATTTATCCATTTGGGCGCACCAACGACAGTACGGCTCTCAGCCCACTACAATTTCTGAACGATAGGAATAGTTGAGATCATGATTGTGCCGGAAACAATAGTCACTACACACGGGATGGGCAAGGAAAGAGTCGAGCCGGACTGGCCTCTGTTGACTCTAGATGAGTTGCGCACGCTGTTTACAGAGTTTACGTCTATCGGCGAACCGGCTGAGATTCTTTCCGTCAGCCCGCGGCCATTCGCGGCGGCCAGCGTGGTAGGAACGGGCAGAGGGAGAGTATTCGTCAAGCGTCATTCCCGTACAGTGCGCGACCGCGAGGGACTTGCCGAGGAGCATCGCTTCATGGCTCACCTGCTGCGCAATGGCGCGCTAGTTCCGAAGGTTATTGCTACGAGCAAGGGCGAGACCGCGGTCGAGATGGGCAACTGGTGTTATGAGATTCATGAGGCTGTCGAAGGGATCGATATCTACCGGGACGCGCTCTCATGGACGCCGTTTTTCACTGCTGCTCACGCGCGTTCAGCGGGTCAAGCAATGGCCCGGATTCATGTGGCTTCTGTTGGATACAACGGACCCCGGCGCCAGCCTCGACCACTGGTATCGAGCTTCACAATTTTTGCCAATAAGAACCCCGACGCGGAGTTGAGCCGCTATATTGAAGCGCGTCCTGCGCTGGCGGAGTATTTGCATGGCCGTTCTGACTGTTCAGATGCATTGGAGCTACTCGTGCCGTTCCACGCAGAGCTGTTTCCGATGCTGCCGGAGATTGAGTCGCTTTGGACGCACAACGACCTTCACGCTTCAAATCTGATCTGGAGCCATTCAGGATGGTATACCCGAGTTGCGTCTGTGATTGATTTTGGATTGTGCGACAGAACGAATGCCGTTCATGATCTGGCCTTGGCAATCGAACGCAATATTATCGAGTGGATTGAACTCGCTGAGGGCGCGGAAGGAGTGCCTGTGCATTTCGATCATCTTGAGGCGCTGCTTGCAGGCTATGAGTCTGTACGAACTCTTTCGGATGTGGAGGCTGCGGCATTGGCGCCGATGCTAGCTCTCTGCCACGCGGAATACGCGCTCTCTGAAGCGGAGTATCTCTGGGGTATTCTGCACTCAGGAGAGAAGGCCCAGCTAGCCAGCGATGGATACTTGGTTGGTCATGCGCGCTGGTTCCACAGCCAGGCAGGAGAGAGGCTCTTAAGTGTAATTAGGAATTGGGCTGAAGAGCGGACGTGCCGGGATATGCAATTTACGCAACAGAAAGTTGGAGCCAGATGAGTTGGAGTGAGATTGTCATCTACCTCGGAAAGAACTGGCTGGAGATTGTCGGTGCAGTCACATATATAGCGAGCACATGGCTGAGCGCAAAACGCAAAATTAGTTGCTGGCCGACAGAACTGATCGCTGACGCCGCGTATATTGCTGTCTTTTATCAAGCAAGGCTGTACGCCGGGGCATTGCTAATAGTAAGTGGCTTGCCGCTTACATTTTATAGCTGGTGGTATTGGTATCGCGGTTACCGCAACGAGGGCGAGGTTCGCGTTGTTCGCCAGAGACGTTCCAGTATCGTTATTGGGCTGGCGATTGGAGCTGCTGGCAGCGTTGCGCTGGGCATTTGGATGAAACATATCCATGCTGCGTTGCCCTATCTGGATTCCGCACTCACCAGCTTCAGTGTGATTGGAGCCTGGTGGGAGATGCGCAAATACATCTCAAACTGGTGGCTATGGATTGCGGTGAATATTGTTTATGTTGGTGAGTTCATCAGCCAGAATCTGCTGCCCACCGCTTTGCTCTACATCGGGCTAGTCGTTTTGTCTGCATTTGGAATACGCGAGTGGCGGCGCGCTGCACTAACCGCGAAGCCTGCATCAAAAGAGTCGAGCGACTACAACCTGGCTAAAGCTGTTACCGAGTAGAACGACGCTGTCAGGTCTCTGGCCGCGTAATTTTGCCGATTGCAATTGAGGTTTGTGGTAGCCCAGATTGGGTTCAAGAATAAATAGGTTCTGATCCGAAGGCCTTCCGATTTCGCATCTGCGCACACTCAAGAGATTTTCAGACTGCCGCCTGTACCACGTTGTGCAGCGGCTCGCCGGCAATATATCGGCGCAGCTCTTCTGCCGCAGTCTGCAGGGCGCGCCTGGCAAACAGCGGACTCGATCCGCCAATATGTGGCGTGATCAACAGATTCGGACAACTCCACAATGGATGCCCCTCGGGCAAAGGCTCCGGATCGGTCACATCGAGAGCCGCTCGAATCCTTCCTGCTTGAAGCGCACGCACGAGCGCATCGGTATCGACCACCGGCCCACGCGCGGCATTTACCAGCAGCGCGCCTTGCTGCATCAACGCAAGCTGGCGATTGCCAATCAGATGGTGCGACTGCGGCGTGTGCGGCAGGATGAGAATCACGATTTCAGCTTGCCGCAAAAGCTGGTCAAGTTCGCCGACCGCATGAACGGCTGGCTCAGAACGGGCACTGCGAGCCACGCGAGTCAGTTGAACATGAAACGGAGCAAGCATACGCTCAATCTCTTTGCCAATAGAGCCATATCCGACCAGAAGAACATTCTTACCGGTCAACTCTTCCAACATCACTGGAGGATAAATTGGGCACCCGTCTCCAGTAACTGTCGAATAGTACGCGCTGGCCTCGAAGCGGCGCTTCCACTGACCGCTGTGTTGAATATCGAGATAGAGCGGAAAGTACTTCAACATCGCTAAAATCGACGAGAGAGTCCATTCCGCAGTCGGAATGTTGTGCGCGCCGCGAGCATTGCAAATCGTTACGTGCGGGCCAACTGTGCCGGGAATCCACTCTGTCCCCGCGAGCAGCGCAAGCACCAGCCGCACCCCTTGTAGCCGAGGCCATTGATGCAGAGCGCGAGATTGGTAAGGATCAGGAATCCAGACATCAATCTCGACGTCGCGGTCCGGTTGCTCCGGCAGCGCGATAAGTTCAACTTCTTTGGGAAAGCCGTCGAACAATTCGGCGGCCAATGTATCAGGGTATCCAACTCGCAGCATAGGTGTGGTCCGCATAACGCGGGGTCATTACTTTCATGCTACACGAGCGGCCTTGAAGCAAATCCCAACTCAATACTTATTGTGGAAAAACTTCGAGTTGACATCCGGCCAGAACTCCTTGATGAGGTCCGAGAAGCCATCCAATCCAACTTGAGTCACCCAGCGCTGGCCGGTCTTGGTCCATGTGCGCTCCGGGCTAGGGTAGTAAAGGTCTGCGAGTCCCGAGGCCGCGCCGTTGCCCACAATCTCTGAAAAATTCGGCGCCAATCCGCCACGATCCGTACGGGTAATGAGAAGCCTGGAAACGGAGTATCGAGTGCGCTTAAAGAATCCGCCATGACCCAGCGTGTAATAGCGTGGGTCTTCTCTTGTCGCTACGGGCATCAGGAACTCCGTCATGAGATTTCCGTTCACTGTGTCCGCAAAATTGTGCCAATAGTAGCGCGCAAAAGCCGGTGCGCCGTTGTGAAACTCCGGATAGGAGTTCTCGGCCTGTGAAACGCCAGCCAAAAGGCCGACATAAATAAAGCTGGAATAATCGAAACTATCTTCGATCGTCAGCTTAAATTTCTCGCGCATTGCGAGAGCAGGCAGCTTCTGATCCGCGCTTACAGAACGGAAGTTAGGAATGATGCCCAGAATGCGTCTGGTCTGTTTCCCTTCGTAGTCATTGGCCTGACTGGCCTCCGCGCCGTTCTGCCGGTCCGCGGTGGGTGCATCTGGCAGCGCAGCGGCGGACCCTGCGGGCGCGTTTTCTTGTGCCGATGCCGCGGTTTGTGCGGGAGTGCACGAGGGCAGCGTACCCGCCGCCAGGGCAAAGAAGAAAAATAAGAGTGATCGATTCATAGATGCGTCATGCTCCAGTAAAAGTATTCAAAGTTGATCCGGCGCAACGACAAGGCAATTGTTCCAGCTAGATTTCAAAATCACGGTCATGAAAAAGCTGCATCTGCTAGCACGGCTCACACCACCGTATGAAGTCAGATGCTCCAACTCAGAATAGGGATTCTGATTTTCTCCGAGAGCCAGAAAGTAGGGGTTCCCTAAGCGCCGACCGCGATTATTCGCAATTCTCGCATTCTGCCTGCGCCGCGAGGAGACGGCGTGTTTCATTTGACGGGAATCGGCAAAAAACGTGAGGTCGGTCACGGTAAGATCGGCTTGAGATGAGTCATTCTATATCCATGAGGATTTCCCGCGGCGAAAGGCACTCATGCGTCTTGTAGCCAATAAGACCTGGTCTCAGCAACTGCTCGCGGTCAAACTGCGCGTGGAGCGCAAGAGCGAGACCGGGCTGCTGACCTGGGAGCGCCAGCGCCTGCTGATTCACGCGGCAAAGACGGCGCTTGCGGCAGCTCTGTGCTGGTGGGTGGCGCAGTGGTTTGGGCTGCATGATGGCTACTGGGGCGCAATTTCTGCCATCATCGTGCTGCAATCGAACTTCGGTTCCACCATCTCAGCGTCGCGGGACCGCCTGCTGGGCACGGTGATCGGCGCAGTCTTCGGCTTCGCCTTTTCGTTGTTCGGCGCAGTGCCGTGGAATTACATTCTTGCCGTGCTTGCGGCGATGGTTGTCTGCGGCCTGCTGGGGCTGCGCAGTAGTTCGCGCCTTGCGGGCGTTACCATTACGATCCTGATGCTGGTACAGTCGCCTGGGTCGCACTGGACTTTGCCGCTGATCCGTGTCGGTCAGGTATTTGTAGGCATTGGTATAGCGATCGCCGTCTCTACACTGGTTTTTCCCGACCGCGCGCGACTTAGGTTGCGAGATGGCTTATCCCAGGAATTTTTAGTACTCGGCGCGTTCTTCGATGCAATTCTTCAGGGATTTCGCGGCGCACCTCCAGAAAATCTACAGTCCTTGCGTGAAGACGCACTTGCCATGCTGCGCAGCAACAATCAACTCCTTCAGGAGTCGCGCAATGAGCCTTCCGGCGGCCCAGGGTGGCGCGAGGGGCTGGAGATGCTCTCGCAGTTTGGACGTTCGTTGTATGATGCCTTGATTGCGTTGGAGTTTTCAGTCAACGACAGCGATGAATCGACGTATGCGAGTCAACTGGAACCTGCATTGGGGCGGCTCGTCGCGGATATTCATACCGGATTTCACTATCTGGGGAACTGTATTCATAACTGGCGCTTTCACGTTCCTCCTCCAGGGCTGTTTTTGGAGGAAGATATTGCGCAACTCGAAGTGCGGATGGCGGAACTCCGGCCGACTGGGATGGCCTTCTCGCAAGCAGAGATTCTACGTGCCTATGCCGTACAACTGCACCTCAAGCAGATTGCGCGGCTGCTGCGCGCCAGCCGCGTTGAGACCAGCCGCACCATAGGCGAGGCGCAAGCGTCTGAGTAGACATCGCAATTTAGACGGCAAGCAGGTTCGTATAAACAGCCATGCCGACGACTGCATCCGCGCCCAACTGATCCAGAGCATCCACTTCCTGCTGGCTGCGGATGCCTCCGGCGACGATGAGTTGCCGTTGTGTTAGCTTGCGCAACCGTGCCGCGGTCTTGATCGGAAAGCCTTGCAGCATTCCTTCGCCGTCCACATGGGTGTAGAGAAAGGCGCTTGTGTAGTTTTCGAGCTGCGGAATCGCGTCGTCGGGAGTTAGCTCGACCTGTGCCTTCCATCCTTTGACAGCAATGCGTCCATTCTTGGTGTCGATGCCGGCGACAATTTGCTCCGCGCCCACGCTGGCTGCGAGTTCCGCTGCGAATTCCGTACTCACTGCGCCTTCTGCGGAAAATAGCGCAGAGCCAATTATGACGCGCTTCGCGCCTGCCTCCAGCACTTGCTTTGCCCGGTCGATAGTATGAATGCCTCCGCCTGCCTGCACGGGGAGACGCTTGGCGATCTGCGCCACCAGGGCTGAGTTATCCCCCTGGCGCATCGCGGCATCCAGGTCTATCAACTGCACGAGAGGAAAGCGAGAAAATTTCTCAATCCAATATTCAAAGTCGTCAAAGGCCAGACGGAGCTTTTCGCCCTGCACTAACTGGACAATTCGGCCGCCCAGCAAATCAATCGATGGAATTAGCATGGAAGCCTCATGGATACGCCGGCCTGCGCCAGCTCTACTTTGAGCGAACGCGCGCTCGAAATGCCAAAGTGAAAGATGCTTGCGGCCAGCGCAGCATCGGCCTTACCTCGGCCGAAGACATCAACAAAGTGATCAACGGTGCCCGCGCCGCCGCTGGCAATCACTGGAATGTTCACTGCTTCACTCACCGCTGCGGTCAGCTCGCAATCAAACCCTGCGCGCGTTCCGTCGGAGTCCATCGAGGTGAGCAGTATTTCTCCTGCGCCACGAGCTTCAGCTTCGCGTGCCCACTCGACCACGCGACGGCCTGTGAGCTTGCGGCCGCCCTGGACAAAGACCTGCGCATTTCGTACGGGGTCAGCAGCTTCCGGGTCGCGCCGCGCATCAATGGCAACAACGACAGCCTGTGCGCCAAAGCTGCGGCCAATAGCGTCAATCAAGGTTGGATCGGCAAGAGCCGCGGAGTTCACGCTGACCTTGTCTGCTCCCGCTTCAAAAACCTGCGCAGCATCGTCTGCAGAGCGAATGCCTCCGCCGACGCAAAAGGGAACAAAAAGTTCCTGTGCAGTACGGCGAACCGTGTTCAAAAGCGTGGAACGCCCTTCGTGGGTCGCCGTAATATCTAGGAGAACAATTTCATCCGCGCCTTCTCGGGCATGGCGCACAGCCTGCGTGGCCGGGTCACCGGCATCGATGATGTCAACGAATTTGACGCCTTTGACAACGCGACCGTCATGCACGTCGAGGCAGGCGATGATGCGCTTGGTGATCATTGCTTTCCTTTTGGAAGGTGGCGGGCTACTAATTCGGTTAGTTCGGCGCGCTGGGCGGGCGTCATTGCCGAAGTAGGAAAGAAATAGAACCTCTTCTTCGTTAGATAGAGCAAGGTCACTGTTTCGTTTTGTGCAAAATCGCGAAATGCACTCCATTGAATCGTGCCAGTTCCTACACCCGGAATCAATGAGGAGACGGAAACATCGTCTATCTCGAAAGACAAGAGTTTACCGTCCACGGGCGATGGAAGAAAGTGACGGTAAGCTCTGCGGACGGAGTAGATGCGCAGCAGCGGCAAAAGGATTGTGCCAACGGTGCCACCGCCGATCGCTCCGGCGCAAATGCTGACTAGCCATCCGAGAGGTCCCCTTTCGTCTAGAACCATAGCGCCCAGAACACCGGCGATCAGCATGGCGACACAGACAGGAAAGATGAGACGTGCCGAGACTTGACGCCTCCAAAACAACTTATAAGCGGCTTTGAATAAATCAAACGACAACTTGAATTCGATTTTCATCGTTGCACCTCTAGAAAGTTCTTGAGAATCTCCAGCCCAGTTGCGCCGGATTTTTCCGGATGAAACTGTGTACCGAAGACATTGCCGCGCTCAACTGCCGATGCGAATGGTTCAATGTACTTCGTGACTCCCGCTGTGTCAGCGGAAACCGGAGCCTTGTAGGAATGAGTGAAGTAAACAAACTCGCCCGGTTCGACGCCAGCCAGCAGCCGTGAACCGCTCTTCACTTCCAGCGAATTCCAGCCGACATGCGGGACTTTTTCTGTGCCTTCAGGAAAGCGCGCGCAGGATTCCGGGAAATGTCCCAGCCCCGACTGCTCCGGCGCTTCGCTCGAACCAGCGTAGAGCCATTGCATTCCGACGCAAATGCCAAGGAAAGGCACGCCGCGCGCAATGGCTGCGCGAATCGCAGTTGTAAGCCCAGTGTCGTCGAGCCGCTTGGTCGCCGCGAAGTGACCAACACCCGGCAGCACAATCCGCTCCGCGTTCTCGACGAGCGATAAGTCACTATCCGTGACCTCGACCTCCGCGCGCAGATGGCGCAGCGCCTTGAGGACGGAGGTAAGATTGCCGGCCTTGTAGTCGACGACGGTAACGCGCATCAGAGCAATCCTTTGGTTGAAGGCAGCATATCGCCGAGTTGCTTGTCTTTAGAGCAGGCCACGCGCAGGGCGCGCGCGAAGGCCTTGAAGATGGCTTCGATCTTGTGGTGATTGGAGCGGCCATACATTGTCTTGACATGAACATTGGCGCGCGCGCCGCGGGCGAAGCCCTCGAAAAAGTCCGTCACCAACTCAGTTTGCAAATCGCCGACAAGCCGCGTGCGGACTTTAGTTTCGACGGCGAAGGCAGCGCGGCCACTCAAGTCCACCGCGGCAATGGCCAAGGTCTCATCCATCGGCATCAGGAAATAGCCGGCGCGCAGAATGCCGCGTTTATCGCCAAGCGCGCGGTCAAAGGCCTCGCCCAGCGCGATTCCGACATCCTCAACCGTGTGATGCTGATCCACATCGAGATCGCCGTCGCAGATGAGTTCGAGATTGAAGGCGCCGTGACGCGTGAATAGCTCCAGCATGTGATCGAAGAAGCGAATGCCGGTTGCGATTTTGTATTGGCCTCGACCTTCAACGGTAAGGTTGATTTTGATGCGCGTCTCGGTGGTGTTGCGCTCGAAGGCGGAAGTGCGGGCGGGTGTTGTTGTATCCCCGGTCTCAGATGCGAGACCGGGGGCACCCGGAGTATTTGCTTTGCGTATAGCTTTCTTCGTAGTCATTGCGCTCCTGCCTTGATCTGGAGTGTGGCGAGGGTGTTGTTCAACGCTGCGACTGCATGGCGCATCTGCTCGCGGGTGCCGATGGTGATGCGTACCCGGCCATCGCAGCCAGGATCATTGGAGCGGTCGCGAACGAGCACTCCGGCAGCGCTCATCAATTGCACGAATTCTTTGTGATGCGAACCGATATCGATCAATACAAAGTTTGCCCGCGAGGGCCAGCGGCGCACTCCGGCCGCGTCGAGCGCAGCTTCGAACTCCACACGTGCAGCCAGCACCTCGGCAACATACCAATTCAAGTAGTCAGCATCTTCAAGCGCAGCGGGCAGACAGGCGAGCGCGAGCGAGTTGACGCTGTAGGGGGAAAGCACGCGGCGCACCCAGCGCATGATTTCCGACGGGGCAGCGAGCAGGCCGAGGCGCAGGCCGGCGAGTCCGTAGGCTTTGGAGAAGGTGCGGGCAACGACTAGGTTTGGTACTGTGCCGATCAGGTCGATGACTGTTTCACCGCAGAAGTGGAAGTAGGCCTCATCAATGAGCACTACGGCATGAGGGGCGCGACGGGCGATCTCAAGAATCTGATTGCGCGTGGCCAAGCTGCCGGAAGGGCTGTTGGGATTGGCGATGGCGATGATCTTAGTGCGCGGCGTGATCGCGGCCACGATGCGCTCGAACGGGAATTCAAGCGTGTCTGCGGCAAGCACTGGCACCACGTTTGCATCGGTTGCCGAGGCATAGACCTGATACATCGTGTAAGTCGGTACAGGCAACAGCAGATCGTCGCCGCTATCAAGAAATGCCTCAAAGAGAACATGAATCGCTTCATCGACGCCATTGGTCAGCGCGACCTGCTCGGAGGCGAGTCCTAGATGCGCGGCGACGATTGCTTCAACCGGCTCGCGCTCCGGATAACGCGTGAGATCGCCCGTAGAGACGCGGCCCAGCACCTCACGCACTTTTGGCGAACAGGCCAGTGTGTTCTCGTTGAAGTCCAGGCGCAAAGCATCGCGGCAGCCGAGAGGGGGGTGATATTCCATCATCGCTTGCACACGGGCGCGGGGCATTGGAATGGACGTTGTGACTGCTTCAATCACGCGTGGACCTCTTTTTCAATCGTGTGCGAATGGACTCGGCGTGGCCGGTGAGTCCTTCTGCTTCGGCTAACAAAATGGCATCCGGGCCGAGCGTGCGCATGGCCTGCGACTTGTACTCTTGCACGGTGATGAGCTTGACGAAGTCGTTAACGCTCAAGCCGCCACGAATGCGGGCCATGCCGCCGGTGGGCAGCGTGTGATTTGGTCCGGAGATGTAATCGCCCATGGTCTGCGCGGACCAGCGGCCTATGAATACCGAGCCGGCGTTCTGCACCCAATCAAGATCGCGGGCGCTGTCAATGGTGAGATGTTCGGCGGCAAGGCGGTTGGCAATTGTGCGAGCTTCTTCGACGCTTGATGCAAGAACGACGAGGCCGTTGCGGTCAAGAGCCTGCCGCGCAACAGAGTTATTGCGGCTGCGCTCTTTGACTTCGGCGATGACGGCTTTGGCTAACTCGGCGCGTGTAGTGACGAAGATGGCCAGAGCTTCGGGATCGTGTTCTGCTTGCGCAACAAGATCGGATGCAATGCAGGCTGCGTCGCCAGTTTCGCTGGCGATGAGCACTTCTGTCGGTCCGGCAAGCATGTCGATGGCGCAATCAAAAGCAACGAGCCGCTTGGCGGCAGTGACGTAGAGATTTCCAGGACCGACGATCTTGTCGACCCGCTGGATGGTCGCGGTTCCGTAAGCTAGCGCTGCAACCGCATGCGCTCCGCCGAGCCTGTAGAACTCAGTGATGCCGAGCAGGTGCGCGGCGGCGAGAGTCTCGGGTGCGGGCTTGGGCGAGACTACTACGATGCGCTCCACACCTGCTACCTGCGCGGGGATGGCGGTCATCAGCAGCGTGGAAGGTAGTGGATGGCGGCCGCTGGGCACATAGCAACCGACTGAACGGAGAGGACGAACGAGCTGCCCGGTCATCAGGCCGGGAACCGGCTCATCACTCCACGATGCAGGCAGTTGGTTCACTGCGAAGCGGCGAATCTGATCGGCGGCGGCGGAGAGAGCTACGCGCATTGCGGGCGGAAGCGAATCCCACGCTGCGGCCATCTCCTCTGTTGTTACGCACAGCTTTGACGCATCAACGAGGCCGTCGAATTCAGCGGCGTAGCGCAGCAGCGCGCGGTCACCCTGCTTGCGCACTGCTGCGACGATGCGCTGAACAGAGGGCAATACACTGTCCAGCGCCGCGCCGCCACGTTGTTCGTGTGCGGCAAGAACTTCTTCCGATTGCCGCGCGCCTCGACCCTTGGTACGGATCGTCTTCATTCTTGCCTCCGGAATTACAGCACAACTTTGTTGAGCGGATACTCGACGATGCCCGTTGCCTTGGCTGCCTTCAGCTTGGGAATCACATCGCGGGCAACGCGCTCCTCCACTATGGTATTCACCGCGACCCAACCGGAATCACTTAGCTGCGAGACCGTCGGCGAATTCAATGCGGGTAGCACCGCCAGCACTGTGTCCAGATTGTCGCGCTGAACATTCAGCATCAACCCCACTTGCGATTGCGCATCGATGGCTCCACGCAGCATCAGCGCGATCTGGTCAACCTTCCCGCGCTTCCACGTGTCGGCGAGCGTGGCTTTACCGGCAATGAGGTGCGTCTCGCTCTCCATGACCGTGTCAATGATCTTGAGATGATTGGCCTTCAGTGAGCTGCCAGTCTCGGTGACTTCGACAATGGCATCGGCGAGCGTCGGGGGCTTTACTTCGGTAGCTCCCCAACTGAATTCGACTTTGACGTTGACGCTCTTCGATGCGAAGTAACGCTTGGTCACTTCAACTAACTCGGTGGCGATGATCTTTCCTTCAAGATCTTCCGCTTTTTCGAAGCCAGAGCCTTCAGGAACAGCCAGCACCCAGCGCACTTTGCGTCGGCTCTGCTTGGCATAGGTCAGCGTGGTCACGCTTGTAACATCCAGGCCGCTCTCTACAACCCAGTCAATGCCGGTGAGTCCGGCGTCGAGTACGCCGTGATCGACATAGCGAGCCATCTCCTGTGCGCGGATCAACATGCACTCGATCTCGGAGTCATCGATAGAAGGAAAGTAGGAGCGGCCATCGGCGTAGATATTCCAGCCGGCGCGCTTAAAGAGAGCGATGGTTGCATCCTGCAGGCTTCCCTTAGGGATGCCGAGTCTAAGTTTATTTGCCACTTTCTTCCTCTTTCTCGATGTTACTCAATTGATATTCTTCGCTGACCGGCAGCGGCTTGGTGAAGCAGCTCACGGTGCCTTCATGGCAGACGAGTCCGTCGCCTTCAACAACCACGCGAAATAGCAAGGTATCGTTGTCGCAGTCGGTCGCGGCAGAGACGACCCGCAGGCGGTTGCCGCTCGATTCGCCCTTCAACCACAGCTTCTGCCGTGTGCGGCTCCAGAACGTCACAAAGCCGGTTTCCAGTGTTTTTTGATAGCTGACGGGGTTCAGGAAACCCAGCATCAGCACTTCGCCGGTGCGCGCATCCTGCACAATGCCGGGCGCGAGTCCGTCCATCTTGTCAAAGTCAATTGTTGCGGTCGTGTTGCTCATGGTCTTCCTTCTGCGGGTTGATTTTTCAGGCGCAAAAAAGCCCGCCGGTTGAGTCGCCGGCGGGCTTGTGTGTTTCTTGAGATCTCTCTGGCCGTTAGTTGTTCAGGCCAAGGCAGTCCGCCGGCATGGAGGTTCCATGATGGTGGTGATGGCCGTGATGGCGGAGGCTCTGCATCTGAAAAAACCTTACGGGAAGACCTGCCGGTCTGTCAAATTTTTGTTGCGTGGAGGAAGAGATGGAGCGCAGAATAAGCCGATGCGAATGAGGGCGCTATGGGCGGCGGCTGGAGCGTTGATGCTGGGTGTTTGTCTGCTGGGCATCGCACAGAATCAGGATACGGATCGATCCAGGGCCTCCAGAACATCCACAAATGCGCCTGCGCCTGAGGCGCGGATCGACATCAATCACGCAACGGTGGATGAGTTGATGAAAGCGCCGGGCATGACGCGCACCTGGGCTGCGCGAATTGTTCGCTTCCGGCCTTACAGGACAAAGCAGGATCTGGTGGAGAATGGCATTGTGACTGGCGAAGTCTACGAGCGGATCAAGGATTTTGTGATTGCGCATCGGGAGAAGCAGTAATTCTGCTTCTCCCGATGTAATGCTGAAGTGCAAACGCAGATCCTTCGACTGCGCTGCGCTTCGTTCAGGATGACAGCGTGTGTCGAAGGACCAACGATCAGAATCGAATCATCAATGACTCGTTGCCACTGCGGGCGGCGCTTCTTCCTTGCGGAAGCCAGCCAGCAACCGGCTCAGAATTACATAGAGCACGGGGATGAAGAATAGATTGAGCACAGTTGAGAGCAACATGCCGCCGACGATGGTTGTGCCGACTGAACGGCGTCCGAGGGCGCCCGCGCCGGTTGCGAAGACCAGCGGCAGAATGCCGAGGATGAAGGCGAACGACGTCATCAGAATCGGGCGCAGGCGCAGTTCCGCGGCTTCAATAGCGGCCTCGGCGATGGAGCGGCCCTTGCGGCGCAATTGCTCGGCAAACTCGACGATGAGGATGGCGTTTTTGGCCGAGAGTCCGATGAGCATCACCAGACCAATCTGGCAATAAACGTCGTTGGCCATGCCTCGCGCCCAGACAGCGCCCAACGCGCCGAGCACAGCCATCGGCACCGCAAGCAGGATGATGAAGGGCAGCGCGAAGCTCTCGTATTGCGCGGAGAGCGTGAGATAGACAACCAAGAGGCCAAGGCCGAAGATGATAATAGCCTTGCCCCCGGATTCAATTTCGTCAAGCGTCAGTCCGGTCCACTCGAATTTCATGCCCGGCATCATCATCTTCTTTGCCAGTGCTTCCATCGCGGCCAATCCCTGTCCAGAACTGAGTCCAGGTGCATGGTCACCGTCAATTTCGACGGCGCGGAAAAGATTGTAGTGAGTGATGACAGGCGGACCCGCGCTCTCTGTAACAGTCGTCAGGTTATCCAGAGGAATCATCTGGCCAGTGTCAGAGCGGACATAGAAGTTATGCAGATCTTTCGCCGTCATGCGGAATGCTTGATCGGCTTGCACAAAGACGCGATAGGTACGGTTGTTGTAGTCGAAGTCGTTGATGTACTCCGAACCCATGAAGACGCTGAGTGTAGTCGTGATCTGCGCCAGCGGAACATTGAGGGCCTTGGCCTTTTCGCGATCAATGGTGACCAGCATCTGCGGGTCATTGGCGGAGAAGGTGGTTTGCAAGCCGGAGAGTTCCTTGCCGGCGCGGCTGGCGCCGACAATCTGGTGCGCCACCCGGTCAAGATCGGCGAGCGTATTCGATCCCGTGTCTTGCAGCATGAACTGAAATCCGCCAAAGGTGCCCACGCCGTTGACGGCCGGCGGCTGAAAGAGACCCACAAACGCGCCGGGAACCATGAACAATTTAGGCGAGAGGTCGGCAACAATGTCGGCAGCAGAGTGGCCTTTGCCGCGACGCTGATCGGCTGGCTTGGTGGCAAGGAAGATGAGGCCAGCATTCGCAGCGTTGCCAGAAAAGCTAAAGCCCATTACAGCGAAGGATCCTTCGACATCGTGATTCTGCGCAATGATCGCCTGCGCTCGATCGGCTACCTCGGTTGTATAGGCGAGAGAAGCTCCCGGCGGCGCCTGGACGACGCAGATGAGGTAGCCCTGATCCTCCTGCGGAATGAATCCTGTGGGAACCCGGTTATACATCCAGCCTGTCGCGCCCAGGCCGGCAAAGAAGAGCAGCAGCACCAGATAGCGTAGCCGGAGAACAAAATGAATGGAGCGGGCATACGTCCCAGCCAGCCAGGCGATGGTCCGGTCGGCTCCGTGAACAAATGCGGCAAATGCCCGGGAGATGAGGCCAATGCGCAGAAAGTCCAACTGATGCGGACGCTCTTCTTCGCCGCGCAGAAACAGGGCAGAGAGCGCCGGTGAGAGGGTGAGCGCGTTGAAGGCCGAGATGGCAATCGCAAACGCAATGGTCATGGAGAACTGCCGGTAAAGGATGCCGGTGGTTCCGGGGAAGAAGGAGACAGGCACGAAGACCGCGATCAGCACCAGCGATGTAGCGATTACAGCGCTGGTTACCTCACCCATTGCTCGCGATGTAGCCTCGTGCGGGTCGGAGTGCTCTTCGGCGATATGCCGCTGTACGTTCTCAATGACTACGATTGCGTCATCGACCACGAGGCCCGTAGCCAAGGTGATTCCGAAAAGCGTGAGCGAGTTGATCGAGAAGCCGAAGACCTTGATGAAGGCGAAGGTGCCGATCAGCGAAACCGGAATAGTGACAGCGGGAATGATGGTGGCGCGCCAGTCAAGCAAGAAAAGGAAGATGACGACGATGACGATGACGATGGCCTCGGCCAAGGTGACCAGCACTTCGCGGATCGAATCGCCGACAATAGTCGTCGAGTCAAAGGCTACGGCGTATTCCAGGCCCGGCGGGAAGCTCTTTGAGAGTTGCACCAGCGCGGCTTTCGCGTTGCGGTCCACTTCGAGCGCGTTGGCGTTCGATAGTTGCTGCACGCCGACGCCCATTGCCGGAAAGCCGCTGTACTTGAGGTTGGAGCTATAGTCTTCCGCGCCGACCACTGAGTGGCCCACATCCTTGAGCAGCACGAGGCCATTGGCGGAGTTCTTGATGATGATCTTGTCAAACTCTTCCGGCGAGGCGAGGCGGCCCACCACGCGGACGGGGACCTGGAAGACCTGCTTCTGATCGGAAGGCGGCTGGCCCAACTGGCCGGCAGGGATCTCGACATTCTGCTCAACCAGCGCGTTCACCACATCTGTCGCGGTCAGGCTGCGCGCAGCCAGCTTCACCGGGTCGAGCCAGACGCGCATCGCGTACTTACGCTCGCCGAAAATGATTACATCGCCCACGCCGGGCACGCGCTTCAACGCATCCTTGACATAAACGTCAAGGTAGTTGGAGATGAACTCCGGCGAGTAGCGGTTATCACGAGTAAAAAAACCTGCGCCAAAGACGAAGTTCTGGTTCGCCTTGGTGATGCTCACGCCGGTTGAATTCACCGCGGAGGGCAGGCGGCCCTGCGCGCTGGCCACGCGATTCTGCACATCCACGGCGGCGATGTTCAGGTCATAGCCGGTCTTGAAGGTGACATTGATCGCGCTACTACCGTCGTTGCCGCTCGATGACTGAATGTAGCGCATTCCTTCTACGCCGTTGATCGCTTCTTCCAGCGGAATAGTGACGGCCTTCTCAACGATGTCGGCGTTCGCGCCCACGTAGTTGCTGGCGACCGAGACCTGCGGCGGGGCGAGATTTGGATACAACGCAATAGGCAGGTTTGGGATGCACACTGCCCCGGCAAGAATAATCAGCAGCGCGCACACTGTCGCAAAGACAGGCCGGCGAATAAAGAAATCAACAAACAAGGTATTCTCCCTTTATTTCTGCTATTGGCGCTAGCCGCCGATGGGGATAACCGGCATGCCGTTGATCAGGAACTGCGTGCCTGAGGTGATGACTTTGTCGCCAGTGCTCAAGCCTGAGGTGACGGAATAGTTGTTGCCGACGGTATCGCCCAGCGTAATCGGCACCTGTACAGCTGAATAATGGCCGTTCTGCTGCCGCGCAACAAAGACAAAGCTCTGGCCGCCCTGACGCGTAACCGCCAGCACCGGAATCACCGCCATCGGCGATGTGGACCAGACGACGCGCGCCTTGATCAACTGTGCGTTGCGCAGCAATTCAGGCGCGGAGTGCACCGGCGCCTTGACCAGGATTCCCTGCAGTGTGCTATCCACCTGCGGCGAGAGAAAATCAACCTTGGTCTTTTCCAGCAACTTGTCGTTTGTATCCAGCAGATCAACATTCAGGCCCAGCCGCGCCTGGGTGGCGCGCTCGGTGGGCAGGTAAATGTAGGCCTCCAGATCCTTGTTCTCATCGACCGTTGTCAGCATCGTCGATGAGGAAACGTAGTCGCCAATATGCACCGGGATATCACCGACAACGCCGTCAAACGGAGCGCGGATGTTGTAGTAGGCCAGTTGCTCCTCGGCGGTCTTGCGCAGTTCCACCGCTGACTCGTAATCGGCTTTGGCGTTCTCATAAGCCTGCTGCGACTGATCGAAGGCATCGCGGCTGGTTACGCCGGCTTCAAAGAGCTTGCGCTGCCGCTCAATCTCCAGCGCATCGTAATCGTAGAGCGCTTTCTTCTGGCGCTCGGTGGCCTTCTGCGAGGCAACCGTAGCCGTCTGGTGCAGCGGGTCAATCTCCATCAGCGATTGTCCAGCGGCAACGTGATCGCCTGAGCGGACATGAATCTGCGTCAGCCGCCCATCCACCTGCGGCTGCAAAGTCGCGGACCGCCGCGATTTAATGGTTGCCACATACTCGCTGGTCTGGTCCACCGGAGCGAGCGCCACGGCTGCTGTCTGCACGGGGAATCCCTGCGCTCCTGCCGCTGCATCCGGCGCCGCTGCCTTTTTCTGGCAGCCAACGACCACGAGGCCTATCAGAACTGCAATGGTGAAACACAAAGATCGATTCAACGCGCTGCTCTTCACTCGCTGGCTCCTCTGCTTCTGTTTTTGATTATCGGCGTTTGTCAGTTGCGGCCCGATAGTTTGACGAACGGCTGTCAAAGCCAAATCGTTTATGCACAAGTGTTTCCATTTTGATGCGTCCTCTTGAAGCCGGGGCGCAAAATTCTGTGTAATTGGCAAAAATTTAGATAATCCGTAACATGCTGGACCGCGAAGGGCTGGCGATTGCCTCTCAAATAGTGCAAAAATACCCCTGAGTCACTCCTGGCGCAACGGCGCTGCCGGACTCGCAGCGCCGTTGCCCTGTCACCTGTTTGCTCCGATCGCGGCGCTGTGCTAACCTTGGATTCTGTGCCGTGATGTGTGCGGAGCGGCAGTGTGTCCGCGCGTTTTTCGGGACGGCTGGAAGGCATCCGGATTCGTTTTTCCGGTGGATTGGGCTGGCGTAGCTCAGCTGGTAGAGCATCTGATTTGTAATCAGAGGGTCGGGGGTTCAAATCCCTTCGCCAGCTCCACTGTTTGGAAGGCCGCAATCCGGGCTTTGGCGATTCCGGGCTGATGAAGATTCCGGGCTTAGAGTTTCCGGGTTTGATACGGCCATAAGTTTTACCTGCGCGGAGAATGATTTCTGCGCTGGATCTGTCCTCCGCGGCGACCCCACAGAGGTGCATGCTCCGATGAGCCGGAGATTTTCCGGGCGGGGCTTGATGCACCGAAGCAGCGTAGAACTAGACACGCTGAAGGGCTGGCACAGAGACAGAGCAAGATGTGCACAGGTGGCCGAGTGGTTAATGGCAGCAGACTGTAAATCTGCCACTCAACGAGTTACGGAGGTTCGAATCCTCCCCTGTGCACCATAAGTTTTGAGGGGCGGAGATGGGCGCTGAGTTGAACCGGGATTCCGAGCCTGAATCGAGTTCGGATGTAAAGCCGGATTCGAGTGTGGATTCCGCTCTGGATCGCCGTTTCAAGATGGCCCTTGCGTTGTATGCTGTGTTGGGCACGTTGGTTTGGTTTACGCTGGACGCTACTCCGGTCCGCGTATTTGGGCAGCCGGTGAGCCTTCGGCTGGTGGTGTTGGTAGTGCTGGCTGGTTTTGTGTTGCGTACCGTGATCGCCCGCAAGGCAGAAGAATATCGCCGGGATGGGAAATAGGCCGGCAATGCAGCGTTGGGCTGTACGTGAGTCACTCCAGTAGCCCGATGGAGTGCAGAGTTTGCAAGAAGGGCTGATGTAGCTCAGTTGGTAGAGCACTCCCTTGGTAAGGGAGAGGTCACC
>CAZHKN010000046.1:0-21915 GCA_964532725.1 uncultured Occallatibacter sp.
GTTCTGGCAGAGCTTCTTGCGAATCGCGAGGCCAATCGCGCGGTTGAAGCGGATAATCGCGATCCACATGCCCTGGTCTTCCTGCTTCCACACCAATGTGCCGCCGAGTTGCTGGGCGATGGCTTCGGGCTTCAGGTCGTGATGCAGGCCGAAATAGCGCTCGTCCATTTCCTTGCTCGCAGCACCAAGCGTGAAGAACGGCGAAGTCGCTTCCTCCTTGGTGGAAAAGACCAGCGCGGTGGAGTACTTTTCCGGCTCCTGGAGGGCGCGGGCGATCTGTGGGGCGCTGAAATCATCGATTGGATAAACCTCGTAGGGCTTCTTCAAATAACCGAGTTCGGGGCGGGATAGCGCGTCGGTGACCGGCCAGGCAGAAAGCACCACGGAGCCGGGGTAGAGCTTGTTGAGCTGATTGATGCCCGCCTCATGCAGGCGAACGACATGCACAAAGGCGAGATTGTCTTCCGGGGCGAATCCATAGGGCGGGTTGACGAAGAGGCCGATCACGAAAGCTGCGCCCGAAAACGCGGCGAGACCCTGCCATGCCGGCGCGCGGTGATGGAGCGTGGAGAGAGCCAGCAGCAGCACCAGGGGATACATGGGCAGCAGATACCGGGTGAGCAAGGCTCCGCCGAGAATGCTGAAGAAGAGAGCGTTGACTAACAGCAGTAAGAGAATCCGGCGCGTGATGACGGGACTTAACCCCGGCGGCTTACTGCCGTTGGGATCGGGGCGTGGAGTGAGCAGTAGGGAAGCGAGCGCCATCCCGACCGGCACAAAGAGGTTCATGTGCGCGGTGAGGTGGAGCAAGCGGTGGGCAAAGGCGGCAAGGATGCGGACCGGTTCGAGATTGGCCTGGGCGTTGTAGCGGAGAAACTCCGGATTGCCGAAGAGGAAGCCGGTTTTTGCATAGTGCCATGAATACCAGCCGACAAGCGGCAGGGCGCAACTGGCCAGCCATGCCGACTCGCTCCAGAGCCGGAAGCGCGCAAAAGCCTGCACACGAAAACTGGCCGCAAAGCTGACCAGAGCCAGCGTCATTGGAACCACAATTGCGGTTTCCTTCGAGAGCGCGGCGGCGGCAAACCACAGCGCCGCGGCCCAGGGCTTGCGCCCGCGCTCGGGCAGCGCGTAGATCAGCCCCCAGAGGGTGCAGGCGGCGGCGAAGATGTCAGCGTGGGCCAACAGGCTCTGCGCGAACCAGATGGGGTAAAGGCCGGTGAGGACGACGGCCCAGAAGGATACAGCCACCGAGGCCTGCAGGCGCTGCGCCAGACGCCAGACAGCAAGCAGGCCAAGCGCGGCGACCATCAGGACGGACTCGCGCGTGACGAGGGGATGGAAGCCGGAGAGCTGCCACCAGAGCGCGAGATAGATACTGGGCAGCGGCGGGTGCGCGTTGGTGAGCGTGGTGGTGGGAATCAGCGAGCCGGTGCGAAAAAAATCCCATGCCGCGGGAATGTAATAGCCGGCCTCGTCCCAGTAGTAGGGCAGGCGCAACAGGGTAATGTGGGTGGCGTAGAGCGCGGTAAAGATCACCGGGAAGATCATCCAGAGGGGCAAGGGCGCGTCCCGCCGCGGCGGCATCAGGATTTTCCAGCGCAAGGGCTTTTCCTCTTTGAAGCGGGGTCTCAGCTCTTTGGGAATTGTAAAGGAGCGCGCTGGATGGAATCGGTTTGATTTTGGTGGGGTTGGGGAAGAGCGGGTCAGCCAGCATTTGCGCAGCAGCGGCGCCAGAGCTGCTCAATGTAGCTGTCGGTCATGCCGGCAATGTAATCGGCGACGGTGCGGGCGAGGCCCTCGGTCTCGATCTGCGCGCTGTGATCGGCGGGCAGCAGTGCGGGATCGTTGAGGAGCGCGGCAAAGAGTTGCTCAACCACCGCCGCGGCGTGCGCATGGGCCTCTTCCATCAGCGGTGCGTTGTAGAAGCTGGCGTACAGGAAGGTTTTGGCCTCGGAGCGGGCGGCCTCCATTTCCGGACTGAGCGTGGCCAGACGGCGTGGCGCGATGCGGACCTCTTCGAGGGTTGTGGCTCCGAGCATGTCCATCTGGCGGTGGATTTCATGGAGCAGGTCAGTAACCAGCGAATCGACCAGGAGCTTAAGGGTTTCAGCTGTCGAGAGCTTGGCGGGCGCTGCCGGATATTTGTCCAGGACGGCGTCGTGGGCGGCGCGGAAGAGCGGGACGGAGGCTCGAACCTGATCGAGGGTGAGAATGCCGGAGTCGAGCCCGTCGTCGAGATCGGCGGTGAGGTAGGCAATTTCGTCGGCGAGATCGATCAACTGGGCTTCGAGCGGGGGATACTGGCCGAGAAGATACTCCGCTAGCTCAGGATGTTCGGAGGCAGTGTAGTCGCGGGAGTGTTTGACGATGCCTTCGCGGACGGCCAGGGTCAGGTTGAGCCCGCGAAAGCCAGCGTAGCGTTCCTCGAACCAGGTAATGATGCGCAGGGCGTGGAGATTGTGGTCGAAGCCGAGGCCGTGGGCGCGCAGGCACTGGTCGAGAGCTTTTTCTCCGGCGTGGCCGAAGGGTGGATGGCCGATGTCGTGGGCCAGGGCGAGGGCTTCGGCAAGCTCGGCATTCAGCCCGAGGGCTGCGGCCAGGGTACGGGCGATCTGAGTGACTTCCAATGTGTGAGTCAGACGGCTGCGAAAGTGGTCGCCGGGCAGGATTCCGTCCTCATTTGCCGGCAAAGTGCCGGGCAGGCGGGTAAAAACCTGTGTTTTGCCGGCCAGGCGGCGGAAGGCGCGGGCATGGAGAATGCGTCCGCAGTCGCGGGCAAAGGGTGAGCGATAGGGGTGAGGCAGCTCGGCGACAGCACGGCGGGCGAGGTTACTTTCGGGTGCGCCGGGGACAGCGACTCCGGCTGGCAGCGCCAAAGCTGATTTAGATTCAGCATTCATCATTGCAAAGCCTCTGAAGGAGCGGAAGGCAAATTCGCTCTACGCCCGTTATATCGTAGTGAGGTGTGCAGTGATATATAGACAGGTATGGTCATGCACGGTGGAGTGTGAGATAAAGCGTCTGATTACAGAGATTAGAGGGAGGCGGCAAGGGCCGGATACAGCCCCGCATGGCTGGTCTCATACAGCAGAAGCAGACGCTGCCGCATCAGATAATAGGCCGAAGCCGCCTCTTGCACGTGGAAGGGGAGGGCGAACCGAAAACGCTTGAGTAAACCGATGGGAATCATGGCCAGCTTGACTTGGCGCACGGCATGGTGCAGGTCAATGGCTTCGCGGCGCATGCGCTCACTGACAATCACGCCCTCTTCAAAATTCCAACGCTCCGCCCATGCAGCCAGCGCCAGCATGATCTCGGCGTTTTTGAGCATCTTGTTGAGGCCTTCGGCTCCGCCGACCAGTTGCCACATCTCCTGCGGCTCCATCGCGATCTGTCCGCGGCGGGGCTGAAGAAAGTCCTGAGCCACCAGTCCGACGGCTTCAGAATCCATCGGCAGCAAACCGGAGATGAGTTCTGTCCAGTCCCGCTGTCTGCGCCGGAGGGCCGAAGCCAGCGCGAGAAATAGAGCTGCTCCGAGGATGCACAGGGCGAGTGCGGCAGCGAAATTGAGTGGAACGGAGGTCATCAAGGAGGATGTTACCTTTGCGCCCCAACGGTGTCAAGATTTTTTTGCATCCGATTGTGCAAATCTTGGATATAAGCGGCCAACTCGGGTGGAATCGGACGCCGCGCTGGCTCATTGCGCCAGAACTGGACGATCCAATAGAGCTGCGAAGCCTCAAAAACAATTATCCGTACGCGGTCGAGGTCTCTGTAATGCGAATGTACGCCGAGGTAACTATGCAGCCCTACAACCAGAATTGCGATGCTTTGCGATGCTGACCAACCAAGGATCAATGACATTACGTGATTTCGCCAGCCTAGACCCAACTTGTTCGAGGTTAACGCCACCACGATGAAAAGCTCACAGACAAGAGCAGCGGTAAACACGCCAAACCGGACCCCCAGACTCAGGAATCTATCTGAAGTCGGCGGAGAGATTGCGGCAGCAAGCGCAACTGCAAGCAGGATCCCGATTCCGGCTCCCACTATAAACTGTTTCCTGGCATCCTGGACCCATGTTCCCATCGGCCGCATCACGATTCGCGCAATCTCCCATACCACTGCGATCTGGAGGATTCCATCCACGAAGCTAAATGCATAATAACCGCGCTCATACCAGGCATGAGACCCAAAACAGTAGATCAAATACATCACCGGCGTGAAGATCGCTTCGAAACCCGAAATGGCGGTGAAACAGGGAAAGCTCTTCCATCTGCTGCGGTACAAAAGGACGGAGAGTAACGCGACTGCGCAGGCAAATCCGCCCGCCCACAGAACCCAATCGAGCGTCGATAGAGTCATTTCACCTCGCGGCTTCTATTTTCTCCCTTTTCATATGATTTGCACCACCGAAATGGCAGCGATGGCTGACTTGAAGCCGCCAAATGGAGTCGGTACCCCGCCGGTTGGGTCCGCACCTGCCGCGGAGGTGGTCGATTTAAAGTCACCAAATGGAGTTGGCACTCCGCCGGTTGGTTCCGCAAATGCTGTAGAGGTGTTTGCCTTGAAATCACCAAATGGAGTCGGTACTCCGCCGGTTGGGTCCGCTAATGCGGCAGGTGCAACAGCAGCGAAAACAACGGCGGCGAGGGCGAGACGAAGAGTGTTTTTCATGGGGGTTCTCCTTTTTTGGGCGCAAGTGTGCGCAAGATGAGCGTAGCTGGAAATTGCTGATTTGAATAGTGAAAAAATGCAGGGAATTGTAACCAAATCGTTGATAAGTGAGCGCTTTGCCCCGGCTTCGGGCGATCTTTCTTCGCGCAACCGAGCGAATCGGGGCAGTTTTGCGTCTGAATCTATGACGCTTCCCGGCTGTGCGGCGGCCCCGGCCCTTCTGTATACCGCGATGGCAATGCCCGAAAGGGCTATGCAGCCAGAGCGACCGGAGACGGGGCATGCGACCCAACAGGTCAGGCTGGGAACGTGGAACGAGAGAACGCCGCGGATCAAAAAATTGAGCGCATTTGGCCTTTGATGAAAGCCGGATTGATCAAGATTGAGCGATATGGAACCGAGAATGAATCAGGAGCAGGCATGAAGCTGGGTAGGTTTGGGTGGGTGATGCTGACGGCGTTGCCGCTTTTTTTGACCGGATGCGGTGATTTCTGGCAGTCGCCGAACAATGGCAGCGGCAGCTTTACTCTCACCAACAGCGACAGCATCACGGTGGCGACGGCTGGAAATTCCGGAACCTCGACGATTACCGTGACGCCGACGATCTCCTCCTATACCGGGACGGTGACGCTGACCTGCTCGATTTCCTCGACGCCTTCCGGCGCAACCTGCTCGTTTTCGCCCACGTCGCTTACGTTCAGCAGCGATACGGCGCAGACCTCGACGCTGACGGCGGCCACGACCTCTTCAACCCCCCCCGGGGCTTACACGATCACAGTGTACGGAACAGACGCCTCGAACAACAGTGCGCAGACGACGGCTTGCCTGCTGGTGGCGACCACGGCGACCAGCTGCTCCACATCGGGCAGCGGCAGTGGGAACTTCTACATCCTGGACGGCGGAAGCGCGCCGGGTATTGTGGGCAAGTCCATCGCTTCCGGTACTCCGTCCACGATTTCCGGCAGTCCCTGGTTGCTGACGACTGGGCTGGTTCCTACCTCGCTGGCCATTGATCCGAACGGGAACTATTTGGTGGTCGGCACGGAGAGCGGCGTTCTCTCTTACCCGATCACCAACGGCACACTGGGAACCGCAACGCAACTTTCGCCGGATGATGCCTTTGCCGTGCAGGTGGACCCATCGGGCAAGTGGGTTGTGGAGGCTGTCGCAATCAACGGCGGCGTAGCCTTGAGCGCAATCCCTGTGAATACCTCAACCGGAGCCAGCTCAGGAACCGCCTCTACTGTAAATATTTCAATCAGCTCGCTCAGCAATGTTCCAAACAACCAGATGGCGATCTCGGGTGACGGGAGCTACGTTTTTGTTGCCCTAGGCAAAGGTGGCACCCTTTATGTGCCGTTCAGCTCGAGCGCGCCCTTCCCGAGCGGGGTCGCCCATGCTGTCATCGGCTTAGTGAGCAGCAGCAGCGGCGCCGCTCTTTCTGTTGCGGTTGATCCCGGTACTTCCCCTCGCCTCTTATACGTCGGGGAGAGCGTCGCGTCGGGGAGCACGGGTGGATTGCTCGCTTACAATTACAGTTCCCTCGCCGGTGGGTTGACCGGGGGCTCGGTCTCTCAGGCCGGCGGTTCCCCCAGCGCCAGCGGTGGAGCCTCTCCGGTTTCCATTCTGCCGATTAGCACTGGAGATTACGTCTATGTTGGGGATGACACTGGTATTATCGGCGGGTTCGCAGTGACATCCTCCGGCACGACCTACAAGATTGCTTCCACTGGCAGCACAGCTACCGTAGGAAACGGAGTGGTCGGCCTAGCTGAAGACTCGACCGATACTTACCTGCTCTCCGCCAGTGCCGTTGGCAGTCCCTACTTCGACGTATTCACCTTTGACACCAGTACGCCCGGGAAGCTGGATACCACCAGTGATGCTTCCACCACTCAGGCCAATTCGGTTGCGATTGTGGCAGCGCCGTAAAAGCAGGGAATAGGGACTAGGGAATAGGGTCGAGAACAGCTCCGGCAGGTTGGCTTCATCTCCTTGCGGCATAAGCTATGCCGCAAGGAGCGGGGTAGGAACTGAAAATCTGCAATTTGCAATCGTGTAGTTTATTTCTAATCCCTAATCCCTACCCCCCAATTCCTAGTCCCTCCTCTCCATTCCCTGCTATTCTCAACTTGTCCGGCCCCGGTTGTGCTTACGTCTTCTTCTACATTTTCCGAGCCTCCAGTGAAACGCTTCTGCGTTGTCGCATCTGCGTGGGCGGCGCTCTGCCTGCTGGTTGCGGTTTGCGGCTGCGGGCGATTTCATTTCCATTCCGAGCCGAAGTACGACAAAGTGTACGTCTCGGCCCGGCAGATGTATCTGCATGACCGCGTCGCGGCGGTATCGAATCGCGTGGCTGAGGTGGTAAACGGCCAGCCGCTCGACGTGCTGGAGCACGGACGCCGCTTCATCAAGGTCCGCACCGCGAAGAACGAGATTGGCTGGATCGAAGAGCATGCGGTCATTGATGAAAAGCTCTACGACGGCTTTCAGCAATTGGCCAGCCGTCACGCCCAGGACCCGGTAGTCGCGACGGCAACGGTGCGGGATGATATCTACCTTCACATCCGCCCTGGGCGCGAAACCGAGCATTTTTATCTGCTGGCCGGGAACGTGAAGGTGCAACTGCTGGCGCGGGCTTCGGTGTCCAAGGCTGGAGTGGCCGGTTCGGCTCCGGTGACGCCGGCCAAGACTGCGCCTGCCCTGGCAAAACCGGGAAGCGCGCCTGCGACGCCGGCGAAAGCGCCACCTGTAGCTGCTGCGAAAACCTCTGCGGTTGCGAAGACTACTACTGTGACAGCAAAACCTGCGGCCACTGCTGCCGCACCGTTGGCCCCACCGCCGGTGGTATTGGAGGATTGGTGGCTGGTGCGCGATCCGCAGGGGCACACCGGATGGTTGCTCTCCGGACGATTGGATGTGGATGTGCCGGACGAGATCAATATCTACGCCGAGGGCCAGCGAATCGTTGGCGCGTATGTGCTGACCAGGGTGCTGGATAAGGATGCCAATACCCCCGATCACATGGTGCCCGAATACCTGACGCTGCTGAGTCCGCCCAAGGCCGGGCTGCCGTTTGATTTTGATCAGGTGCGGGTTTTTACCTGGAGCACCAAGAAACATCGCTATGAGACCGGCTTCCGGCTGCATCCGATTCAGGGATACCTGCCCGCGGGGGTTTCGACGGAGACGGTGACGCTCAGCGAGGAAGCTGCCAAAAGGAAAGCAAAGAGGCAGGGCGCAAAGCCGGACAGCGGTGGGCCGGGCGCGGCCAATGGGAACGGACAGCCCCCGAGCGATCAGCCCCTGGTTGCTCCGATGACGGCGACGTTTCCGGCTTTCAGCTTTCAGATTGCCGGGGGACCGAATGTGAGCATTGATCCGGAGACCGGTGTCACGCGTCCGGTTGCGCCGCGCACAATCCGGTTTCTGATGGATGATACGCGGGTGAAGCGGATTGGACCGGATCTTGGGCCAATCCCGATTACGCACTCGGCGGATGAGAAAAACGGCAAGGACGACAAGGGTAAAGCAGAGAAGAAAAAGAGGCGGTGAGGCGGCCGGCGCAAATAAAAAACTGGTGTCTTTCCTTCACAGCTTCCTATAGGATTTGGCTAAGTTTTACGGCTATTTTTATGCGAATTGAACTGAAACCTGAACCAGCAGAGGAATTTGCGCGTACGAAGGATAATACCAGCTTTGGATTATGCTACCTGCTCGAGAAAGGCGACTATGACATCGGTCCATGAAGGTCAGAAAATTCGCGCACGCAGCACGACTTTAACGCTGCTTGCAGGCTACGGTGGGATTCTGTTCATCACGACCTATCTCATTCTTGGCTTCATTACGCCGGGCTACAACTCCCTCCATGACACCATAAGCTCACTGGAGCTTACACCCTTCGGACTGGCGCAGCAGATCAATTTCTTTGTCATGGGCACTCTCGTTTGCGTATTCGCTCTGGGCCTGCGCCGCGAACTGCGACCGGGATTTGGCGCGGTGCTGATTCCCGCACTCCAGTTCCTTGACGGGCTGGGTGTAATAGGGGATGCCATCTTTATCCACGGTATGCCGCACCTGGTCTGCGATCTAATTGCCTTCAATGCGGCGCTGTGCGTTCTTTTTCTCTTCGCATGGCGCTTCAGAGGCAATCGGTGCTGGCGCGGATGGGCCGCATACAGTATTTTTACGGCGATTGCGATGATGGCTTTTCTGTTTGGATTTGGCATGGCGAATCATTTCGGTGGTCCGGCAGGCCTGCTGGAGAGGCTGGCGACCGTCGTGCGCACTACCTGGTCGGTTTTATTTGTGAGCCGGCTGCTGGCGGCAGCCCCGAACGATACCCTAAGCTAGAAAGATGAGCGATCCATCTGCCGCAGCGGTGCAGAACCAAGTTCCCACCGTAAGCGAAGAAGCTGTCTATGACCTGCTGGTCGTTGGAGCCGGGCCAACCGGGCTGGCGTGCGCGATTGAGGCGCAGAAAGCCGGCTTGCGGGTGGTGGTGGTGGACAAGGGCTGTCTCTGCAACTCGCTCTTCCACTATCCGGCGCATATGACGTTTTTTACCACCTCTGAGTTGCTGGAGATCGGCAACATTCCCTTCCCCAGCCCCAACGCCAAGCCGACACGCGACGAGGCGCTGGAGTATTACCGGGGAGTGGCGGCGCACTACCGGCTCGATGTGCGCACGTACCGGCGGGTGGAGCGGGTGACGGGCGCGGACGGCGGCTTTATCGTGCATACGGCCGACCGGTTTGGCCGCGCCGGGAGGTTGAAGGCCCGCAAGCTGGCACTCTCCACCGGCTACTACGACCTGCCCAACCCGATGAACATTCCCGGCGAAGAACTCAGCAAGGTGCATCACTATTACGACGATCCTCACCCTTATTTCGGCAACGATGTGGTGGTGATCGGCGGGAAGAATTCGGCGGCGATTGCGGCCCTGGAGTTGTGGCGGCACGGGGCGCGGGTAACGCTGATTCATCGCGGGAGTTCGGTCGAGCGGCATGTGAAGTACTGGATCAAGCCGGATATTGACAACCGCATCAAGAACGGCGAGATCAAGGCGTACTTTGAATCCAAGGTGATTGAAATTGCCGTGGATTCCGTAACCGTCGCGACTCCGCAGGGCACTCAGACGCTGCCCAACGATTTTGTCTTTGCCATGACCGGCTACCATCCGGACTTCGATTTTCTGGAGCAGGCGGGCGTACGCCTTGAGGGCGAGGATCGGATGCCGGTCTACAATCCGGAGACGCTGGAGAGCAATGTGCCCGGCATCTATCTTGCCGGCGTTATTGTGGCGGGCGGGCGCACCAGCGAGATATTCATTGAGAACGGGCGCTTTCATGGCAAACAGATTGCTATTGCTCTGGCAGCTTCCCTTTCTCCCATAGGCAAAGAAACAGCGTGACACAGCACGTTGGATTCGCTAGGCTTGGGATCGCGGGACTTCCTGAGGGGGAACTCTGACCATGCTTTGGTGGCCGCGCTCCATCCGGAGGCAATTGCTGGCTGGGCAGGTGCTGTTGATGCTCCTGACGCTGACTCTTTTTGCAGCGTTGGTGGCGCGCGAGTTGCGCCGCGATGTACGCCAGCATACCGAAAGCCGTCTGATCAGCCAAGTGGAGTTTACGGCGGTCGAGGTCGCCCAGGCGCTTTCTGCCCAGCGTCCCGATGAGGCTAGGCTTGCCGTCACGATGATGGGCAAGGCTCCCAGTGTCACGGTGGCCAAAGTCACTGATCCCGCAGGCATTGTCACATTCGCCAGCCGCGGCGAAGCCGTGGAGGCGGCTCTGATTCCAGCCGAGATGGCGCAAATTCGGCTGGTAAAAGGATACGAGTCCCGGGTATTTTCTCTCGGCGGCGGGCGCTTTGAGGCGGTCAAAGCGGTTTATGCCACTGGTCAACTGCGCGGATATGCCTGGGTCGAGGCAGACCGCATCTGGGACAGGGAAGAGATCAATCACCTGCTTCCCAGCACCATTGAATTTGGCGCCATCTGGCTTCTCGCCTCCGCTTTGCTGGTGGTGACAATTACCCGCACCATCTCTGATCCGTTGAAGGTTTTGCGCGATGGCGCCAAGGCGCTGATCCAGTCCCCGCACCGCAAGGTCAGAGTCCCTTTGCCGGTTGGCGTACATAACGAAGTTGGCGACCTGATTGTCACCTTCAACCAGATGGTAGCTTCAATTGAAGAGCAGCGCGAAGGACTGAATGACACGCTCTCTCTGCTGGACTCGATGCTGGCCAACGCGCCCATCGGCCTGGCCTTCTTTGACCGTCGCTGCCGCATGGTGCGTGTCAACCAGGTCTTTGCAGATATGAGCGGACTACCGCTAAGCAGCCACCTGGGACGCACACTGCCAGAGCTGCTGCCCCAGCCCATCGCGCTGCGCCTGGAAGAAACCATTATCGGCGTCATCACCAACGGTACCGCTGTGCGCAATCTGGAACTGGTCAGTGCAGGTCCCGAGCACGCCTTGACCTGGCTGGCCAGCGCCTATCCGGTGCGCGGCAATAACAGCCAGGTCCGCTGGGTGGGCGCCATCATTCTGGACTCCAGCGAGCAAAAACGCAGCGAAGAAGCCTTACGCAAGACGGAGAAGCTGGCGGCGACCGGCCGTCTGGCAGCCTCGATTGCTCATGAAATCAACAATCCGCTGGAAGCGATTACAAACCTGCTTTTCCTGCTGCACAACTACAGCCAGCTCGAAGGCCAGCCGCTGCAGTACGTCTTGCAGGCCGAGCACGAGGCGCGGCGAATTTCAGAGATCACTCAGCAGACCCTGCGCTTCTATCGCCAGCCCACGCAGCCGGCCCGCGCCAATCTGGCCGAATTGCTGGATTCAGTCCTCAGCCTCTACCAAGGGCGGCTGCAGAGCTTCGGCATCCAGGTTGATCGAGGGTATGACGCCTCAATTGATCTCTTCTGCTTTGCAGGCGAGATCCGCCAGGTCTTCGCCAACCTTATTGGCAATGCAATCGACGCCTCCACTTCCGGCGGCCGCATCCTGGTCCGCGCCCGCCGCTCCTCAAAGTGGCAAGCCCCCTACCAGAAGGGGATTCGCTTTACGATTGCCGATACCGGCTGCGGCATGGAGCCGGCAATTCGCGCCCGCATCTTCGAGGCCTTCTTCACCACCAAGGAGACCACCGGAACCGGGCTGGGCCTGTGGGTTAGCCACGGCATTGTTCTGAAGCATGAAGGCTTGATCCATCTGCGCAGCCGTACTGAAGAATCCGGCCAGTCCTCTGGAACGGTCTTCCAAATTTTTCTTCCGGACAATTTCGAGCAGCAGGCAGGCACAACCTCTGAAGGCTCCTGGAAGATCGAAGAAGCTGCCGCTCTCTAAAAACCCGACAAATGCAGTATTGATAAGCAGTGAGCACTATGATCCAGGCTCCGCACTGCTGCGCGTCTAAAAATGGAGTCTTATCCTTATCTATTGCTCTTGACAAAAGTAAACAGAGAAACTATATTTAACAGTGTTAATTGTTTATAATGGTGTTCTGGAGATGGGAAGCAAAGAGCGGCGTGAGCGGGAGCGGGACGAAGTCCGGAACCGGATTCTTGATGCGGCGCGCGAACTTTTCGCCACCTTTGGCTACGATGGCGTCTCAATGCGCAAGATTGCCGAAAAGATCGAGTACTCCCCGACGACGATCTACCAGTACTTCAAAGATAAAGACGCGTTGGTCAGGGATCTGTGCTATGCAGACTTTGGCAAGCTGGCCGAAGTCTTCCGGGAGATGCTTCAGATCGCTGACCCCATTGAGAGCCTGCGCCAGTGCGGTGAATCGTATGTACGCTTTGCCGTTGCCTATCCCAATCACTACCGCTTGATGTTCATGACGCCGCTGCCGGTGACTCACGATCCCGCGGAGCGAGCGGAGATCAAGGGCAATCCCGAGACGGATGCCTATGCGTTGGTCCGCCACCTGGTCGAGATTGCCGCAAAATCCGGCGTGCTTCGCGATCCGCAAGCCGATTTAGAACTGGTGACGCAGACTTTGTGGGCCGGCCTGCACGGCGTCGTAGCGCTGCAGATAGCGATGGAGTGCAACGACTGGCTTCCCTGGCGGCCACTGGAACTGCGCACCACCGCCATGGTCGACGCGCTTTGCAACGGACTCTTCGTAAAGGAGGAATCATGCCGCCGCTAGCGCGCCGCAATCTCTTTCACGACAAGGTACGACTGGCCGTTACGCTCACCGGCATTGCTTTTTCTGTGGTCTTGATGGTCGTGGAGTCAGGACTCTTCCAGGGATTCTCCACTTCGACTTCGAGCGTGATTGATCACTCAGGCGCTGACCTCTGGATCGCGGCGAAAAACACTGTCTATATTGATCAGGCGGCGACCTTCAACGAGCGCAAGTATTACCAGGTGTTGGCCACGCCCGGCGTGGCGCAGGCGGAAAAATACATTGTCCGCTGGACGGTGTGGAAAGAACCCAACGGCCGGAACGAGTCGGTTCAGATTGTCGGCATCAATCCTGATGTACCGTTGGGATTGCCGTGGAACCTTGTCGCCGGCGACGCGCAGCAGCTCAAAGAACCCAATGCGGTGATCATCGACGAAATCTACAAGCAGAAGCTCTCGGCAAATGGAATAGGCGACCATTTCGAAATACGCGATTATCGCGCCAAGGTGGTCGGATTCACCAACGGCATCCGTGCTTTTACTACTGCGCCGTATGTTTTTACGACCTTCAAAAACGCGCAGGATTTTACCGGGATTGCCGAGGACCAAACTAACTTTGTGCTAGTCAAGGCTGCTCCGGGAGTTAGTATTTCCGCACTGCGGACAGAGTTGCAGGCGCGCCTGCCGGAGAACGATGTTCGCACTACCGCTGAGTTCAGCGGCATGACACGTCACTACTGGATGTTCACGACCGGCGCGGGTGTTGCGGTGCTGATGGCCGCGGCGCTGGGACTTATCGTAGGCATCGCCGTGGTTGCGCAAACCATTTATGCCACGACAATGGATCACATCCGCGAATATGGAACTCTGAAGGCGATGGGCGCGCCGAATAGTTATGTCTTCGGCGTAATTATGACTCAGGCGGCGATTGCCGCTGTGATGGGTTATGCCATCGGCATGGTGGTCAGCATTTTTGTTGTGCGCGGCGGCAGCATGGGCGGCGCGGCGATTGTGCTGAACTGGCAGACCGTGGTGCTGATGTTCTTTTTGACGCTGGCCATGTGCCTCTGCGCCGCTGTTGTCTCGGTAAGAAAGTTGATGACACTCGATCCGGCGATGGTCTTCAAGGGATAAGTCACTAACTGAGACGAGGGAAAAGTGTCGGTTGCAATTTCAGTCCGAAATGTTACTAAGAGCTATGAAGAAGGCTCGACGGGAACCCTTGCCCTGGCCGGAGTGGACATGACCGTCAGTCACGGCGAAATTGTTTTGCTAATGGGTCCATCGGGAAGCGGCAAGACAACCTTGTTATCGATCATGGGATGCATTCTACGGCCGACCTCAGGCGAGGTCATTCTTGAAGAAATGAACGTTACGGGACTCGATGAAAAGCAGCTTCCATCGGTGCGGCTGAAACATATCGGCTTTGTTTTTCAGGGCTTCAATCTTTTTCCTACTCTTACTGCCGGAGAAAATGTTGAACTTACTCTGCAGCTCAAAGGAATGCGCAGCAAACAAGCCAAAGAGGAAGCGCGCCGGCTCTTAGGCCTGGTGAATCTTGAAGAGAAGTACAATTCCTTTCCCGCGGATATCAGCGGCGGACAAAAGCAGCGCGTAGCCATCGCGCGCGCCGTGGCCGGGGCGCCGGAGGTGGTGCTGGCAGATGAGCCGACCGCGGCGCTCGATCTGCAATCTGGCAAAACGGTGGTGGAGATGATGGCGCGGTTGGCGCACGAACAGAACCGCGCTGTGGTGATTGTGACCCATGACAACCGGCTGATCGATTATGCCGATCGCATTGTGCGCATTGAAGACGGACGAGTGGCGTAGGCTGCTCCCTGACCCAGGAGGTTGGTTGTGAAGATCAGGTTATCCAGAACAAACATGATTCTTTTGCTCTTATGTGTGGTGATTCTTGCAGGTGGCGGTTGGTTGCTTATTTCCGGCGGCAAGAAAGTATCCTCCGCGCCGATTGCTAACCAGGGACCGATAACAAAGACTGTTGTCGCCGGACCGGGGCTGATTGAGCCGGACTCGGAAGACGTGAAAATTGGCTCCGAGCTGGCCGGAAAACTCCATGATGTATTAGTCGAGGAGGGTGCGCATGTAAAGAAAGGGCAGGTGCTTGCCATTCTTGTGAACGATGATTTTCTGGCTTCGGTGAAAGCGACCAAGGCGCAGGTGCATCAGGCGGATGCGGCTTATCAAAAAGTCCTGAACGGATCGCGCGTGCAGGAGCGGAGAGAATCCTTTGCGGCGTTGAAAGAAGCCGAGGCCGTCGAAGCCAACGCGAAGAGCGAGTTAGATCGCCGCCAGCAATTGTTTGACGCTGGCGTTATTTCGAAAGAAGACCTGGAGAATTATCAGCGCGAGTATAACGTTGCCAAAGCCAGGCTGGATGCAGCCAATCAGCACTTCAAGCTGATCGACGACCGCCAGCGCGATGAAGATATCGCCGCGGCCAAGGCGCAACTGGAATATGCTCAGGCGCAACTGGCGCAGAATCAGGCGATTTATGCCAAAACATTCCTGCGCGCGCCTTTTGATGGAACCATTCTGCGCAAGCATCACCGCGCTGGCGAAAGCATTACGAACTCCAGCGTTACGCCTGACCCGGTTTTTACGATGGGCGATGTCGACGGACTACGTGTCCGCGTCGATGTGGATGAGACCGATGTAAGCCGCGTGGCTGAAGGGCAGAAGGTCTATGTCACCGCGCAGGCATATGGGGAGAAAAAATTCTGGGGCCATGTGATTCGCGTCGGCGGACAACTGGGCCACAAGAATGTGCAGACCGACGAGCCGCAAGAGAAAGTAGATACAAAAATCCTGGAGACACTCGTTCAGTTAGATCATGGAGTTAGCCTGCCGGTAGGTTTGCGTGTCGACGCGTATATTCTGACGCAGTAAGTGCTTTATAGTCTCTGAAAATGGACCGATAACTCAGTCGAGTTTCAATTCCAGAGGCTTGATTATATTTTCAACACTCGAACCGTTCTCTGCCGGAAACGTAAGGCAGTGGCTGCTGGACTGCGCGGGTGTTGCATAGGAGCGGGTAACATGCAGCCGATCCATAAGAATGTAACGGGTACGCAGTCCGTCGATATTCTGGGGTAGCTGCGCGGGAATCCGTCCGCGATCGACATAAATTACCAGCGCGGCTTCTTTCGGATTATCGAGGCTCTGTCCGACGCCAACGCCAAAGAATCCCGGATTCTCCTTCATCAGCATGTGCGCAGCTTGCTGCTTGATCTCTTCTGCTTGTTTGAGAGTAGCAGCCGGCAACGATTCCCACCCCGGCGTTTGCGGAGCGGAGCCAAGGGCGACTGCGCGCGCATTGGTGGCAATCGCCAGTGTGCGCACTCCGTCAACCGAGGCCGGAACCGGGACAGTCATCTTCTCATCGGTGTAAATGATTATCGCTGAAGTGCCGGGATGATCGTTGCTCTTGCCCAGACCAACGCCGAGAATCCCCACTGCTGGATTCACCAATCCGCGCGCGATTGAGAATGCCAGTTGTCCGCGCTGAAACTCGGCGTCGGCCAGTGAGCGTGCCTGCGCCGCACTGACAGTGCTGTCGCCATAACTCAGGCAACTGACTCCATGATCCGCTGTTCCCTGAAAGGTATAAGTTGTTCCGCCGAACTGCTTGTCTAACTCGCTGAGCAGATCGGGCGCGGGGTTGGCGATTCCGTGGCTCACGCCCGCGCCGTCGGTTCCGCCCGCAAAGAAGAGGCCAACCGGCTCGGCGTTGGCAGTGTCGACAATGAGTGAACCGGAGTCGCCCGCATCGCTGAAGCCGTTGCCGCTGATCGCAATCTGATTGGTGAATGTCTTGGTGAGGTACGGTTTGGTTTCGGCGCAATCTTCAAAGTAATCAACGCTGATGTCCAGATCAATTGCCGCAACGGCAGCGCATGTCAGGCCAGTCGTGCGTCCGCTCTTTGCAACTTGCAGGCCGAGTGAAGCGGACTCGCCTTTTCCGCCAGTCGAGCTGATGCCCGGAGGCGCCGCGGCAAGGGTTCCGTCAGATTGCTTGGCGCCCAGTTCGAAGATTGCGCCGCTCGAGTCAACCGCACCGGGAGCAATGCGCGCAATAGCAGCGTCCGCGTTGGTTGATCTGCTTGAAAGCGGAAGCCAGCCGGCCAGCGAGGCCACGGTGGTGGTTCCTGGCCCATAGGGATTGCAGTTGTTATCGATCAGCCCCGGCTGCACAATAGCGTCGCCCAGACTGGCCTGATCGCTATGCGCGAGAACGTGGTTGTTACTCAGCAGGTAATAGTTATTATCCGAGCCTTTTAACAAAGCGCCGAGCGTACCGCCGCAACAATCGGCGACGGTGCCGCCTGCTGTATCGTAATCGCTGCTATTGCCACCGGAGCTGCCTAGAACAATAGGAGAAGCCTGCTCTGACTGATGGGTTGCGGGGTTGCTTGTAAGTCCCTCGCTGTTGAGTAGAATCTCGCTGGTAACACGGGAAGGCCTGGTCTCAGAGGCTTTCACCTCTGCATTGCCGACGGTCGCGATCACATAACTTGCACCGGTAGATTCAATCGCAGAGGGCGCGGTGTAAGTAACCGAGCAGGTGGTAAAGGCCTGTGTGCCACGCTGGCAGGTGGGCGCGCTCAGGGTGCCTTCAACGTTGGAATGGAATCTGGTTTCTCCAGACGCGGTGTTGGCCAGAGCGAAATGAATCTCGGCGCTGCCGCCGGCCTCGGCAACCACGCCGCTGATGGTCACCGAGCCGTTTGCGCCGAGCGCTACATTCTGCGGGGTGAGCGGAGCAGAGAACCCGGGTGTCAGTGTCAATACGGTGGCCGCAGTTACCGAGGGATCGGATTCGAGAGCCGCTGTGACGACAACCTGTACGCGATCATGAAGAAGATAGCTGGGCGGGGTGTACTGGCCATCGGCATTAATGGCGCCCGCGCCCGCCGCGTCGCCGCCGGTGACCGACCAGCGGACATCCGCGGCCTCGCCATTGGTCAGCGTGGCATGGAACTGTTCGGCAGCTACGCCGGACCCGCTGTTGGCGTTGCACCCGGTGCAGTTGGTGTCAATCGCTGCTGTGCCGGGAGTGAGCGTGAGACCTGGATTTGCCGTTCTGCCGGGCAACCCGCCGCCGCAGCCTGCGGCAAAAAGCAGCGCAGGCACGAGGAGCAGGGATTTCCGCGCGAATAGGGGAGACACTACCACACATCCAGTATAGTGCGGGGTTCTGATTCCTGAAATCAAAGATTCCGCTAAGTGCTCTTTTTGAGCGCAATTGTTTCATTTTTAAAAAACTCTGCACGGCATCTCTGAATCCTAATCCAGGTTCACGTAGCAGTGACGAGAACGCTATTTATTTTGCAATCGTGTGCTTGTCTAGCTTCTGCGCGATCACCAGGCCGCGCGGCGTGGGCAGCATGACCACCGAGATAAGGCCCTCGGCTTCCATCTCAAGAGCGGCATCGCGAACGTGCTTGAGATGCGAGGAAGCGTCGTGCATCAGGATTAGCCCGTACGGCGAGATCTGCGGAAGAAAGCGCCGCACCTCTTCACCACGGATCGGGACGTGGCTGTCAGAAAAAAACAGGTCGATGGTTCCATCGATCTTCATCTCCAGGCTTGATTCCTGGCGAAGCTCAATCCAATCAGCGAGGCCGGAATTGTCGATGTTTTCGCGGCACTTGGCAAAGACCAGCGGATCGTTCTCGCAACTGATGATACGTCCGCGGCCATTCATCTTGAGTCCCTGCGCGAACCATTGGGTGCTGACGCCGAGGAATGCGCCGGTTTCAACAATCAGCTCCGGCTTGACGGTAGTGATAAGGGTGCGGAGGAACTCGAGCACCTCGACTTCAGCGGTCATGGAGTCGTACATGCTCCAGCGCTCGGGGTGAGGGCACTCAGGGGTGGCGCGGTGATACTCGGGCAGTAATGCGCCGGCGGCGCGCTCGGCCTGGAGCATGGCTTTATGCTCGGCCTTCATCTTTTTGCCAAATAGACGCATAGATCAGTCTTCCTCAGCGATCAAATACGAGTTACGAAATCACCCGGCGCAAAAAGCCTCTTAAGCCAATGCGGCCCAGCAAAGCGGTGAAGAACAGCAGCGCGGGCACAAAGGCAAACCATGGCATCGACTTGACCTCAGGAGTGACCGCGGCGCGCAGTCCTTCGCTCATATACACAATCGGATTGAAGCAGACGGCGATCTGCAACCAGCGTAGGCCACTATCGCCGAGATTGGCCCACGGATAGTAGACGCAGCCTAAGAATGTAATCGGCACAACCAGAATCGAGAAAACCAGCCCGATATGTTTGGGGCTGACGACCGATCCGATAACCAGGCCGAGTGAGCCTGCCAGCAAACTCGCCAACACCAACACCAGAGCAAGCAGGAACCAGTTATGAATATCCGCGTGCACCGGCTTGGCAGGGATGTAATAAGCCATCGGAATAACCAGCAGCGCGGCAACCATGCTTTGCAGCGCGCTGAAGCAGACCTTCTCCAGCGCCACGGCCCACAGCGGCAGCGGACACATCACGCGGTCATCAATCTCCCGCGTAATGCCGAACTCCGCCGAGAGCGGCAGCGCCACGGCCGATATGCCGGAGAACATAATGGCCACGGCCATCAGCCCTGGAAGAATCACTTCGCCGAAGGAGTGGCCCGCGCCCATCGCCAGCGGATTGCCGCCCGCCATATGCGGCATGATGAAGGTAAACACAAACAGAAACAGCAGCGGCTGCATTCCCACGCGCAGCATGAAGGGAAGAATCTCGCGTGTGAGCACACGGAGATCGCGCAGGAAGAGTCCAAAAAATGACTTCAAGAAAATTCCTGAGCTGTAGGGGGGAGCTAGGCGCTCGGCCAGCTTTCCGTTTCCTGATCGCTGATCGATAATCTCTGACACTTGACTGTTACTCACGCAAGTCCCTCCCTGTTAGCTCGATGAATACCGTTTCCAGGCTGGGCTCATTAATCTTGAGGTCACGAACTCCATTTCCGGAGGCGGCGGAAATCAGATCCGCCAACAATCCGTCGGAGGCGGCGGCGATGACACGCAGGCCGTCGGGAATTACTTCAGCATTGACCACGCCTTCCAACCGCTTGATCTGAGCAATCAGCGGATCGAGCCCGTCCTGCGATTTGAGTTTGAGATTGAAGATGGTGTGCGCGCCGAAGGTCTGCTTGAGCTTTTCGGGCGACCCGAGCGCCAATGTGCGGCCATGATCGATAATCGCTACGCGGTCAGAGAGTTCGTCGGCCTCTTCCATATAGTGAGTGGTGAGCAGCACGGTGATGCCTTCCTTGCGCAGCCCCTCGACGGCTGTCCACATGGCCATGCGGCTCTGCGGATCGAGTCCAGCGGATGGCTCGTCGAGAAAGAGGACCGTGGGCCGGTGGGCGATGGCGCGGGCAATCTGCACGCGCTGCGCGAGGCCGCCGCTCAATGCCTGCGGATACGCGTCCTTGCGCTCACTCAGAAGAAACTGCGAGAGCAATTCGAGCGCGCGGGCCTTCGATTTCGAATGGCTATAGCCGAAGTAGCGGCAATGAAAGTAGAGATTTTCATAGACAGTCAGCGAGCGGTCGAGGGTATTGAACTGCGGGACGACGCCGATGTGCTGGCGCGCGTGGGCCGGGTGCTGCACCACGTCAATGCCCGCGATGCGCACCGTGCCGCTGGTGGGCAGCGCGCGCGTGGTGGCAATGGATATGGTGGTGGTTTTGCCGGCGCCGTTGGGGCCGAGCAGGCCGAAGATCTCACCCTGCTTGAGCTCCAGATCGACGCCGTCGACAGCGACTACGCGCTGCTTGGCCTCGTAGACCTTGGTCAGAGCTTCAATTTCAACAATCAAGGGATTCACCCGCCGGGGGAAGGAAAGTCGTTTTTCATCTTTTAGATTATCGTACCCGGGCGGCAGGCTGGAATTGAGGCAGATGAGCGCGCTTTAACCTCGGCGCAACCTGAAATGCGGGAATGATTTTATATTTGCTCCATCGCGATGCGCGATTCAGGGAGTGATCTGGCGGCCAATTTCCCAGTGATGGCCGAAAGGATCGACCACTCGCCCTAAGCACCACCCATGCCCTTCAGCGATTGGATGGACTACCAGTGCACCAGCTTGGCAGGCCTGAGCAAATGCGGCGTCCGGGTCAGCGACGGTGAGGATCATCCGCAATGTACTGCCGCTGAGCGAGTCGGGGCTGAAGTTGTTCTGCTCCGGTGATTCGTCGCCGACCCAGAACTCGGAACTCCCTATAGCCAGCCTCGCCACAACACCGCCTCTCTCTTCGAGACGATACTTTTCGCTGGCTCCAAATGCCGTTTGGTAAAACTCGACCGCTCTGATGCTGTCGCGAACGAAAAGCCAGGGTGCGACCGAGGCCGAAAGGTTTGCAGTCTCTGACATGCGGATGATTTTACTCCGTCATTCCGTGTGCAATCTTAGATTTTTTCGATCGCAGAGAAGTGTCGGGCACAATGGGCTTTTGCCCCCTTCGACTGGGGCACGTGTTGCCTATGCAGACGGCAAGGCAGCGGTTACAGATGGGCCGTTCGCTGAAACCAAAGAGGCTATTGGGGGCTACTGGATCATTCAGGCGCGCTCGCGGGAAGAAGCGATCGAATAGGCCAAGCGAGCACCGATGTCCAATAATGAGATCATCGAAGTACGCCAGATCTTCGAGAGGAGCGATTCCCCCCAGCCGTGCAGAAAGCCGCCGAAGATTTCGAGGAGCTTCCGAATGAGGCAGTTCAAAAGCCATGACCGACATTCACAAAACGATTGAGGCCGTGTGGAAGATCGAGTCCACGCGGCTCATCGCCGGCATTGCCCGCGTTACCCGCGACATCGGCATCGCGGAGGAACTCGCTCAGGACGCGCTTGTAACGGCCCTTGAGCGGTGGCCGGAAGAAGGCATTCCGGAAAAGCCCGCGGCTTGGCTAATGACAGCGGCAAAGCGGCGCGCCATCGACTCTCTGCGCCGTGGCCGGATGCTGGAACTAAAACATGGCGAGATAGCGCGAGAGCTTGAATTTCAACAGCAGCGGCTCGGTGAAGCTATGGACCAATCCCTGGATCAGGTTATCGATGATGA
>CAZHKN010000047.1:0-21736 GCA_964532725.1 uncultured Occallatibacter sp.
GAGCTTGAGTGCTTCGGCGTGGAGTTCTTTCGCGCATCAAAGTAGAGTCAATTGCCAATGCAACTCCAACCTGCCGGAGTATTTCTTCGCGAGGTCGTCACAGGCAGAAAACTTCTCTTGAACACCAGCGCAAATCAGATGGGAGAACGAATTGGCGAAGCCGTTATCCGCGGAAGATCTGAATCTTATCCTCTCCTGCACCCGCAATCTTTGGACAGAGATGCGCGGAGAACAGATTTTTATCACTGGCGGCACAGGATTCTTTGGCTCCTGGCTGGTGGAGAGCTTCTCCCATATCAATCGCGTAGAAGGACTGGGAGCACGCGCGACAATCCTGACCCGCAATCCCGCAACATTCCTGGAGAAGAGTCCTCATCTGGCCTCTGATTCCTCTATTTCTCTCTTGACGGGGGACGTGCGGGATTTTGCATTTCCTCAGGGTCATTTCAAATTTGTGATTCACGCCGCGACAGAATCGGTTACCCGCATGACTCCTCTCAGAAGAATCGAAATGCTGGGCACCATTCTCCGCGGGACGGAGCGTGTATTGGATTTTGCCAGCACGCACGGAACGAGCAAGTTTCTCCTCACCAGCTCCGGCGCAATCTATGGAAGCCAGCCGTCCGATCTGATGCGGATTCCAGAAGACTTCAATGGCGCTCCTAATGTACTGGATTCGGCTTCCGCTTATGGCGAGGGAAAGCGCGTTGCGGAGCATCTTTGCGCGCTCTATGCGGCGGAGTCAAACCTGGAGTGCAAGATAGCGCGCTGCTTTGCTTTCGTCGGCCCGCACCTGGCCTTGGATGCCCACTTCGCCATCGGCAATTTCATTCGCGATGCCATGCAGAACAGACCGATCCGCATCCAAGGGGACGGTACGCCCATACGATCCTACCTCTATGCGGCCGATCTTGCCCAGTGGCTATGGAGCATACTTTTCCGGGGCGTATCAGCACGTGCGTACAACGTCGGCTCCGACCAATCAGTCTCCATTTTTGAATTGGCCCAGCAAGTTGTGGCTGCCTTACGGCCTGAAATCCAGATTGAAGTTATGCGGAAAGCTACTCCTGACGCGCCGATTCTTCGCTACGTTCCGGAGACAATAAGAGCTCTTGAGGAGCTTGGTTTGAAACAGCAGATCGACTTGCGAGAAGCAATTCTTCGCACAGCCGTCTGGCATGGATATCAAGGGAAAAGTGCATCCTGAACGACGACGAGATACAGTCCACGACTTGATGGCGGCCACTTATCAACCATCACCGCTCAATCCAAAACCACGCACACAAGATTTGTTGCGAAAGGAACTTTAAGCGCTTTCCGCTCGGAACAATATTCGCTCGACTGACCAACGCCGTCTCTCAACTGTCTCAAGCGCATCTGGCTTCGCCAGAGCATGAATGTGGCCGTTACGCGGCAGTGACGATCATCGCGGATCGCTCCTTTCGCGATTGGGGTGGGCAGTGACTGTTTCAGGTTTCAGTTGTTCTCCAAACCAACCGACGATGCCGTCTGCGCCCAGCGCCTTCTTTTCTGCCGCACTATCTCGATAGCGCGATATATCGCCTGGTCTTGGCGCTACGTCAGCGATCTTGTCACGCGCAGCTATCGGCGTAACCGGATCAGTGTCGACTTGCTGAATGCGAAGCGCCTTTTCCTTCAACCGCGGCAGGAAAACTACTGGATCGAGACCGGAAACCCGTCCGAGAAACTCCGGCTTAAGATATGCGGCTCTTTCAGCCTCAGGTATCTGTTGCGAGGCCTTCAACCAGTCAGGCCAGTCACCCCAGGGATCCATCAGGTCTAGCGCACCGATCCGAGAATCGGCCGCGGCAGCAAGAATAGCGACAGCTCCGCCCGACCCCTGCCCGAAGATGCCCACATGCTTCACGTTGAGGTCGTCGCGTGTTGCCAGATAGTTCAGCACCATTTGCACGTCGTGCGTAGATTCCGCCAAGGCTTCTTGCAATTCGCTGACGAACCACTCCTTCATCGGCCGCGGAGCGTGCAGCCTTGGCCAGGAAAGGGCAGATGCGAGGCCAGCCACGGCAAATCCGTTTTTTCTGGCGACATCGCACCAGCGATCTTCGCGAAAGACATCTGTGTCGTAGGTGTAGTTATATAAGAACAAGACCACAGGCGGTTTTTCAGTACTGCCGGGCCGGATAACGTAGAGATCAATGGGATCGTTGCGACGCCACTGAAAGCGCAGCAGCTCACGCGTGCATCCCTGCAGTTGAACCTTGCTCAGGAGTATGCCTTTTATTGCGTCGAGCCGAAGACCACTTTTGGCGAGGTCGATTGTTGTCCAGTCTTCTTCGCTTGGTGCTGGGCTTGGAAGCGCCACCGGCGCGCCGGGAGACGATGATTCCGGTTTTGACGAGGCTTGCCAGGATTGTGCGGCAGGAGTTTTAGTCTGCGCGCATAGATTTATAGCAGCGAAGATCACGCATACAACCAGCAGTGTAAGTCTGCGATACATTTCCGGCTCCTGTTAAATTCCGTGAAGCTCGATGGCGAAGCCATTCGCAAGAAATCGGCAAACCCGCAATTCAATGCGGGCCTGCCGATTTAATAAGTGAGAATTGAAAGTTAGGATTCGACGAGAAGCGCCGATATTTAGCGGCGATGTCCAGTCTGTCCGACCGTGACATGGTTGGTGGAGCAGTAGCTGGTATCGCTCAGGGTCAACGGACTCTCGGTGAAAGTGGCGCTGCGGAGGCCAATGACCACGCCGCCTACATCGCCGCCGGCATCCAGCAACGTGGAGCAGGCATTTCCGGCGTTCAAGGCGCCGCCCAATTCACGATCCCCGTTGGCAGGCGTAACCGTCTGCAACGGCGGCGTGAAGTGCGAGCGGACAACATTCAGCTTGGCCGGAATCACGAAATCGGGACGAGCGGCAGTGGTGCCCGTGGGGACGAAGCCCTGTGCAGCGGTGGCCAACTCGGTGAGCGCGGTTGGCGCGGAGCCGACGGTGACCAGGCGAAGCAGCGACCAGATCGGATAGTTTCCATCGGCCGTGGTATGAAGATCAACGCAGGCGATCTGAGCGGTGCCGGCATTGGGAAGAACGCCTGTTGTGCATGTGGTGCCGGTCAGTGAGGCCTGGAGCAGCGGGTCAACGCCATCAACGGTCAAGTATTTGGCGTTGGCAGCCGATCCGGCGCCAGTATAGTTGGCGAAGTTCGCGGTGCTCCAGAAGCCATACCCAAGGCTGTTCGGGGTCGCAAGCACTTCCGCGAGTTCCTGGCCAGTGCCGATTGCGCGCTTACGCGCGCCGCCGCTGGCTGTGCTGATGTTCATCGCTGTGGTGGGAGCAACTGTGCCGTTGCAGTTTACCTGAGCGGAGAGCTGATTTGCGCCTACATCCTGCGAGGTTGCGAATGTCGGGCTGCTGCCGCCAACTGTTCCTACACGGTTAGGTACGTTATATTCCATAGTGTTGTAGGTACCGGAGAGCGGCTCACGAATCAGCACTGTCGCCGCGTCGCCTGTTCCCGTGGGAGAGAGAACTTGCTGTGTGTAGGAGTAGGTTCCATCCAGGAAGTACGCGAGCGCCTGGCTGGTGATATTGGTGATCGAGGTGTTGCTGAATCCACTGGAAGTTCCGTCGCCGTTGACCACTACCACGATCGGGGTTGCGCCGACCGGAGTGACGGTAAAGCTCGAGGGAAGGCTGAAGCTGATCACGTGGAAGACGCTGCTGCTGAAAGCGCTCAGGATGTTGCCGCCGTTGCTATAGCCGAGTCCCAGGTATTGCGAGCCAGTGGTTACCGGGCTGCCGCAGTTTGCAGTCGTCACGAGCGCGCGTGTAACGGCGAACTCGGCGTCTTCCGGGCGAATATCGGTTCCGGCAAAGTTGACAAGCTGCGTGGTGCTATTGAGCGCGGTCACAACGGAGGAGGGAAGGGGGCATTCTCCAGTAGTTCCGCAATTTGCGGTTCCACCAGAGAGGATGAGGCCCGCGGGAGAGGGAGGAGTGGTTGGATAGGTGGTAAAGCACTCACGCGTGGAGAGATTCGAATTAAAGAGGCAGCGGTTGCCGACTACGGAGTCCGTCTGCAGGTAGGCGTAGATATTTCCCGCCGTGGCGCAGGTTCCGTCCGACCCCGTCGTCCAGGCAACCCATGAGCTGCCTTTGTCGGTCTCAGTGGAACCCGTGCTGCTGTCGCTGGCAAGGGATGCGTTGGTATTGTCGCTCCACACGCATGGCGCGTCGATGGGGCCGGAGCTGGAGTTGGCGGCCAGACCGAGCTGGAGAAAGAGCGCGGAAGAGCCGAGTCCATCGAGCACTACTGTTTGCGCCTTGGCTTGGGTCGACAGGGCGACGACTACCAGGCCAATTGCGAGTGCTGTCCTGAGGAAATTCTTCATGATTGTTACTCCTTGGATGATGCGCTGGTTGCTGGATAGCTTGGCTTGGGTGGTCCGCGATGGGACTCAAGCCGAGGCTGTTTACTCAACTTGCCTCACGGGAATTGAGGCTCGCCGAGCGCTTCAGTGCAACGCTGGGGGAAAGCGGTTCGTCTCGACGCTTTGATCGGAATCACCGTCATCTGTATCGAGCCTTCTCTGCTCTTCCATACAGGTAGACAATGCCAATCGACCGCTCTCAACAGCGCAATTTTCGAATTCACTGGAATGCAACTAGGGGTTCACGGCGGAGCAATAGTGATACGCGCAAACGACAATTTCGGCGCCTCCAAGCCTTGATCGCCGCGATAACATCTGGCGCAGAAACATGCGCTTGGAAAGATTTAGTTAAAAAGTGTCATGAGGCGAACCCGATTCGCTGTGTTGGCGCAGACAACCCCGGTTCGCTTGCGCCATGACATAGCAGCTTTACGGTAACGCGCGCTCAAGCCAACTTGGAGCAAGTTAAGAGCTTGAGGTTTCCATCAATGTACGGAAGCCATGTATTGTGCATTTTTATTTACATCCCCTTAACGTGGCGAGCTTAATCCATGTGTGAGGATAAACTCAACCGCTTCACCTCTTGCCTATCAATATATATTCAAATCCCATATCTCTTGAGACTGGGACCAAGGTATTTCTGCCGCGACAAATCAAAAAAAACTTCACTACAATGTTGAGAACGATGGCACTCGATTGTCAATTGATTGAGATAAGACTTGTCGTCGGTTTCCTTTGCCGTACTTCCCGGATTGCGCTCCAGGCAGCGCTTTAAGCTCCGCGTTATTGCGAAGGATCACGGAGACAAAAGTGTGGGAGGCCTCGGTGAGTTTTCTGAATCCGGTTGGACGTTGGCTGTCAATTGTTGGCTTGACTATGGTGACAGCATTAGCGATGGTGGGATGCGGCAGCAGCTCATCGTCTTTATCGAAAAATCAAACCGCCACTCCCACATTTAGTCCTGGCGCGGGAACATACACGACGTCCCAGACGGTGACAGTCAGCACCGCGACTCAGGGCGCGGTGCTCTATTGCACCACGGATGGAACCACGCCGACGACCGCTTCTCCGCAATGCGCCGAGCCAACCACGGTCTTTCAAACGGAATTCCTTCAGGCAATTGCCGTTGCGCCGGGCCTAAGCGCAAGCGCAGTAGCTTCCGCGGCATACACGATCACCTTGAACGCCGCGGCGACACCGACCTTTTCGCCGGCGGGTGGTACGTACACATCGGCGCAGCAGGTGACGATCAACGATGCCACCACCGGCGCGAACATCTACTACACCACAAATGGCGGCACGCCGAGCGCATCGTCGACGCTCTACACCGGCCCGGTCACAGTTTCTCAAAGCGAGACCCTCAGCGCGATCGCAATCGCATCCGGCTACAGCAACAGCGCGGTTGCCAGCGCGGCCTACACAATCCAACCGCAGGGTTCTGGCCCAACGATCACCAGCCTGTCACCGGCCTCGGCCACGGCAGGAGGCGCCGCGTTTACCCTCACCGTCAACGGGGCAAACTTTGTTTCGGGCACGACAGTTCAATGGGGCAGCACCGGGTTGACGACCGCGTATGTGAGCGCGACGCAGGTTACAGCCGCGGTTCCCGCAAGCCTGATTGCAACAACCGGTTCAGTGAGCGTAACGGTCACGACTCCGGCAGGAACATCGCCGGGGGCGGTATTCACCGTATCCAGCGGCTCGCTGGGGGCGCCAACGATTTCCAGCGTCTCCCCTTCGTCGGCAACCGCCGGCGGCGCCGGATTTACGTTGACAATTAATGGCACGAACTTTGACTCAGGCACAACCGTGCAATGGGGAGCCACGGAGTTGGCCAGGACATATGTGAGCGTAACCCAACTGACTGCTGTCGTTCCCGCTAGTCTGATCGCGACACCCGGTTCCGCGACCGTGACTGTAACCAGTTCCGCCGGCACATCGCCAGGGTCCACATTCACCGTAAATGCCGCTGTTGCCGTTCCAACTATTACCAGCACCTCGCCGGCGTCGGCCACGGCAGGAGGCGCCGCGTTTACCCTCACCGTCAATGGCGCAAACTTTGTTTCAGGCGCGACGGTGCAGTGGGGCAACACCGCGCTGACGACATCTTTCGCGAGTGCGACACAGTTGACTGCTTCTGTACCAGCCAACCTGATCGCGAGCGCGGGCACCGCCAGCGTAACAGTGACGGATTCCGGCGGCACATCAACTGGAGCGACGTTCACTATTAACGCTGCTGTGCCAACCATCAGCGGGATCTCGCCGACTTCGGTGACCGCGGGTGGACCGGAGTTTACCCTGACCGTCAACGGCACAAACTTTGTTTCGGGCGCAACGATAGAGTGGGGTAGCACCGCGTTGACGACCACATATGGGAGCGCTACTCAGCTCACAGGCGATGTTCCCGCCAGCCTGATTGCGACCAGCGGTTCAGCCAGCGTTACCGTGACAGAACCGGCTGGCACATCGGCCGCGGCGACGTTCACCATCAGCGCGCCGAATGTGCCGACAATCAGCAGCCTCTCGCCCAACACGGCTACAGCGGGCGGCGGGACGTTTACCGTGACGGTAAACGGAACGAACTTTGTTTCCGGCGCGACCGTGCAATGGGGCAACACTGCGTTGACAACCACGTATGGGAGCGCGACGCAGCTTACAGCAGCGGTTCCCGCCAGCTTGATCGCGACGGCGGGTACTGCGAATGTAACTGTGACAGAACCGGCCGGCACATCTTCCCCGGCAACCTTCGCGATTACGGCTCTTGCGCCGACGATCACCACTATTTCTCCGGCTTCGACCGCGCCCGGCGGAGCCTTGTTCACCCTGACCGTCAACGGCACAAACTTCGACTCCAGCGCCATAGTGGAGTGGGGAAACACCGCGCTGACGACATCCTTTGTGAACACGACGCAGTTGACAGCGCAGGTTCCCGCCAGCCTGATCGCGACAGCCGGCTCCGTCGATGTGACAGTTATGGATACCGGCGGAACGTCGGGAGCGGCAACATTCACGATTGCGCCAATAGTCAACGGCACGGTCTTCAGCGGCGCGTTACCAATCTCAGGGGCGACAGTGCAGTTGTATGCCGCGGGCATCACTGGATATGGCGCAGGTTCAACCGTTCTTGCGACAGTGCCCACTGTGGTCACAACGGATGCGGGTGGAAACTTCTCGCTTCAATATGCCTGCCCGGCGTCCGGCGCGCCCAGCGACCAGATGTATCTGATCGCCACCGGGGGCAACAGCGGAAGCGGGGCCAACTCAAGCATCGCACTAATGACGACGCTGGGAACCTGCAGCAAGCTGCCTTCGTCCATCACCGTCACGGTCAACGAGGTCACTACCGTAGCTTCGGCGTATGCGCTGTCGGCATTCGCAACCGTCAATTCGAGCGGCGGAGGGATCACGGTAGGCGCGCCCGGCGGCGGTTCTTCCTGCTCTGCCGCAAGCAACTGGCAAAGCTCTGGACCATCCACATGCAACTACATCGGACTGGCCAACGCGTTTGCAACAGTTTCCAATCTTGTGAGCCTTTCCTCGGGACAGGCGCTCACCCAGACGCCTGCCTACCCGGCAAACCTCGCCAACGATCCGAATATCGTCAACAACAGCACGGTGCCACAAGCGCGCATCAATGCACTGGCGGATATGCTGGCATCGTGCGTGGAGAGCAGCGGCTCGGCCTGCGGCAGCGGCCTGTTCAGCGCGGCAACAACCACGGGGGGCGCAGCGCCGGTGGATACCCTGCAAGCGGCGCTGAACATTGCGCAGAATCCCGGCAGCAACGGCATCAGCGTTAGCACACTGCTTGGCCTGGTTCCGGCGTCCAATCCGCCTTACGCAACAACACTGAGCGCCACGGAAAGTACACCGCCCACGGACCTGACATTGGCGCTTACCTTTACCGGAGCAGGGTTGGGCGTCGCGCCGGGAATCACGCTATCGGACGGCAATACCGCGATCGTCAATTCAGCCTTGGGCATCGACGCCGCGGGCAATATCTGGGTGGCCGCGTCTCGGTTCAATAACAACGGATCCGGGTATTTCAGTGGCGATATGCTGGCGGGCTTCAACGCTCTGGGCGCGCCGCTGACTCCCGCGACAAGCTTGAGTTCGGCAAATCCGCCGGTCCCAACCTATGGCGGGTACAACCCATATCCGAACCATACGAGCGATGCGGGGATGACCATGCTGGCCATTGACCAGTCGGGAGACTTATGGACGGACGATGGCGTGCCGAATGTGCTGGAATTAAGCTACAACCCCGCCTCCAATCCCAGCTTTTCCCTGCTGCAGACAATTCCGGAGATCTCTTCAGCCAGCGTTACCATCGATGCCGCCAGCAATGCGTGGTTTACGGAGAACACTACGCAACTGGTGGAGCTTCACAACAACGGCAGCGCTGGCGCCAGCTTTACTCTTAGCCCCTCGCTGCTCGATTTAACCTTTGACTCCGGCGGCAACCTGTGGGGGGCCGGCATCAGCGGCAGCGGAAACGGAATGGACATCTACGAGTTCAACGCTTCGAATGGGAGCATCGCCTACGATGCATCTCCCTCGAGTATGAATTTTTCAGAAACGACCCTGGCTGTTGACAGCGCCGGCAATATATATGGATGCGATCCAGCCGGTGCAAATCTGGACGTGTTCAACGCGAATGCCACTACCGCTCCCAATCTACTGATGAACTCCTATCCGATCGCGACGGGAAGGGCCTGCGGCACTCAGTTGGTGCTCGATGGGCAAGGCCACCTCTTTGCAGTACTGAACAACGGCGGCGCCTTCCCATTCAGCGCGTTTGGCGCGCTGATCGACGAATTCACGACCGGTGGAAACTTGATCTCGCCGGTGGCAAACGGCTACACCGGCAGCAGTAGCGCAGAAGCACCCACGCTGAACCCCGACTCTACCAATACCTTCTCCTCGCTGTTTACCGGAACCCTTGCGGCCATCGATGGCTCCGGGAATCTGTGGGTTCTGAATCTAGACGCAGACGGCACGAATCCGAGCACCTTTAGCGCCCAGCCGTGCAACGTGCTTGTAGAGTATGTGGGAATCGGAGCGCCGGTGGTAACGCCCGCATCTGTTGCCCTGACGAACGGCGTGCTGGGGGCGCGTCCGTGAAGGACGGCGGAGATGTGGAAATACTCGGAGAAATAACGTGGTGGTCATAGCCAAGCTAAACAAGTGTGCAAGACTCGATTCTGCTTTCATCACCCTCTCTGCCCGTGACCAACACGGGCATGAAGAGGAAAGGATATCTGTCTTCGCGCGAAACGGTGAAGGCTCAAGCTCAAGTAGCGCCCGAGGGCAAGGGAGGAGCGGCGAGGATGCCGATCTGTCAAGAAGCTCAGCCAGATGCTGGAGAAGATCGCGGATCGAATGCTGTCGCAGAGCAGAAATTGCAGGAAGAGGACTCTGCCGATCAGGCATTGCGTTTGTACCGGGATCAAGGCACGTCAGAAAGGAAGGATCGGGAGAGTGGCAAACCAAACCTCAGCGACGAGGCGCGAGAAAGGATTCTAGCGCTCTATGACGAATACCGACCACGGCTCTACAGGTATATGCGCAGCATGCAACTGGGACGCGATCAAGCGGAGGAAGTGATTCAAGAGACGTTTATGCGTTTGACGATGGAATTGCTCGATGAGAGAGGGATCGAAAATGTCCAGGGATGGATTGTCCGGGTGGCACATAACCTTGCAGTGAATCTGATGAAAAAGGAGCGGCGCCCCACCATGGTTTCCGAGGCTTCTACTTTCTTGATTGAGAATCGCGCGGACCCCGCATCGAGTCCCGAAGAGGTCTATTCGAAAAAGGAGCGAGTGCGTCGGATCAACGCTGTTCTGGCAACTTTGAAACCGCAGCACCGCCAGTGCTTTCAAATGCGGGCGCAGGGTTTTCGCTATAGAGACATAAGCCTGGCTCTTGGCGTCAGCGAGCAGCGGGCGGCCTTCGTGGTGAAGCAAGTGGCGGTGCGCCTGGCGGCGGACTGCGAGTAGCAAGAGGATGAATTCAGCAAAATGGTGGTTAGATTGATCGATGAACTGTTAGGGCGGCTCATCCCGAACTCGAATCAGCATCTCTCGGACAAAGTGCTGGCGGAATTGTTTTGCCGTGAGTTGCCCGTCACAGGGAGTTGGGTCGCGCGACGTCACCTTGCAGCGTGCGCAGATTGCCGTGCTCGTCAACAGAGCTTAGAAGGGCCACGTGCCGAGCGCATGTTGCAGCTTTATCGGGAAAGCATGGACAGCGCGGAAATGATCTTGCCGGAAAAACCGCGGGCCGCATTCGCCGTGTGGCTGGAGCTTCAAATGCGGTACGAGGCTCTGCAAAGCCGGAATATCAAGAACTCGCTGCGGCCTCGCCTCCTGCCAGCCATTCCATCGGTTTCAATTGGAATTGCGCTGGGGCTTTTTACCGGAGTAACTGTTGTTTCATTTCTGTGGTGGCAGCATATGCCAGGCATTACCGCCAATACCCTGCTGGTGCGCGCAGAGGAGTCGGATATGCCAGGTTCCGGCGCAACCCCCGGTGTTGCGCATCAGACCATTCAGATCAAGACTTCAAAAAATGCGATAAAACGAGCCGTTAATTGGGATTTGCAAGGCATACGCAGGCCAAAGCATCCTGCGTTGTCCGCCACGGAAGAACAACTCAGGTCCAAACTCGACACCGCAGGAGTGGACTGGGATGAGCCTATCTCCGCGTCCTCATTTCAAGCCTGGCACGATCATCAGCATATGCGCGCGGATCGAATCGTCCGCAGTGGGCTGCATTTGCTCACGCTCACTACAACCGTGCATGACGGCGCGGTTGCGGAAGAGTCGCTCACTGTCCGCGACACGGATTTTCATGCAATCGAGCGGAGAGTAGGGTTTCGCAACGACGAGACCGTAGAGATTGCCGAACTCGATTTCAAGGTGCTCCCTTGGAACAATGCGGACACGAATGACTTCGAACCCGCAGGCAGTCTATCGAGCAACCCCTTGCATGTTCTCCCTCCGGTTTTTCCGCTTCCCCATATCCAGGAGACGCCAACTCCGGAACAAGTGGATGAGACCGAGCTTGCCGCAAGGCTCATTCTGAATCAGCTTCAAGCAGATACCGGCGAACAAATTGAGGTTCACAGATTGCCACAGGGAGTCGAGGTGGTTGGCCTGGTTGAGACGGAAGAGCGCAGACGGGAGCTGACCACCGAGTTAATGACCGTTCCACATCTGAAGGTCTCCATCCAGAGTGCCGCGCATTTGAGAGAAACTCCGTCTACCGGCAGCGTCCGCGTGGAAGCAGCAGCGCTGCCCGACCAGCCATCCGCGTTGGACGGATATCTGCGGACGCAGGGACGCAGTGTGAAAGACATCAACGGCTTGGCTAGCCAGATCTTTAACGGCGCGCTTACTGTCAGCCAGGAGAGCGACGCGCTCATCGACTTGAAGACGCACTTTGCTTCTACAAAACAGACTCGTGTCCTGGCATCGGCGACTTTGGATGAGCTTCTTTATAGCCACCGTGAGCGTCTTCGAGAGGCGTTGCGGCAGGAGCGCATTTTATTAGCAGAGATACTGGACACGCCCGTATCCGGAGAAACGGACGCGGCGACCGTAGAATCCTCGCTTGCCGATGAGGCGGCCAGGAATCTGGCTCTTGCAAAAGAGCTCACGCAGACAAATGTTCCGGCTTCGCGAAACGCGGAAGCAATCATTGCCGATATGTCGGCGGCCGTCGAGCGTATCACCGCCGGTCTCGAATCAAACGGGAGCTTTGAAGCCGACTCAGCCCGAATAACAAAGAGGTAAGGAGTTTCTGCTAATGCCGCTAATCGCCACTCAAAGATCGCCGTTGAACTCCATGCCTTTTCGGCAAGTTTCGCGTCGATCGGGCCGGTTTGAAACAGGCTGTCTTTTCTGCGCGCTGAGTATGGCATTGCTGGGCCTGAGCATAGCTGGCTGCAGCAACACTTCAGCTACCCAGGTAAAGGCCGGCGCTATTTCCATTACCAACGCGAGCGGCAAAGCAGAAAGCATCAGCACGCTTGCGTTGGCTTCCACTATGAATCTGAGCATGATGCCGGTGGGCGACATCATGAACGCCGGAGTCGATTGGACCGTCACATGCGCCGGCAACCCGGTTACGGGAAGCGTGACGAATGGCGCATGCGGCACGCTGGCTCCGGCTCATACCACGGACGGCGGCACGACCCTTTACACTGCTCCGTCCGTAATTCCCATCAACGGCTCCATTACCGTCACGGCGACGGTGACCAGCAATCCGTCGCAGAGTAAGAGCGTTAGCATCACCATCGTTGCAGCGCCTATTGGTGTGTCTCTCGCGCCTACCGTCAGCTCCATCGAGATCGACACCACACTGACTCTGAACGCCCATGTGAGCAACGATCCGTTGGATGCCGGCGTGGTCTGGACGGCGGCTTGCGGATCGAATGTCTGCGGTTCGTTCAATCCGAATGTGTCTCCGGGGTCCGGTACAGTCTTCACAACATATACAGCGCCCACCGCCGTGCCAACGGGCGGCACGGTAACGATTGCAGCCACTTCGCTGACCGATACGACCAAGTCGGCAAGCGCAACGCTTACGATCACCGCGCCTCCCCCTCCGATTCCGGTTACGGTCAGTGTTTATCCAACGAAGGTATATGCAGATACCGCTGGGTCAGGACATACCGTATTGCTCGTAGCGGTCGTCACCAACGATACGGCGGCGGCCGGCGTGGACTGGTCCGTTGCCTGCGGCGCTTCGAACTGTGGATCCATTACGCCGAAGCACACGGCGAGTGGCGCTTCAGCAAGTTACTCTGCTCCTTCCACTGTCCCTCCGGGCGGGAACGTGACCGTTACGGCGGCGTCTACCACCAATCCCACAGTATCTGCCTCGGCTACCGCAGAAGTAGTTACGACGGCGCCGATTGTCGTCACCATCTCCACCGCGCCGCCAGCAACGATGACGGCCAGTTCTCAGGCAACGATGGCGGCCAATGTCGCCGGCGATACAGGCAACCTCGGGGTGAATTGGACGGCTAATTGCGGCAGCACAGGGGCATGCGGCAGCTTTAATCTCTCTCCCGCGCATACCGCAAGCGGAGGGCAGATCATTTACACGGCGCCGGCGGCAGTCCCATCGGGCGGCCTGATTACAATCACGGCTTCCTCGCCGGCATCAACGCCATCGGATGCGGCGATCGCCTTGACCACCATCCTCGCTCAGCCGCCCTCTCTCTCGTTCACGCAGGCTCCGCCCCAAGCCATGGTGGCCGCAACGCAGGTTCCGGTGGGTGTCACCGTGAAGAACGATGTTGCTCCCGGAGGCGTCAACTGGGCTGTGCAATGCAGTAGCACGGTTCCTGGCGGATGCGGCTGGATCTCCCCTCTACGGACGGCAAGCGGCGTTGCGGCAACCTATACCGCGCCTCCGGTTACAGCCGATGGAACCTCGGTGACGGTGAAGGCGACTTCCGTCGCGGATTCCAGCGTGAGTATCAACTCGAGTCCCATTGCAATCAATCCGTCCACGACTCTTTCAGTAAGTTTTATTCCTTCGCTGCCGGCGCAGATTGCGTCGAATGCAACCGTAAACCTGACGGCGGCGGTGGCAAACGATGCAGCGGATGCCGGTGCCGACTGGCAGGTCTGCTCCAGCGGGTGTGGATTCTTTACCGTGAAGCCGGCGATCCCGGCGATCCCGGCCACGGCCACTACACCCTACGTTCCTGCCGTTCCCGCAGTGACAGCAACGACTGTCTCCGGCTGGGCCAATGGGTTGGCCATTCCTTATACAGCGCCGCAACAGTCTCCCTCATCCGGCATGGTCGCGATTGCCGCCCTGGCCCATGCGGATGCGACCAAAGCCATCTCCGGAACCATCGCCATCAGCGCAGTCTTGACCGGGCCTGCGCTCAGCGGGACGGTTCTGGCAGGATCGCAGCCGGTTGCGGGAGCCTCCGTCTCTTTGTACTCCGCGGGCACCACAGGATACGCGTCCGCTTCCGCGCAGATCGCCTCGGCCATCACCGACAAGAGTGGCAGCTTCACGGTGCCTGCCGGATACACCTGCCCGTCCTCTGCAAGCCAGATGTATTTGGTTGCAATCGGCGGCAAAGCCGGGACAAATTCCGCGAACCCAAACCTAAGCCTGATGACCGCGCTCGGTAGCTGCAATGGCCTTGGCTCGAGTCCGGTGATTGTGAATGAGGTCACCACCGTCGCTTCGGCGTGGGCAACAGCGCCGTTCGGAGCCAATGACGCCCTCAGCGGCAACAATACGTACCTCTATCTAGGCGCCAGCAGCGGAAATCTCACCGGACTGGCAAATGCATTTGCCGCAGTGAACAACCTGGTAGACATCTCCACAGGGCAAGCAAGGTTTGTGACGCCGGCGGGCAATGCGGCCGTGCCCTACGTCGAGATCAATACACTAGCCGATGCACTGAATGCGTGCACCGCCACTTCGGGCGGCGTTGAGGGAGACGGGAGCGCCTGCGGCGTGCTGTTCGCGGCGACGGATCTGCTGGGCACAGGGAGCTACAGCGGGTCCATTGCCCCCTCCGACACCCTGCAGGCGGCATATAACATTGCACAACATCTGATCACAAACTATGGCTATTCTTTGGATCCATCCGGCTCTCTCTTGGGGCTGGCCACTGCGAACTCTCCCTTTCAGCCCATCCTCGCCGCATTGCCGAATGACTGGTCGATCTCGCTGAACTACACCGGCGGAGGCGGTCTCACGAAAACGAGCACCGTCGGTTCATTTGCCGTAGACGCGGTGGGCAACCTCTGGATTACAGACACCGCGGCCGGTACCGTCATCGAGTGGAACAGCATCGGCGCAGCGCTTTCCCCCTCCACCGGATTCCCCGCCGGAGGCGGCCCGATCGCAATCGATGCCGCAGGCAATGCGTGGGTCTCGGGTAACGGAGTTCTCTATGAATTGACGCCTCTCGGCGATCCCGCGCCGGGAACTCCTTTCGGCGGAGTGGCCGGCGGCGGCAACGACATGGCCTTCGATTCCCAGGGCAACCTATGGATCGCCAATGGCAATGGCGTGAATGAGTTCAACGATCTCGGCGCGGCGCTCTCGCCCGCGGAGGGGTTCACCAACAGCGGTATCGCCGGCATCGCCTCCGTGTGCGTCGATAGCTCGAACAACGTCTGGGTGGGAAATGGAGCGTTTTCCAACTTCGCGGAACTCACCAATCCCGGCGGCCAGTTGATTGTCCAGAGCACGAATCAAGGAGTGGGCACCGCTGTGCCGGAACTCAGCGCCGACGGCAATGGGAATATCTGGGGCTTCGACAACGGCAGTTATCTTTTTGAAGTCCCGCCCTATGGCGGAAAAGGAAGCGAACTGATACCGGCCTTTTACTCTCCTGGCGGAGATAACGGCGAGACGCCGAATGGACTTAACTTTTTCGCCGCCGCGGGCATGGCCTTGGACGGCTCCTCCGTCCTCTGGGTTGCCAGCCAGGGTGGAGGGACTGGGCCGGTGATTCCACCCAGCGTGCTTCCCATCGCCCCGAGCATGATCGCGAACGATAAGCCGCATCCCCTTGCGTCTGCCAGCCTTGCTGCCGGGCCGCTACGGGTTGCCGTGGACGGCTCGGGGAATGTCTGGGTGCTTCTGGCGAATAACACTGTTACTGAATATGTCGGAGTCGCCACTCCGGTGGTGACCCCCATTGCTTTGGGCGTAGTGAACCACAAGCTGGGAGCAAAGCCATGAAACTCATCAATCGACCGTTGCCTGTGAAACCGAATCAACGCTCTGAGGAATTGAAAGGGATGAAGATTTTAATGCGGATGCCGAAGATAATTTCTGTTTCTTCTTTCCAACGCGAGGTCCGCCGCGCGGACCTCGCGTTGCTGGCCGCTGGTCTCATGACATTCGCAGGTTGTGCTTCAAGCAACTCTGCCGCGAACATTCAAGTGGGAGCGGTTACCTTCACTGACATTAATGGAACGCCTCAAAAAAACCCGCCAACCTCCCTCACCGCAGGGCAGGGAACCTATGTCGATGTAACGGTGGCGAATGATCCCCAACTACTGGGCGCGAACTGGGGCGTGTACTGCGGCAGCGCATTGCCCCCGGGAACGCCGCTGCCTCCCGGAGAGCCCCAGGATGAGTCATGCGGGATCTTTACGCCGGCGCACACATTCAGCGGCCCGATACCAAGCTACGTGACCAGCGGCGAGGGATATGTCACGTTCTACACGGCGCCCGCCGCTCCTCCGAAGAATGGAGTCGTCACGCTCTATGCCTCCTCGACCACCAATCCCAGCAAGTACTCGAGCGTGACGCTCACCATCGGCGGCAATCCCATTTCTGTTGGATTTGCGCCTGCGCCCCCGTCCACGCTGCAGTTGAGCGCGAGCGCTCCGATCAGGGCGGTGCTGAGCAACGATATCACCAACGCTGGAGTCAACTGGGCCGTCCTGTGCGGATCTAGCGATTGCGGTTCCTTTGATCCGGAACAAACCACCAGCGCGGAAGCGACCACCTATACCGCGCCTGCTGCTATCCCTACGGGAGGCACGGTGCAGATCACTGCCACCTCCATCGCGGATCCGACCAAAGCAGTGAGCGCCACGATCTCAATCCAGTAGCCATCCCATTTTTCTTCCGCACCGGCGAGATCAATCCAAGGAGAATCGATGCACCACACTCTGAAGACGATATTGGCAGGCACGCTTCTGGCAACATGCATGAGTGTGCAGGCGCAGAACCAGGCGGCTGGCCCCTCAACGAGTCCTGCCAAGCCAAAGACGAGCAAGACCAGGCCAAAGACGCAGGAGCAGATTCTCCTGGAACAGCTGAACGAAAAATTCCACAAGCTCGACGAACTGAACCAGAAGTATGACGACCTGCAACAGAAATTCGATGACTTGCAGAAGCGCATGGCAATACGCGACAGCGAACTGGAGCAAGCTCAGAAGAACGCCGCCGAGGCGCAAGCTGTCGCTGCCGAGGCGAAGAAGAAGCTCGACGCCGAACAACTGGCTATCGGACCGGACGGAGCTGCGGTGACCAAGTTGCAGAGCGCGGTTGCCGACCTGCAATCTGCTTCAAGCACACTGTCAACGAAGGTAGAAACGGCCGAGCAGGAGACGAAGAAGCTGGAAAACCCCGAGGCGATCCACTTCAAGGGAGCGGATCTGACGCCGGGAGGCTTCATTGCCGCTGAGACTGTGGACCGTCGGCGCGCCATCGGCGGGGACATCAACACTCAGTTCTCAGGCATCCCCTTCGCCGGCCAAACTGCCGGCGAGTTGTCCGAGTTCAACGCCAGCGGCCGGCAGTCGCGCGTTTCCCTGCTCGCCGAAGGCAAGATCTCCGCGGCGATTCTGCGCGCCTACGTGGAGACGGATTTTCTTTCCGCGGGCACAACCTCGAACGACAATCAAAGCAACAGCTACACGTTGCGTTTGCGTCAAGCCTGGGCGCAAACGGCATTGCATAGCCGGTGGTTGCTCACCGGCGGGCAAATGTGGTCGCTCGCCACCGAGTATCGGCACGGCTTGACGAACAACACCGAAGCGACCCCGTTGACGATCGATCCGCAGTACAACGTCGGATTCACCTGGGAACGGCAGTATGGCTTCCGCGCGGTAAGGGAGTTGGGGAACAGGCTGTGGATCGGCGGTGCGGTCGAAGAAGCGCAGACACTCAATATCGGGGGTCACAATCTGCCTACGATCGCCTATCAACAGGCCGGTAACGCAGGGGGCCTCTACAATCCGACAGCCAACTACAGCTTCAACTACGCGCCCGATCTGCTCGCCAAGGTAGCATTCGAAACCAATTGGGCGCACTTTGAAGTTTTTGGCCTTGCCCGGTTCTTCCGCGATCGCGTCTTCCCCAACGGGCCGGCTCCGGCCGGCGCGCCGCAGCCGCCAACGCCTTCGGCGCTCGGAGCCTTCACGTCGAAGGCGACCGGCGGAGGCGTGGGGGCCAATGCGCGGGTATCGCTCTTCGCAAAGAGGCTCGATGTCGGCGCGCACATTCTGGCCGGAGATGGCGTGGGTCGCTACAGCACCACGCTCCTGCCTGACGCGACTGCGCATCCGAACGGCTCTCTGGAACTGCTGGCAGGAGGCTCAGCGCTGGGTTCAGCCGAATGGCATGCCACCCCCCGCTTCGATATGTATGGCTACTATGGCGGCGAATATGCCAAGCGCGCGTATTACGCAACCGGCGACTACATCACAACCTCCGGGCCGACGCTCGGCCTGCCGATCCTCACCGGTTACGGCGCACCAACCAATATCGTTTATGGCTGCTCGGTAGAGGTGTTGCCCGTGACCTCGCCGAACGGTGGCGGCAATGTGCCCGGCAGCGCGGCCAACTGCAACGCGGATACGCGCAATTTCCAGGAAGGAACCCTCGGCTACTGGTTCCGCTTCTACAAGGGAGTGCATGGGACTGTGCAGCAAGGCATTCAGTATTCGTACGCTGAGCGCCGCACGTGGCAAGGCATCGGCGACCCGGCGGCGGGGCTCACGAATTCTCCCAAAGCGATTGACAACATGTGGTTCACATCCTTTCGCTACTACCTGCCGTAGTCGCAAGCTGGCATTGAAAGCGGGAAATGGAGATCTGGGGGAGGAGTTTTTGTGACAATGTTTCAATCGGTTTTGCGGCTGCTGTTCGCGATGGCGCTCATCTCGGTGCTCGGCGGGCTCTCAGCGGCCGGGCAAGGAGACCAGGGACGTCTCTCCGGTCAGGTCACCGACCCGGACGGCGCTGTCATTCCAAACGCTTCCGTCCAAATTGTCAATCAGGACAGCCTGGTGCGGCGTGAGGCCAAGACGGACACGTCGGGCCGGTACACCGTCCTCGGCCTTCCCGCCGGACGCTACCAGATCATCGTCGGCGCGGATGGATTCAGCCGCCGGTCCAGCGACATCATTACACTCGGGGCTGGGCAGTCGATCACATTCGATGCTCAGATCGCGGTCAACACTGTGAATGAGGACGTCAATGTCAGCGCCGGAGCGCCGACTACGGTCGAGACCACTTCGGCGTCGATATCCACGACTCTGAATACCCAGGAGGTCACAGGCTATGGACTCAATGGCCGCAACTTCCTCTCATTCAGCGCTCTCTCCGCCGGCGTGAGTAACCAGACTGGCCAAGATGAGGCGAAGGTCGGCGTAGCCGGAAGCGCCAAGTTCAGCGTCAATGGCGGCAGGGTGGAATACAACACCTTCGAAGTGGACGGCAGCGATGTGCTCAACACCAGCATCAATGCCAGCCGCGGGCAGGGGCAACCGCTTGTCGTCTATCCCAGCATCGACGCGATCCAGGACATGAAGATCATCACCGCAGACTACAGCGCCCTGTACGGCAAGAGTGCTTCGGGAAGCATCCTGGTCACGACAAAATCGGGCACCGACAAATTTCGCGGCGGTGCTTACGGCTTTCTCCGTAATGAGATGTTCAACGCCCGGAACTTCTTCGACCAGCCCAATCCTGTTCCACTGGGTTATCAGGGCAAGCCAACTTACAGGACGCCACTCTACCGGCGGCTCGATGCGGGCGGCACACTGGGCGGCCCGCTCTACATCCCTCATTTTTACAACGAGAAAAAAAACAAGACATTTTTCTTTTTCTCCGAAGAGATACGCCGCGAAAAGACTCCCGTCGATTACAACCAGGCGGTGCCAACGATGGCCGAGCGATCAGGGGATTTCTCCGATGTCTGCCCGCCGCTTCTGCCCGGCGGACCGCTTCAGTTCAATCCCACCCAGGGCTTTCCGGACTGCCCGGAGGGACTTGGAGCAGCCGTTGCAAGCGGAACACCCGGGTTCTATGGCATCGGCCGTCATGTGCCGGTGGACTATATCAGCGCGGCAATCCTGAACTCCGGCCTGATACCCGCGCCGAACTCCGCCAGCGGCTGCAACTCCACCAGCCCCTCGCCGCTGTTTCATTGCTATGTCGGCTCGGTCTCGCCGCCCACGCACTGGCGGGAAGAGCTGTTCCGCATCGATCACAATCTGACCGACAACCAGCGCCTGTCGTTCCGTTATGTCCATGACGCCTGGGACACGGTTACGCTCGCCCCGCAATGGGGCGTTGTGCAGAACAGCTTTCCCACCGTCGAGAACCAGCTCAACGGTCCTGGCCTTGATCTCGTCGTCATTCTTGCGCAGGCTCTGCCGCATGGCTTTAATAACCTGTTGTCGGCCGGCTATTCGATCGAGCACATCTCGCTCATCCCTCAGCCTGGGTCTGGAGTATCGTCGCTCGACAGGCCTGCGGTTCTGGACGATCCTGCGTCGCAGGGCGGAGCACCCATTGCCGGATCGCCGCTCTGTTCGCAGTTCTTGACTCCTCAGTCCGGCAATTCCCCTCCATCGATCATCGAGTGCCCCATGGGCTACATTTTCAGTAACGGCTACGGAGGCAACAAGCTGCCCGGACTGCGCTTTTTGGGCAGCAACGGAGCCTACGGTGGACACGGCTTTGCCGCCGATACCGGATACGCTCCCTGGAACCAGAACAATCCAACCTTCAGCGTGCGCGACGACGCCAGCAAAAATGTCGGAAAGCATCTTTTGCAATGGGGCTTTTGGGGAGCTTTCATCGAGCAGAATGAACTGAGCGCCGTTACTGGCGCGAACTCCGGCGATCTGCAGGGATTGCTCACCTTCAGCAACCAGCAGTCGATCTATACGACGGGCAACGCCTTCGCTGATTTTCTCTCCGGTGTCGGCACGTTGCCCAATCAATACACCGCAGCGGACACCGCCTTTGGCGGGATCAAGAGTTACACCCAGGACAGCGGGCAGGTGAGGTACTACACTCGCTACCGGACAGCCGATTTATACCTTCAGGACGATTGGCGGATTCTTTCCCATCTGACAATCAACGCCGGCGTACGCGTGAGCCTCCTGGGCGCTTGGTACAACCCGAAGGGCACAGCCTACAACTGGCGGCCCGAGGCATTCAATAATTCCCTGGGTTCATCCATTTACATCGATAAGAACAATGGCAATCTGGTGAAGACCAATAGCGGCACTCCTGTTCCACTGAGCCGGACCGGACCGTACAGCCTCGCATCTCTCGATCCCGCAATCACGAATGGGCTGGTGCAATGCGGCGTCAACGGAGTCTCCGACTCTTGCATGTCGAATAGTCTTTTTCATCCCTCGCCGCGCGTGGGCTTCTCTTGGGATCCAAAAGGCAATGGCAAGACCGCCATCCGCGCGGGTTATGGCTTGTTCTGGGAACACGGAACCGGCTATGAGGCCAATGTTGGCTCTCTCATCGGCAGCGCCCCGTTGGTGCTGAGCGAGACGCAGTCGAA
>CAZHKN010000048.1:0-21714 GCA_964532725.1 uncultured Occallatibacter sp.
CCTGGCGCGCGTACCCGTAGTAGGGCACCACCACCGTGATCCTGGCCGCCGAGGCCCGCTTCAAAGCATCAATCATTACCAAAAGCTCCACCAGGTGCTGGTCGACCGGATAGCAGGTCGGCTGCACCACAAACACATCCACGCCGCGCACGTTCTCGAGCAATTGGAAGTAGACTTCGCCGTCGGCAAACCGCTGCAGCTTGGCCTCGCCCACCGGAACCCCGATGTGGCGGCCAATCTCCTCGGCCAGCGCCCGGTTCGCCGTTCCGCTGAACAACTTGAAACGCTTGTCTTCGCTCAGATTGCGGGACCGCTTGCGCTCAGGCTGCGGCTTCGCATCTTTCGCGGCTGGCTGCGGTGCTGGCTCTTTTGCGCCGCCCGCGGGCTGTTGCGGCTTGTTCCCGTCCTGCTGCTTGTCCTGCGCTACCGTCAACGTACCCACTTCCATGTCCGAATTCCTCCAAGCTGGTTGGCTTTGGCTGCATTCTGATCGAACTGCTGGAGACTTGGCTGGGCGACTAGGATTCGAACCTAGACAAGTGCCTCCAAAGGGCACTGTCCTACCATTAGACGATCGCCCAAATTTTGGCAGCCGTTGCCGAGTTTCAACTCTGCAAGATACGGCTGTCAACCTGCTACTTTCAGAAGCATCTCGCTCCAGTATTCACGGCGGGGAAGGGTGCGGGTAACGTGGCTTGAGACCCCTGCCTGCTGTAAACGCTCGTGCGCTGCTTCCGCATCTCCGCGGGTCCGGTATAACCCGAAGAGCGCCGAGCCTGACCCAGACAGCGAGGCATGGAGGGCTGCCTCCGGTGTATCCAGAGCCGCAAGAATGCGCTTGATTTCTGCAAGGGAAGGATGCTGGGGAAAGACGACCCGTTCAAAGTCGTTCACGATCCAGCTCGTGATCCCGGTGCGGACAAGCGCGGACTCTTGTGGTCCGGCCAGGTTCTCATCATTGAAGAGAACACCGGAGGAGCCTGCTCCCTGCCGTCCCTCCGGGATTCTTCCTCCATGCGTTTCAGAGGTCGTTCCCGCAAAGGCGCTGGCGTAGGCGCGGCTCAACTTCTCTAGTTTAGCCGTGCTGACCTCCGGGGTCAAATTTTCGGCGGCACAAAGAGCGTCCCAGTCACGAAAAGCCTGCGGCGTCGAGACGCCAACCTCGGGCGTGGCCACGACGCACCAGATCGTTTCGAGGTCGCGCATGGCTGAAACCTGCTGCCCCCGATCAACGCCGAGGACGGTCCCGCCGACGAGAAAGAGCGGCACATCGGAGCCAACCTGGGCCGCGATCTCCAGCCGCGTGGCGCCCCAGGGCTGCCTTATGCGACCGGGGAAATCACGACCCTCGCCCCCCAACTCTTCTTCCAGCCCAACCAGCGCCGCCACGGCATTCGCCGAGCCCGCACCCAGTCCGCCCTGAACTGGCAATCGCTTTTCGATATGGACATCAACCTCAGCGGTAACGCCAAGCGCCTCCAGCGCCAGCGCCACCATTTTCCACGCGGTATTTCGATTGTCCGTCGGTACACGTCTGTCATTGGAGGTAAGCGTGATTGCCGTTGCCGGAGCGCGTCGAGCGGTCACAGTCACAATGTCATGCAATTCCAGCGTCTGATAGACAGTGACCAGCGAGTGAAAACCGTCTGGTCTCGGCGCGCCAATATAGAGTCCAAGGTTGATCTTTGCGTGGGAGCGAACGACAGTCGGCATACTGGTTCATTGTAGTGCGGGGCAGGGCTTAACCTGTGTAGAGTGAAGCAGCCCGGCATAACCCAAAGCAGGACACCGCCCCTCCAACCTTCCGGCTGGAGCGCGCGAGATTCCATCGCTGCGGTCGTGCTGTTCAGCGCCACTGCCGCCGTCGTCCTCTGGCAGAATGCCCATTTAGCCGTGCTCTGGGATATGAGCTACGTCCTCGACAGCAGTGCGCGCATTGCGCTCGGCCAGGTTCCTTATCGTGATTTTCCCTTTGCCCACGCGCCGCTGACGTTTCTGATTCAGGCTGCGATTATCCGCCTCACCGGGCGCGTCTTTTTCCATCACGTTCTCTATGCTGCGATCATCGGCGGCCTGGGCACGGTTGTTACCTGGCGCATCGTGCTGCACTCGTTCCGCGGGCGTGTGGCGGGCGCGGGGGGTGTTGCGCTGTTGCTCACCACGCCGCTCACTGTGCTGGGAATCTACAGTATCCTGCCGCTGCCCTCCTACGACTGCGATTGCATTTTCTCTGTGCTTGTTGCGCTTTTTCTCTTGCAGCGGCTTGGGACGTCTCAATCTGTCGTGGAGCCGGTCGCTTCATCCGCCGATTTTTGCTGGAAAAGGGTGACAAGCCGAATCCTTCCAAGCGCGACTGGCGCTGCGCTCGTTTTCCCGCTGTTTTTCAAGCAAAACATCGGGTTGCCATTTCTGCTGGCCGCAATCGTTTCCGTTCTCTTGCTCGTTGTGGTGCAGATTCTGCGCCGTCGTGAAAACACGCTCGATATTCCCGGCACAAAAACCCTTCTCGCCGTGCTTGCCGGAGCCGTCGCGTCCCTGCTTGCTGCGGCTCTGCTGCTTCACTTGGCCGTCGGATTGGGAAATTATCTGCATTGGACGATTCGGTTTGCGGCTCAGCGGCGGTTACCGGGTTTGGGCGATATGTTGGGCGTTTACCGGGAGTCTGGATTGCTATGGATGCTGCCTTGTGTTACTGCGGGAGTGTTGCTCTTGCATGGAGGCATAGGAAGGTTTCAATGGCAATCGCGGTGGTCGCGTTTGTTGGCGTTTGTTTTGCTCGCAGCTCCATTTCTATGGACCCTGACGCAACTGTTTTTCTCAGACGATGCCGACGACCGCGCCGACTCGTTACTTGCTCTTTGGCCGCTGCTGCTGGTCCTTTCTATCGCGCTCACGCTCTGGAATCTCTGGCGCAGGCCGGGCATTCGTTCCATGCTTCCATTGCTGGCGTTGGCCGCAATCCACGGCGCGTTTCTTTCGCAGCAGCTTTGGGGCTCGACGTACGCGATCTGGCCGCTGCTGATTCTGCTGATTGCAGAGTTGATTGTGTCTATTGCTTATGGGGGCGTACAAAACTCCTCCAGGGCTAAAGCTCCGCCCCCCTCCGAGCCGCGCCTTGTTTTAGTTGGTGTCTCCGCGGCGCTCTTCGCAACGCTGTTGATCTGCGGAGGCCTGTACATCTTCAGCGAAGAGCGCTTGTCGTATGTGCGGTTACCCGATGGGCCTCTGACGCATTCGACACTTCCGGAACTGCACGGCATGGCGACTGCCGGACCGTATCTGCCCAACTTTGAAGAACTGCTGCGCTACAGCGATGCCAATATCCCGCGCTCCGATGGCCTGATGCTTCTGCCCGGCGAGGATCCTTTCTACTTCGCGACAGGCCGTGTTCCTCAGTTTCCGGTCCTGCTCTTCGATCCGGCGACCGATCCCTACTCTCCCGAGCAGACAAGAGCCGTGGCGTGCGCACACAACATTCGCTGGCTGATCGTGAAGCGCGAATTGCAGATCAAGGCCGACCCCACGCCGGATCGCGCTCAGCTGCTGGTTGCCCTACTTGGAGATTTCAGCCTGGTAACCCGGCTGCAAGGCTACGACGTTTATCGGCGCGGGGGAACGCCGGCGCCGGACAGACAGCCTTCCCCGGCGCTCTCTCCGATTTTGTTGGACAAGCGTTAGTTACCTCTGCATACAATTTGAGTCCAACATGAGCCTGAGCCTCGTTCGCAAGTTCAGTTCTCGTTTCCTTCCCCGGTAACGAGGAATTTGAGAGCTGTTCTGAAGTACCGATCCTGTGGCCCATCCCCTGTTGTGAACTGGTTCGTATGAAGTGCGGGTTTGGAGGGTCTATGCCTTTCTTGACCGGTTTTTGCGCCAAGTGTGCTGTGGTGTTGGGTGCGGCGACAGTTTCGCTGTTTGCGCAGGAAACAGTTCACTCTGCCCCGCTGGAACTAATTTATGGGAAGCCCTATGTGATGGTGACGGTAAACGGAAAGGGGCCATTCCGTTTCGTGATCGATACAGGAACCGGCGGGCAAGCGTTTGTGAGCGCGGAGCTGGCCGACCAGTTAGGTCTTCCTTCGGCGGGCGATATCCAATTGAAAGACCCTACCGGGCAAGGGCTGCAAACCGTGCCGCTGGTCCAGCTTCAGTCTTTGCGTGTCGCGGGGGTTGAGTTTGCCGGGGTCAAGGCGATTCGCCACGTACTGAATTTCGACGGCACAGATTGCCAGGGGCTGCTGGGATTCACTCTCTTTCGTGACTATCTCTTGACGCTGGACTATCCAGGCCATCGCATGATATTGGCATCCGGAGCGCTTGCTCTGGATAAAAAGAACACTGTGCTTCCATTTCGAATGCCGGATGGAATTCCCATTGTCCGCCTGCGGATCGGGAATGATCCAGTGGATGCGCAACTAGACTCTGGAGGTACCGGACTGAGCTTGCCCGAGCGTTTGGCGGCCCGTTTGAAATTTGCCGTTGAACCGACTGCCTTTGCGAAAGGGCAATCGCTCTCGACGCGCTTCCAGGTGAACGCCGGACAGCTTGCGTTGGATGTGCATCTGGGCCGGTACACCTTCGCACAACCATTTGTTGAGATCAATCCAGCCTTCCCGATGGCTAACTTCGGCTCCTGTCCCATGCAGAGCTTCGTCTTCACATTTGACCAAAGAAACCTGCTGGTGCGTTTGGAAGCGGAGAAGACATTGCTGCGTCTGGCCGCTACTCCCGCCCCTCTCCGCATGGAAAATGTACCGGAACTGAAGCCGCCATCCCCGGGTCTTGTGCCGGTTGGTTAGATGGAGTTGATCAGGTTCGTGCGGCATGGAGCGCCAGGCTTCTGGCCGTGCGCAGAGCGGCCACAGGATCGCCTACAGGCAAAAACTCCATCGCTACCGCATGGCGGTAGTTGAGTTCAACCAACTTGCGAAAGAGATTCGCGTAGTTGATCTCGCCTGTGCCGGGCTGGTGGCGCCCGGGAACGTCGGCGACGTGAATCAGCCCGATGACGCCGATATGCTTCTCAAGCTTTTCTGTCAGGTTGCCCTCGGCAATCTGCTCGTGAAAGATATCGTAGAGGAACTGAACCTGCGGGTGGTTCACCTGGCGAACAATCTCGATTGCATCAGAGGCTGAAGTGAGAAAATACCTGGGATTTTCTTCCGGATCGATGCACTCCAGCAGCAGCCGCACAGGCTGGCCATTGATCTGTCTGTTCTCGATCAGGGCCGCGGCGCGCTTCAAGGTTTCCACGCAGCTTTGATGCAGTTCCTCGCGCGCGAGGCCCGGAATCACGTTGCCGGAGAGAACAATCATTGCCGGGCAATCGAGCTTCTCCATCGGCTTCAAGGCCGCTTCCAGCTCAGCGAGAAAAGCTTCCCGGCTGGCCGGGTCCGCTACGCCGCGGCTTAGTCCCGCGGTCGCATCAAAACTGATCCCCAGCCGCTTGCCCGCTACCTTGGCGCGTTCAAATTCAGCATCTGACCAGTTGTGATACTCCCCAACCAACTCCACATTACTGTAGCCGGCCTCGGCAATTTTTGCCAGCCGATCTTCAAACGGCATGCCTGTGAATACCGTCCACAGCATCACGGAGAGCGGAAAGGGTTCTCCGGGGCGCGGCTTGCCGGAGGCGGCCGTCAGGGGCGGCGCAAGCGAGGACAACGCCGCTGCGGTTAAAGACTGTGCAAACAAGCGCCGATTCATTTCTTCTCCGCGGGTCTTGCCTGCGCCTTTGTGGAACGGCGCAACTCTTGCCAATCTTTCTCTGTCTGCTCGGCATAGAGCGCGCCGAATTTGGCCAACGATTCGGCAAAGCCGTCCCCGGAGCCAAGATAGCCGGAGATCACCACCGGGTCGCCGGAGCGGGCATGGCCGCGCGCCAGCAGCTCGCCGCAAACCTCGCCATAGGCCTCCAAACCACTTCCCGCCAGATCTTCCAGCTCGATGGAGCCTTTATGGTCGTTGAGCTGGCGCACGAGGTAATCGCGCCCGCCAAAGCGGGTCCAGCCAAGGAATGGGTCAGACTGCAATTGCATCGCCCGCTGCCCTTCGGCGACGCGCTGTCCGTTATGTCTTGGCGCATGGGCATCGGGCAGGTAGGGTGCGTAGCCGGAGAGAGGCTCTTCCTTGATCTGCAAGAACAGCGGATCGCCGGGACCATTGCCTTCGAAGTAGATGCAGTAATCGCGCAGGCCTACTGAGCCTGTGCCAACCACTTTGAAGGCCACGTCCACGGGCCGGTAAAACGACAGCAGATGCTGCCGTTGCGGTTCCAGCATTTCGCGGTAAGTTGCAAGTGACGCCAGCACGGCCCTGGCCTGCGCGCCGGTAACACGCGTCAGCGTGGGCTTGACCTGCTTGAACTGGCGAACCCCTGTTTTTGCGGACCCAGCTTCAGTGAGCTGGGTAAGAGTATGTTGCGGCGTGGCCCGCTCGGCCTTTACCAGCGCATCTTGAATCGGCTGCACCTGTCCCAGGCGGTGAACCTGGTGGCGGCCCACTTCGATGGCCGGCATCTCGGCGAAGGCGCGCATCTGGGCGGCGTAGTGAGCGATGCACTTTTTCACTGCCTGCCTCGTCGCTGCTTCCTTGTGGCCCGAGCCAAGGCCTGCCAGCACCAGGGATGCAGCCATACGCTTCAAATCCCACTCAAACGGGCCTTTAATTGTCTCGTCAAAGTCGTTGATGTCGAAGACCAGACGACCGTCGGGCGCGGCATAGGCGCCCAGGTTGCGCACATGCGCGTCGCCGCAGAGCTGCGCCACGATTCCAGTCGAGGGTAGCAGGGCGAGGTCCGCCGCCATTACCGGCACCGCTCCGCGAAAGTAGCCAAAGGGCGACTGCGCCATCAGCTCATATTTCAGCTTGATCAGCGCCGGTACGCGCCCCTGCATTGAGCGGGCCAGCAATGCGGAGGGTGAAGCTTGCCGGGCCTTGGGTTGGAGTTCGTTATGTTGCTGGCGGCCCAGTTGCTTGCGCCGCGCCTGTCCAATCTTGCGCCGTTCCTCGGGAGTTGCCCAATGCATGAGCCGGACAATACACCGTCTGCCCGCTCCGCGCAAGCCAGCCGGGTTGTCCGCGCTACTCACCTTCTTTTCGTATTCCGGCCTGCACATATACTCTGGAGTCTGTGAGCGATTTACGCAAGCGGCTGGAGTCGGCGGTCTACCCTGACCTGGGGGCGATGATGGATGGCTACGCGCGCGCGGCCACGGAACTGGCGCGCAGCGAGTTCAAGCAGAAACTCGACTTCTCCTCGGAGTCCATCGACGCGCTGGACGAGATTCTTGTGCTGGTAAGCGAAAGCCCCGACCGCGACCTGGATTTCGAGGTGCGCCTCTGGGGCAGCTACTTGGGTGAGGTGCTGCGGCGGCGCTATGCGGGCAGTTGGGAGATGACCCAGTATCCCGGCGGCGGCCTCGCGGTTCCGGCGGTGGAAGTGCGCGGTTCGCGGCTCTTCCCGCTGATGAAGGTCTACCGCAGGTTGACGATTGGCGAAGAGGAAGACCTGCGCGGTTTCTACACGATGGTCACGGATCGGCTGGGCAATCCGGCGCAGGTCAATTAGTACTCCATTCAAGAAATGGGCGAACAAAAAACGCCCGCGCAGGGTTTTGCGCGGGCGTTTTCTTTTGCGCTGTGAGGGTGATTAGCGTCCCACTACCAGCACAACAAAAGTCCCCGGAAGAATTGGCGCGCGAGGCCGGGGATTTTCCGGTGTTGCGTCAGGTTTAGGGCCGAATTCGGCGGTTACCAAATAGATCCGGTCTGTAGCAGCATCGTAGGCCATAGTGCGCGCTCCACGTTGCGTCGGCAGGCTTTCAATCGTCGGGTAGCCGGCGGCAGCGGTGTCAATCACCGACAAAATCCCATCGCCGCTCGACGCAAAGGCCAGCTTGTGCGCCGCATCGTATCCGGCAGCATCGGGACCATCACCAATGGCGGGATTCGCGATCAGCTTGCCTGTATTCGAGTCAATCACCGACATCTTTTTGCCGTCGCAGACTGGAAAGAGTTTCCCGCCTGCAACGTCGAATGCCAAGCCGCTGGGGCTATCGCAGCCCGATGGCCATTCCGTGAGCTTCTTCGTTTTCGCGTCGATGCGGACAATCTCGCTCTTGTCCTCGATATTGTCGTAGACAAGACCCTTGCCATCAACGGCGGGAAATTCAGGCTTGCCCGGCAGCGGAATTGTCGCCACAACCTTGCGCGTGGCGGCATCAATCACCGTTGCGTCTTTGCTGCGGCCGTTGAAGGCCCACACCGTCTGCGTTGCCGGCTCAAAGATAATTCCGTCGGGATTCGTCCCGGCGGCAATTGTCGCCACTGTGGCCAGCGTTGCGCGGTCAAAGACCACCACGGCGTTCCCCGCGCCGTCGGAGATATAACCAAACTTCCCCGCATTATCCAGGGCTATGCCATGCGTGCCGTGCAGTCCGACGATGCTGCCAACCGGCTTGCCGGTCTGCGTATCCACTACATCGACATGCGCGCCACGGGTAAGGTAGAGCCGGTGGGCTGCTGAATCCGCAAGCAGATAATCCCAGCCGCCTTCACCGCCCAGCTTCCAGCGGTCGATGATCTTGTAGGGCTGTTGCGCATGGAGCATTGGCGGCGCAGCAATGAGCGCGAGCAGCAGCAACGAGAGCGCGAACGGCAACACGCGGCGAGGGGTAAGAACTGGCATTGGGATACTCCTGAAGGCGGTGTGAGATTCCGCCGCCCGGCTGGCCGAGCGACGGATTCACTATAGCATTCAAGGCTCTGCAGGCGGGTTAATGTCCGGCTCGGCCAGCAACTCGCCCAACCGGTCCAGACGGTCTTCCCACTGAGCACGCAGAGAACGAATCCACTGCTCCGCCTCGCGCAGTCCGGCGCGAGAAACGCGGCAGGTTCGCACCCGTCCCGCTTTCCTGGTCTCCACCAGCCCAGCTTTCTCCAGCACCTGCAAGTGCTGCACGACCGCGGCCAGCGAGATTGGAAGCGGCTCGGCCAGTTGCGAGACGGTGAGCGGCCCCTTGCTTAAGCGCTCTACAAACTCCCGACGCGTCCGGTCGCCCAGAGCATGAAAGACCCCGTCGATATTTGGATTTGTTCTCATTCTTCTCCGCCGATTCCCAACTGTCCTGCGTTAGGCTGCGAGTTCATTTGCCAGCTCATCTAACAGCTTGCGCCATCCCTCCTGGCGCATCTCGGGACCATCTGCGCCCTCAAAAAATGCCGCCTGATGAGTCAGGATTAGCTCCGTCCCGGAGCCGGATGGCAACAGCTCAACGGTGACCAGGGAGACCGAGATGCAATGCCCGTTAATCGACATGGTCGCGGAAGATACCATGCGGCTGTTGGGAACAATATGCTGGTAAATGCCCTCTGTTTCGCAGAGCGCTCCCGGCAGCGGGGTCTTCTCGTTCAGACGCAGCCGGGCGCGCTCCCAGCCGCCGACCTCGAAGGCCAGCTCATAGTGTTCGACGGTTTGATTTCTGTGCTCGACAAACCAGCGGCGCTTTTTGTCCGGGTCGGCAAAGGCTGCAAAAACGCGCTCTGGAGTTGCAGGGTAGCTGCGTTCAATCACAAATGTGTCATGGATTACTGCTTTCTGTGCCACGCTGATTCTCCCGAACGGCGGATTGGTAATTAACAACTTAAGTATTGGCTGGTTCGGCGTGAACTGTCAAGTAAATTCTTTAGTATTTTTCAAAACCGTTATTCCCTCAAGCAACCGGCCCGGACTATGATGAGAGCGCACGGTTGCCAGAACTCCGAGGAGGATTTAATGAGCCAGAATCTACCTGAAGTAGTCCGCAAGCAGGGTCGCCGCGACTTCCTGAAAGCGAGCGGCGCCGTCACCGCCGCGCTGCTGGCCTCGACGGCCCTCAAAGCGGACACAACGCGGACGATGCCCGCTCTACCTTCGAATCCCAAAACTCCCGCCGCGATGCCGACGCGCAATCTGGGCAAGACCGGCTACAAGGTGGGCATTTTTTCCCTCGGTGGTCAGGCATCGCTCGAGCGGCCCAACAATTTTGACGTAGCAGTACCCATTATCGAGCGCGCGCTCGACCTCGGCGTCAACTACATCGACACTTCCTCGATCTACGGCGGGCCAGACCGCTGGAGTGAGCAGTATGTCGGCAGAGTGATGGCTCACCGCCGCAATGACGCCTTCCTTGCTACCAAAACCAAGGAGCGCAGCCGTGACGGCTCCATGCGCATGATCGAAAAGTCTCTACAACTGCTCAACACCGACCATGTCGACCTTTGGCAGTTGCACGATCTTGGCATCATGAGCAATGTGGAAGCGGTCTTTGCCAAGGGCGGCGCGATGGAAGCGCTGGTCGAGATGAAGGAACAGAAGGTGGTGCGGAATCTCGGCTTCACCGGTCACTTCCGCCCCGATGTGCTCATCGAATGCACCAAGCGCTATCCTTTCGATACGGTTCTGATGGCGCTCAACGCCGCCGACCCGCACCACTACAGCTTTAATCAGGATCTGCTGCCGCTGGCTGTTGAAAAACAGATGGGCATCATCGGCATGAAGGTTCCAGGCCGCGGCCGCCTGCTGAATACCTGGACTCCGCCGTCGATAGACGCACAGAAGCACAGTTGGGAAGGCATGGCTGTTCAGACTACGCGATCGGGCGCTCTCTCCATGCGCGAAGCAATGTACTACACGCTCTCGAAGCCAGTTAGCACTGTCATCATTGGCTGCGATACGATTGCGCAGTTGGAAGAAAATGTACAACTGGCACGGGAATTTACTCCGATGAGCGATAAACAACTCGCTGAGCTGGTGGCGCGCGCCGAGCCGGTCAGTAAGCCTTCCCTCTTCTTCCGCTTCTACGAGCACGAGTAGGCCATGTATCGCCGATCTCGCCCGCGCGATGAAAGACGCGAAGGGCGAGATCAAAACGAATAGAACCACGTTATAACTTATGACCTGAAGCTGCGCACAGCTACCTGAAGTCCGCTCTCGTAGGCATCAATCAGCTTATCCCAGACCGCGTTTGCCGCGTTATCTATCTGCCTGCGCCGCGGATGGGCGTCGAACCAATCAATTGTTTTTTGAATCCCCTGTGCAAACGGGACCGTAGCGCAGTATCCCGGCACAAAGCGCTTGATCTTGCTGTTATCGAAGACCACGCTCACCGCTTTATCCCCCGTCAGACTGCCCAGTTCCTCGGATATGCAAGCACTAATAAAATCCGACGGAATGTGAACAATCTGGGCTTCAACACCAGCTGCCTGCGCGGTAATGCGATAGTACTGATCCCAGGTCATTACTTCGTCGTTGGTAATATGGAAGGCATGGCCGACAGCCTGCTGATGCCCCAGCAACCCCACCAGTCCCTGGGCAAAATCGCTGTTATGAGTAATTACCCACAGTGAAGAGCCATCTCCGGGAACAATCACCTTCTTGCCGCGCCGCATGCGATCCACGGCGGTGTAAGACTGCTGCCAACTATTCACTGCCAGCACAATCTGTGTATCGCCGTAAGTCAGCGAAGGCCGCACAATTGTAATCGGAAATCCATCCTCGCGATAGGCCTGCATCAGCCGCTCTTCGCAGGCAATTTTGTCGCGCGAGTACTGCCAGTAGGGATTGGCCAGCGGCGTTGACTCGGTAATCAGATAATGCCCAACCGGCTTCTGGTATGCGCTTGCCGAGCTAATAAAGATAAACTGCCGCGCACGGTCACGAAACAACCGGATGTCGCGTTCTACATCGGCAGGCGTGAAGGCAATCCAATCAACAACAGCATCAAAGAGTTGGTTCCGCAGGGCCTCAGCCGTTGCAGATTCGTCAGCAATATCCGCTGTAATCGAGCTTACGCCATTCGGAAGATCAGTATCCCGCTGTCCTCGCGTGAGCAGCGTCAATTCAATGCCGCGCTCTGCTGCCAGTCTGGTTACTGCAGTACTGATAATTCCCGTTCCCCCGATAAATAGAACCTTCATCCCGCCTCCCAGCGCCGCGGCTTCCTCATCGGCCTGCATACTTTCTGACCATTGGTAACAATAAATGATAATCGCTTAAGGGTCGAATAAATTTCACTTATCTCTACGCTGCTATTCCAGCGATGCTATAGAGACTCCTCCTCCGATTCAGGCCGGGAATTTTCAGTTATGTCTACTGCGCCGATGAGCGCTCTTTCTTGGCGAAAGAGCGAAGACCGACCTATGATGCCGCTCGTTCCACTTGACTGTTCAAGTCCGCCGATACGTTAAAGAGCCTCAACTTCAAGTTTTCAATCATGGGTTTGCCCCTGTCTGATAGTTCAGCGTGGCGAGCGCCAACCGATACTGGTACCGCGCGCCGGTGCTGCCGATTGCGGCCTCCGTCTGTTGAAACTGCGCCTGACTCAGCTCGACGATTGAGCTGAGTCCGAGCTGATAGCGCGTCTCCGCCAGTGAAAGCGCGAGGTTTGCATCCTTAAGAAGTTCTTCCGAGACTGTGACGCGCTGAAATGCAGTATTGGCAGCAAGCCATGCGGCGCGAACATCTCGAGCAACCTTGTCACGCAACTCGCGGCTTTGTTCCGAAGCGGCCTGAGCGCGGATAGAGGCTTCCTTTGCCTGAGCCGAGTAGAGGAAGCCATTGAAGACCGGAACACTCATGTTGACGCCGATGCCGCCCCACCAATTTGTCAGGTAGTAAGCGGCAGGACGGATAGGGACGCTTCCCGCAGTCCCAGCAGCACTGATGCTGGGACGCATCTGATCGCGCTGCGCCTGGCCGAATTTGACGGCTGCTTGCTGGCTATATGCCAGAGCCTGCAGGTCCGGCCTCTGCTGGAAAGCGAGTTGCAGGAGGTGATCCGCGTCTGGTGGAGGCGCTTGTATAAGCTCATTGCTATCGGCCAAGTCATACGTTACCTGATGGTCGAGACCCAAGACGGCATCCAATGCAGCCATTGTCGAGTCGACATTGCTCTGGGCATCGAGCAGTAAAAGTCTGGCTTGCGACAAGTTGACATCGGCAAAGCTCAAGTCAAGAGTTGATTTTAGCTTGTTCTTCGTCAATTCACTGACTTGCGTTTCCGTTGCCAGGCGGGCGTTCACATTTTGCCGCGCCACGTTGAGCAAAGCCTGAGCCTGAAGCGCATTGAAAAATGCCTGATCGGTTGCCAGAACAATGTCTTCAGTAGTGGCACGAGCTTTTGCATCCTGTGCTTTTTCCTGGAGCTTAGACGCCGCGACAAGGTTGCCGGTTTTTCCGAAGTCGGTGATGAGCTGGGTAAATCCACCTCCGGCTCCAGCATGCGTAAAAAGCCGAGAGGCAGTGAGCGACCCCGCGGAGATGCGGCTTGCGTCTTCTGCATCTTCAGCGGTGATGCTGGCCGTTGCCGTTGGCAACTCCGCGGATCGGGTTTCACGAACGACCTGATGCTGCGCCAGTGCAAGCAGTCGAGCAACACTGACCTGAGGATTATTCTTGAGAGCAAGCTTCTCCGCATCAGACTTCGTCAGATGCGGACCTGAGGCCGCGGTGTTTGATGGAGCAGCGAGAGTATTGCCGGATTGCTGCTGCGCGCGCATTGACGTGTCTTGCACGAGAGCGACGAGCGTAACCTTAGGCGCATCGGGCAACAGCTGCCTTGCCACTTCCACTTGTCCAGAAAGAGGACCGCAACAGAGCATTGCATACGCAAAGAGAAGCGCAGCAAGAGGCATTCGAGTATTGAGCCTTTTCATTCTTCTTATGCCTCCTCAGATATAGCTGGAGTATGTGCCTTCCTGTCATGAACGATCAGATAGACCGCAGGGACCAGAAAGACGGTTACAGCGACAGAAGCAGCCAGGCCGCCAATGACCGCGCGCGCCAGCGGTGCATATTGCTCGCTGCCGGCTTCCATGCCGAGGGCCATCGGAATCATGCCCAGCAGCGTTGCGAGCGAGGTCATCAGGATGGGACGCAGGCGAATCTTGCACGACTGGACAACCGCTTTCAGTAACGGCAATCCTTGTTTATGCAGCGTGCCCGCGAACTCAACAATCAATATGCTGTTGGAGACAACGATGCCGGTCATCATGATGACGCCCATTAGGGACATGATGTTGAGTGTGCTGCCAGTTATCAGAAGAATAATCACTACCCCAGCAAGTCCGGGAGGAATGGCCATAAGAATGATAAATGGATCGACAAAGGACCTGAACTGCGCCATCAGAATCAGATAAACCATCAGTACGGAGATGATCAACCCCAAGCCAAACTCCAGGAACGACCGGTTCATGCTGACCACCGCGCCGCGCAGGTTAAGACGCGTATTCTTGTCCGCCGGCGTGTTCTTGAGAAGCTTGCTGATGTTACTGCTCACCCCCTGCAGCGCCTCGGTCTTAGTGGAGACGTAGATGTCGATTACGCGCCGGATCTGATAGTGGTCTACTTCCGTCGGTGTATTGATCAGCTTGATATCCGCAACCGAGCTGAGAGGCGTGTATCCAGCCGCATGCGCGCCTTTCCAAAGCTCGCGGGAATCTGCGCCAGCCTGGCGAGCCTCTTGCATCGGGCTGTAGCCAGGCGGCTGTACACCCCGCAAAGGAATGCTCTGAAAATCCTCCATCGACATGTTGTTGATTAGGTTATTTGAGTACTGGACCGTCACCATGTAATTGTTTCCGGTTTTCGGATCGATCCAGTAACTGGGCGCCACCATGCCGTCGGAGGTCATGGCGGTAATCACGTTCTGCACGATGTCCTTTGCGGAAAGACCGATCAGGCTGGCTTTTTCGCGGTCAATGTTTAGCGCTATACCGGGATAATCCAAATTCTGGGGAATGTATACGCCGCTCACATTTGGCATGGCTTTAATTTTTCCGGCGAGAGTTCTGGCCAGCGCGTATGCCCCCGGCATATCGTTGGAGCCGATCTGAATATCAATCGGGGCGGGCAACCCCTGATTGATCACGCCATCCACCAGGCCGCCGGCCTGAAAATAAGTGGTAAGCTCTGGCATCTCACGAGAAAGCTTCTCCTGTACCCGCCGCATATACTCGTAGCTTCCTATGCTGTGATCTTCCTTCAGGCTCGTCTGCACGAATGCCGTGTCCATTGATGCGTTGGTTGTGTAAATGGCAGAGAGATCAGGGTAGACACCAATATTTGAAACAACCATGTCAAGGTCGGAAGGCTTGACGACGGTGCGAATGATGTCCTCAACCTTTGCGATGTACTTATCGCTTTCCTCCAAACGAGTGCCGCTGGGCATGCGTACGTCGATGACGAACTGGCCTGGATCGGTGCGCGGAAAGTAGGCACGGCCCAAGAATGGGAAGAGCGCGCACAGAGCGAGAGCTATTCCGCCAAGAATGGCCGCAGCCGTCATGCGGGGGCGCTGCATCGCGCGGTTCGCAAGGCTCTCGTACCATGCAAGCAGGCGCTGGAACTCTTCGTTGAACCTCTTATCAAAGCGGGCAAGAAAGTTCTGCCTTCGGCCTTCGGGATGCTCCTGCTCGTCGCGCAGGCCAATGAAGTTGGCGCAGTAGAGCGGCACTACTGTCATCGCAAAAAAGTATGAAGCGAAGATCGATAGCACCACGCCGAGGGCCAGTGGAGTAAAGATGTACTTGCTGATGCCGGAAAGAAAACTCACCGGAAAAAAGACGATGGATGTGGTCGATGTCGCCGCTAATACAGCGAGCGATACTTCCATGCCGCCTTTTTCCGCGGCGTCTCGCGGCGCAAATCCCATCTCCATGTAACGGAAGATATTTTCCAGAACGACTACGGAATCATCGATCAGGCGCGAGAACGCCAAGGCAAGTCCACCCAGGATCATGGTGTTGATTGAGCCGCCCATTGCAGCGGTCAGCAGCAGGCACACCAATGCAGAGAGCGGAATCGACAACAGGACCGCGAAGGTTGCACGCGGGCTGCCGAGGAAGACAAGAATCATGATGCCGGTGAGCACCAGGCCAATGCTTGCTTCCTTGACTAGATTTTTAATTGCGAGCTTGACGAAGATCGACTGGTCGAAAACCACAGCGGTCTTCAACGATGCGGGGATATCAACCAGACGCTTGATCGAGGCCTTCATGCCATCGACGATGGTGATGGTATTGCTGTTTCCGCCCTGTTTAAAGACGGGAATGTAGACTGAACGCTGTCCGTCGATGCGCACGATGTTGTATTGGAGCGCGCCCGAGTCCACGGCCTTGCCGATATCGCCGACCAGCACTGAAGCATTTCCAACAGACTTGAGCGGCATGGAGTTCATTGCGTTTGCGTCCGGAAACTGGCTGTTGGCATAGATGTTGAAATCTTTTGTGCCGATGCGCACGTCGCCGGCGGGCAGAATCAGATTTGAGCTGTTCACCGACTCCACTACATCGTTCAGACTGAGATTGCGGGCCTCCATCTTCACTGGGTCCACATAGACCTGAATTTGCCGATAAGTTCCTCCATAAGGCTGAGGAACCGACGCGCCTTGGACATTCGCGATCTGGTTGCGCACCTGAAACTGCGCCAGATCCTTCAGGCTGGTTTCGTTCAGCCCCTGTCCCTTCAGCGTTACAAGGCAGACGGGTTGCGTGGAAGCGTCCATGCCCAGTACCACGGGAGGCAGAGTGCCTGGCGGCAAGCGCCGGAGATCAGCCATCGCAAGATTGGCGATGTTACTGAGGGCCGCGTTAGGATCGGTTCCCGGCTTGAAGTAGATCTTGATCAGGCTCACGCCTGTCAACGAACGCGATTCGCTGTGATCGATGTTAGCGCCTAAGGTAAAAAAGCGTTCAAAGGTATTTGTGATATCCGCTTCGATCTGCTCGGGCGGCATGCCGTTGTAGAAAGTCGCCACGACTACGACAGGCATATCTATCTTGGGAAAGAGGTCGACGGGCATACGCAAGGTGTTGACAATACCGACAAGTGAGACCATCAGGCAGAGCATGATGATGAAATACGGATATTTGAGAGCAAACTTCGGCATTATTTTGCCCCCCTGCCGTTCTCTTCTGCTTGCGCTTTCATGTCGATTACGCCGCCCGATTCGCTCATAACATCAGAAGTCTGTGTTGCGGTGATGATGGGCGAGACCTCTTCTCCTTCCGAATAGTTCTCTTGTCCGCCCAGAATCACTCTGTCGCCAGGTTGAAGACCGCTCTTGATTTCAGCCAGCTTAGATCCGCGTAGTCCAATTTCGACACTTCGGATATGAACCCGGTTGCTCACATCCAGTGAATAAACCGATTCCTGATTCCCCTTGAGCACCAGCGCTTCAACCGGAATGGTTGTAACGTTTGTAGCGTGGTCGAGTTGCATCCGCGTATTGGCGTACATGCCGGGCGAGATAGAAAGATCTTGATTGTCTACATCGATTTCAGTCTCCATGGTTCGCGTTTCAAAGTTCACATCACGCGTGAACCGCACGATCTTTCCGGTAAATGAACGTCCAATCGCATCTACTCGAACCTGCATCGGATCGCCGATATGAACAAACTGCACATCGTTCTCTGGAATCGGCATACGCAGGCGCAGCAAGCCGCTCTGCGAGAGCCGCACGATAGGAATATCCTGCTCATTTGAATTGGTGCCGCTCTGGATCAATGCGCCGGTGTCGGCATAACGCCAGACGATGACGCCATCCAATGGAGCCACGACATTGGTGTAGTTTTTGAGTGCCTGCACCCTTTCGTTGTCCGTGTGGGCCACTTCGGTGTGTTGCTCGGCCGCTGCGGCAGAGGCTTTAGCCGCATCTACCTGCGACTCCGACGATAAATCATTGCTTTCGGCGTCATCCAGTTCCTGTTGTGCGATAAGGCCTGGTTGCGCCTTGGATACTTTGAGCAAGCGTTCATAACCGGAGTGGAGTGCTGAATGAACCGCTTCCGTTCGCTTGATCTCATTTTGCGCTCGCAGCAGGTCGTCCTTGGCGCGTTCCACTTCAAAGACGGTGCCTTTCAACTGCGCATTCAGCTCTGGAACTTCCAATACGGCCAGAGTCTGCCCCTTGCGGACCCTGTCGCCGATATCCACATTGATCTTCACCATGAAGCCGGTGACCTTGGGGTGGACATCGACTTTCTGGTAAGGCTGGAATTGCCCGGCAAGACTCAGCGTGTGCGCAATCTCTCCTCGCGCCGCCGTGGCTACCTTCGCCGTTGGAATCTCTGTGGAGTCAGAGTGCTGATTTGTGTTTTTGCACGCAACGAGTCCAGCCAATACAGGAAACACAACTCCCGTGGCGACGATCAAGGAGGTTCGCTTTCGCATAGGTCGAATGCACCTCAATATGAAGTTGAGATAGCTCAGTTCAAGGCAACAGGCACGTTTTCAGAAGAGAATGTGCTGTGCTGCATTCGACTAGCTTTTAATCGAATGCTCCAGGATGTGCGATCAGGAAATTACTAGGCGAGAACTGGAGGAGGGCGAACAAAGAGCGTACTGAGAATGGCGAGATGCAGGTGCGACGGTTTATTCGCTAGCTTGTCCGCTCTTGTGAGCTTTAACGCATTCAAAAGGCTGATAGTCAGCAGCAGAAATAAGAACAGGGGCGCGGGCGCGGTGTAGATGACCCCGGCGGATGCTTTGGTTGTGATTAAGCGCGGGCTTTTTGCGGTGCTGAATTGTTCATTGCCGGACAAAAGCTTGGCTATTGGAATCTGGCGGGAAGGCGCATGTGGTTGGTCATATAGAGACAGCTTGTATCCAAAACCCCACCCGAAAACGCAAAAGGCCAATCCCAGGAACGCGAGGTTCCCGAAGAGACCGAACTTCTGAATTTTGCCCAAATCGTGCAAAGTTGTGAACCCTGATTGAATCCTATCTGAATTAGCCAGTCGGGCTGCCGTAGCGCGGCACGCCAGCAGGATAGCATCTATTCGACAGTTCAATTAGTCAAAAGGTTGCATTCCCTTTATCTTTATATAAAACGATTGGTTCCTATTCGCAAGCAGAGGGACACTGGGTGAGATTTGCACCTCGGGGAGAATATTCCGATCTCCATAAATCGCCGGAGAACTGACACAGGATGCCAAGTGTAGTGGACTCGGGCTGATGGGTGGGGAGTGACACAATTCTCTTATACTGTGCTCCCGTTCTTTGTCTCCAGCAAAGAGTCGGAGAGGGCTTCAGGCAAGTGTTCTACAATCAGCGCGGCATTTTGTTTCCGGCTCTCTGCACAGGCTCCATCCGATATGGCTCTCACTCAAAAACATGCTACTTGAGTACACTTAACGCCGCTGCGCCCAGCGCAAATTGCGAGAATAACTGCGACCAGTCCAGTACGCCACGTAGAGCTGAAGCCCGGAATGTTTTCTCTGGGATCATGATCGTATCTCCCGGATAAATGCTCAGGTTATTGAACTCGTTGCCCCAGAGTCCCTTTACCCGGTCGCGGCTAACCACTTCGCCGTCGGAGCGGATCACGAATTCGTGCCGCTGATCGGCGTCTCTATTCGGTCCACCGGCCATCCGCAGATACACCCCGGCTGTTCCGCCCTGTTGGTACAGAAAGGAGTTTTGATCATATACAGCGCCTACAACATTCACCGTCGCAGGGACCGGAGGAACGGCAAAGCGGTCGCCGTCCTCCAGGCTGATCGCCGGCACCGGATTCAGGCCACTGCTGGCAGGAGTAAACCTGAGCACAATACGACCCGTCGCCCGGATTTGCCGGAGGTTTGCCAGCAGGCTCTGTTCGCTGGCCTGCGCGGAGGCGCCGCTGGCCAGATCCTGCGCCGAACTGGTTGCCGAAGCCGCTAATGCAAGGCTGCCTCTCTGAATCTCCATTCCCAGGCTCTGTACATATTCGTCGATCCTGGCCTGTTGCATTGCGCGCGTAGACTCGCGCGTGAACTCGGAGCCATATAGGTACGCATTTGGCGTTAAACCGCCTGCCCTTCGCACCAGATCGCGCAGGGATTCACCCGGCTGTACCGTATACGCGCCGGCATGAACGAACTCTCCATCCAAGGTAACGGTCTTTGTCTGATGCGCCAGCGGCACGCGAATATCAGCATCGGAAAAAATTGTGACGACGTCGTTGGCCTGCAATTCCAGATCCTGCGAGGCATCGTGTTGCAGAACAAGCTTCCCCAAGTCGAACGGAATCAGATTGGTCTTCAACGTTTCCGTGTCCAGGCGTTCAATGACGGCATAATCCCAGTCGATCTCCGGCGCCAGATTCCGAACTTCTGTGTGCTGCGATCCAGGCACTGAATGACTTGCAGCCCCAGCTTGCGCACCGGCCAGCGTAGCGCTGCCGGGTCGCTGCTGTGCGTTCAGATTAGGGTTTTGCGAATAGTTATTCTGGTAGGGATAACCGCCGGACTGGTTCCCAGGCTGAGCCTGAAATCCTCCGGGTACATAGATGTCCTGGCCTTGCGCTGTGCCTTGCTGACCCCCATTCTGGGGCTGAATCTGGCCTTGTCCATTGCCAGTCTGATCGACCAAGTTGCCCTGCAGGCTGGACTGGGCCTGAGTATCAGGAGGCGTAACTTTGATCGTGATCGCGCGGTTTTCCGCAGGCTGGCGGAGATTGTCCAAACCCGGTATCGGCTCAAATTCCGGCGCAGGCAACCCAAGCTGCGCCCGCTTCCACCAGTAGTCGCGTGTGATCAACGACTCTTTGTCCGGGATCAGATCGGTGATGTGCATCCCCGGGTGCCAGGAAAAACGCCCGGGTGTCGCGGTGTTACCCCGCAAAATCACGGTCTTGCGGTAGACCGGCACAATTGAAAAAACGCGTACCAGATCGCCGTCGGCCAGTGCAGTCGCCAGACCGCTTGTATCGAAAGCCACTTCCATCGCGTGCCGATCTCGATGTTCATCCACCCGCTCAATTGAAACCCTCGTTTGTGCGGCTACTGAACTGGCGCCTCCGGCATCAGTCAGCACCGTGTCCAGCGATTCGCCATCCCTCAGCTCAAAAATCGCCGGGTTGTGGACACTCCCTGCCACCGCTACCTGCGCTCCAGCCGGGGGAATAAAAATAACATCGCCCGACTGCAGCTTCACATCCTTCGATTTGTCTCCATGACTCAGCAGGTCATATAGGTCGAAGTCGGTAACCAGTTCACTGCCGCGCCGCAGTTGGATGTGCCGGATCGAGCCTTGCAGAGATGGGCCTCCGCTGGCAAAGAGCGCGTCAACTAGAGTGCTCAGCGAACTCACCGTATATACACCCGGACGCCGTGCCTGGCCTGAAACATAGACCTGGATCGAGCGGATCTGACCCAGGTCCGCTGTCAGATCAAAGTTGCGATAGACGCGCCCTACCGCGGCGCGCAAATGTTCATCCAGCGCAGAAAATGGGATGCCCGCGACATGCACTGGGCCTACCTGCTGCAGAAAAATATCTCCGGAGCGGTCTACGCGAAGGTTGGATTGGAAACTCACTTGGCCCCAGACGCGGACGCGCAACTCATCGCCCGGTCCAATTACGTAATCAGGGGGAACCGGTGTCAATTCCAGCGGCGAAAAAGTCGAAGGCACCGCGCTGAACAGGCTAGCGCCATAGATTGGCAGTATCTGCCCAGTCGTCGAGACGATGAACTTCTGGAACTCGGTCAGAGGTTCAGGCGCAGATTTCTGCTGCTGCATCAAATTCGGGTTGCGCTGCTGTTGGGATAAATTCTCTGTATCGTTGTAAGCTGGATTGTTGCTGCCGTTCGGGGAAAGAATTCCTGTACTGTTAATATTTGTAGAATTTTGCGCGTACCCATTGCCGTTTATCTGATCCACGCACTGCGCCGTGCCGGACTGCAGAGGGTCTG
>CAZHKN010000049.1:0-21520 GCA_964532725.1 uncultured Occallatibacter sp.
GAAGTATTCAAGGCAAGAATGCTGGCTAACCCAGAAGTCAAGCGCGAATACGACGCGCTGGAGCAGGAGTTTGCAATTGCCTCAGAGCTGATTCGCGCTCGTGCCCGCGCAGGCCTCTCCCAAGTTGAGCTTGCTGAGCGCATGGGCACCAGCCAATCGGCGATCGCCCGGCTCGAAAGCGGCCGCACCCTGCCTAGTGCCAAGACGCTGCTTCGCTTTGCCGAAGCCACCGGATCAAAAGTCGAACTGCGCTTGACCGCGGCGTAACGGAATTAAGCCGTATCGAGTTAGTCGTCGGCACACAGGAAGGTAGAGGCCGTCTGCAATTCGAATGCCAGCAGAGGTAAACTGCTTATGGCCTTTTGAACCGGGGTGACTAATGCAATTCAGCCAAATCATTGAACTTGTAAAAATCGTGCTCGAATGCTTGATCGTTGGATTGGGCTGGGTATTTGTCCGCCGGCTGGAGCAGATCAAATCCGAAGTTGCCCGCCACTCCGACTTCAGCCGGAAATGGGCAGATCTGTTCTTTGATACCGCGAATGCGCTCATGATTTCGGTCGAGCGCATAGTGACCTATGCTTCCCTCATAACCTCCGACAAGGACGGGAGGTCCCCCAATAGTGCGGAATGGGGTAAGCAGATGAGCAATGCATTCGAAGTTTTTGTTGAGAATAAATACCGAATCAGCAGACTTTCTGCGCTTGCCTCAACGAAGGGACAGGCATCCGCGAGGGCGGCGGATGAACTCTATGACAGCGTTGCAGAACTTCTCCGCACGAAGCGGGCGGATATAGCGGAACTCTTGGAAAAGATCAACACATTCAACAGGTCCGTGAGAGAAGCACACTCAGAGATGATCGCGTCGCGGCGAAACTCGCAGTAGCGGGTGCCCTAGGTTCCTCGCATTTGGGAACCTGGGAACCTTCCGGGTTAGTCGAGATCGCCAACTCTAGAATCCGTGTTCATCGCAATTCATGAGGAAGAGATCGAATCGCCCGCCTCACGCCGCATCCTCAAACTTGACCGTCACGCGCCGCCCCAGCGCTGAGGCGATATTCACGAGCGCATCAATCGAGAACCGCGAAATGCGGCCGCGCAGCAGATCGTTGATGCGCGGCTGCGTAACGCCGCAATGCTTCGCGGCCTGGGCCTGCGTCCAGCCATTCTGCTGGATGATTTGCTCAATCTCGTCCATCAGTTCAGACCGCAAGGTCAGGTTCGCGGACTCTTCCGGGCTCTCCGCAATCGCATCCCATACATTGGCGAATCTCTGCCGTTTCAAGTCGCTCATGGTTCCCCTCGCATCAGTTGCTTGAACCGCCGCTTGGCGATCTCTTTATCCGGCTTGGAAGTTTGCATCGTCTTTTTCTGGAAAGCATGCAAGACATAGACTGCATCTGCCAGGCGGGCCGTATAAATCACCCGGTAGATTCCTGAATCGTCTCGGACGCGAATCTCCTCAACGCGCTTGCCTATATCAGGCATCGGCTTGAAACTGTCCGGCATCTTCCCCTGTTGCACCTTGGCAAGCTGGCGGCCTGCGTCCTGACGGGCATCCTTGGGGAAAGCACTCAGCGCCTTCAAGGAATCGCCCAGGAACTCGACCGGCTTCATGTATAGATTATATCTATTCAGATATAAAATGCAACTAATTTTCTCGGTCCAGACGAGCAGGGTCTAATGCGGAAAGCGAGGTAAACTGAAAACAGGAGGAGCCTGCCATGACCTAGTTACGCAACTGCGTACAGGAGTTTGTCATGAGCCGTTCCTACCGCCGCCCCTATGCGGCGATCACAGGTCTTTCTAGCGCTAGATGGGACAAGCAGATGGCCCACCGTGGAGTTCGCCGGAAGCAGAATCTGGCGCTCAAAACCTGCACCGACTACGAAAACCTTCTTCTTCCCCACGGGCTTGAGTGTCATTGGAACGACACCTACAACTGGGGACGAGATGGCGCACAATGCTATATCGAGTGGATGCGCGATTCGCGCGAGCCTTTCTTCCGCAGGTGGTACCAAAAAATTCTGCGCAAGTAGTCGCGCCAGCAAATCAATAGCTTGAATCCATGCGCGACAGAGCACAGCCGCGCGGATCAACTGCACCTTAGGCTATACTTTCCTCGACACCATGTCAGGATCTTCTATGGTACCCGCTCGCCTGCTCGTTCGCGCAACTCGATTTCTCTTTGCCCTCGCATGGGTTCTGACGGCGTGGAACTCCACCGCCGCACAGGCTCCAGCGCACGAGGATGGCAGCCAGAAAATCTCCGGATTTGCTGTTATCGATCGTGTGATCACGACGGGCGCTACGCCTGTCTTCCGCGCCGATGGATATACGATGCGCATGAATACCGGAACTGCGGTGCGGTTCCTAAAAGCCCCGGCCTCGCCAAGTCAGGTTGATACGAATCTCTGGGTCCGCTACCAAGGCACTCGCAACGAACAGGGCGAGGTTGTTTTGAGCGCCGCCGAATTCATCAAGCCCAAGCTGCACAAGCCCAAGCGAGACCCCAAGGTATCCCTAGCGCAGGTAACAACCTTCCCGCACGGAGGCATGATCGATTTCGACGGCAGCTTTCGCACCGATCAGGTCAAGTACAGGATGGAGGATGCCGGTGGTGCGTGCGGCACTCGTTGGTATCCGGTGCCGGAAAACGCTGCACTGCAAGAGCGTGTGCGGCGGGTAGGCGTGAGCGTCGTGCCGCAATATCAGCGCGATCTGCCCGACGATGACCCTGCGAAGATGCACTTTCGGTTCTACGCCATCGAAGAGGAGCATATACGCTCCGGCATGGGTTGCGACGACGGGCTGGTCCTGGTCCCGGCCTCGGTCGTAGCGCGCATGCAGAACGACAGCCAGCTTGCCGCGGTGCTGGCCGACGGGGTGTCTGCGAATCTGCAGCAACAGAACGCGCGCCTCCAGTTGGATATGGAATTGATCGAGGCGGCAGGAGCTATCGGTGTTGGGTTTCCTGCGGCCTTAACCGGCGAGACGATTGCATCGGCTGTGCTCTCTCGCAAGATGGAAGAGCAGCGCGGACGCATGGCCCTGGCCCTGATGGCGGATGCGGGGTTCGATCCGTGGCAAGCGCCTGAGGCATGGCGCATACTGGCTCTGCGGCAGTTGCCGAAGAATCTCTCAAAGCTTAAATATCCGGCGCGGAGCCAGTACCAATTGGAGATTCTCCAGTTACAGTACAAACATGCAGCGAACACAGCTAACACACAGGCAGCAGATCCATCTACGTCGCCGCGATAGGTCTCTTAGATCTCGTTTTCCTCGTTGCCCGGCGTCCCAGATCCGGATTCCCGATTTACCTGTGCCCGTAACTCGTGAAAACGTAATCAGCTGACTTCACTGCCGTGTGGCATGCGTACCCGCACTTGGCGTCGTTGCCTTGCGGCGGCTTGTCTTTCAAGTTGCCGGGCCTGAACGTATCTGTCGCCGCGTCATACTCGAAGACGCCGTAACCCCATCCGCCGCTGTCGGCGAACCTCCTGCTGTCCTTGACCATTAAATCAACGTCATGCTGGGCGCCAGGAATCGTCGGCGCACCGGGTTCACCGGCATTCACTTTCGCGTTCCAGTGGATCTTCACCATCTTGGCGCCATCCGGAAATGGCTTGCCGTTCCCCGGTATGCCCGCCTTATAGGCGTTGATCATCGCAGGATTCCCGAGGATCGCAGCGACCGCACCCCCGTTATGGCTGATGGAGATCACCGGCCAGCTTTCGTATCCCTTGACCTCAGAGAACGCTAGGCCATTTTGTATTTTTAGAGCGTATTTGTCCTGCGTGGAATGGACGGCCTGTGGCTGTGACGGGACTGCTGTGAAGGCGGAGGCAGCGTTGTGGCTGGGAATGCTGTGGATGTATCGCGCAAGCTTCCAGGTGTCGCTATCGGAAATGCCCGACTTCCAGGCTGGCATGCCGGTGAGGCGAACTCCGTTCTGTATGATCCAAAACAGTTCCGCGTCGCTCCAGTGCTGCACGTGCGCCGAGCCTAGGTCCATCGCAGGCGGGGCCATGCTGCGCCCCACGTTCGTGTCTCCGCGCGCATCCGCACCGTGGCATTCGGCGCAAGATCCAAGAAAGACTTCCTGGCCCTGGCTCACGACCTCATCCGTCTCAGGCAGCGGGTTCTGCATCTTGCCCGCCTCCAATGGAATAGTAACGTCTTTCGCCGCGTTGGCCAGGTTGGTCTCGTCCTGGGAAGGCTGTTTGCCTGCCGAGCAGCCTTGAAGCAAAGCGCCAAGCATTGCACCCATCGCACAAAGCATCAACTTGTGTTTTAGCGACCCGCGGCCATCCCCTCCGCACCGCCCGCCAATCCACGGCAAGCTCACCGATAGTTCAGGCATCGTGTGTTCTCCTTCACAAAGAGATTTTTCCAAGCCAGATATGACGCGCATCTGCAACGTTGCGATTAAGCCAGAGATGAGGGGCGCAAAACAATTGGATGAAGGTATCGACCGGTACCTTCGTATCAAGTGTGCCGGGTACCCAGGTTAGTCGAGAGACGCGATCTGCGGCGCGTACCGCGCGAACGCTGCCTGTGACACTTGCGGAAGTGTCACAAGCTAGGCCTACCGTGCGCTCACCTTCAGGTACTGTCTACGCAGTGCACCTCAGGAGGTCATTCATGCCCGGGCGAACTTTCCGCAGCATCCTCACTCTCTTTGTTATCACCCTTGCTTCGTCAACCTTCGCCCTCACCCAATCCTCGGATTCAGCAGTCGATATTCCTGCCTCCAGCACCACAGACATCTGGTCGCTCGCACAGTCGGCTGGCTCTTCCAAGGACAAGCTCTTCGTCGTCACCGTTGACCAGCCTGACCGCCGGCAAACTTGTCACATCCGGTCCTTCACCGATGAAAAGCTCGTCTGCTCCCGCGCCATCGGAAGTCCGCGCACGTACCTGCCGCAGCAAGTCGCTGCCCTCATCCTTCCCGGTGACGAGGACTTGAGGCGCGAATTGATGATTGAACTCAACGGCGGTCTGGGTGCGGCGATCTGGGGCACTATCGTTCTAGCCCCTATTTGCCCTCTTTGCGCCGTGGCCACAGGCATCGTCGCTTTCGGATTCTTCAGCTTTGCCGGGGCTGTCGCTTTTACAGACGACCAACCGGACCAACTACTCTACCTTGCTCCAGGGCAAAAGCTGAGTGGCAAGCTCGGCTATGTGAAGCGTTGACGGCTCCGTTGGCAGATTAGTCGTGAAACGCGATCTGCGGCGCGTACCGCGCAAAGTGTTCCCGGTACCTGTGTACACGATGCAAGTCATCTGGTTAATTGCCGGTCGAGCGCAGCCCGCCTGCCGTAGTAACATGGTCGCAGCCTGAGTACTCAAATTTCAGCCGGACCGGGACCCCCTCCCAACGCTGACCGGAAAGACAATCCAATGGGATTTTTTGCTCACCTGTTCTATCCCTGGGGCCTGATCCTCCAGGGGCTGGCGGTCCTCCACTTTATCCGGAGGCGGCCGGACAACTATTGGCTTTATCTCATCATTTTCCTCGGCCCGCCTGGCGCGCTCATCTATCTCTTCGCCGAAGCGCTGCCGGATATTGGACTGGTGGGCCAGGGATTCAAGGTTTTTCCCCGGCGCAAGCGGATCGGCCAGCTCCGGGTTGCGATCCTCGACAATCCTTCCGGCGGCAACTACGAAGAGCTGGGAAACCTGTACCTGGACGACGGCAAGCTGCCGCAGGCGCGCGCGGCTTTTGACAAAGCTATCGCCGCGCGCGTCGATACCCTGGACACCTTTTACCGGCGCGGGGTCTGTGCCGTGTTGATGGGCGATGCCGCAGCCGCGCTGCCGGATCTGGAACGCGTCGTCGGCAAAGAGCCGGATTACGATTTCCGCCGCGCCGCCGGCTTGCTGGCCCAGGCCTATGCGCTTTCCGGGCAGAAAGAGAAGGCTGAAGCGCTTTTCCGGAAGACGGTTATTACCTCTACTCTTTCAGAGACTTACCTAAATTTCGCCGACTTGCTGGCCTCCGAGGGGCACAATGCCGAAGCGCGCACCTGGGCGCAGATGGTGCTGGCCAAGAAGCCAACCATGCCCGGCTACCTGCGCAGACGGGAAAGGCCGTGGTTTCGCCGCGCCGGCAAGCTGCTGAACCAGTTACCCAAGTGATCGATGCGCCGGTTAAAAGTGAGCGGTCTTCCTCAGAATGGGTTGCCTTGGGGCGTGGAGATAAGGGACACTGGGGTATGGCTAAAATTCGTGTCTTTGCCTCTTTGCTATTCTGCCTCCTCTGCGCATCCCCGTTCTTTTGCTACGGACAATCCTCGAAGAAGAAGGATGTCATGAAGTATCTGAACAAAGGCAATGAGGAAATCGACTTTGCGCTCTTTCCCGGCCAGGCCGAGCCTTCAAAGGATTTAATCAATCTCCTCGATCGCCAGGCGAAGTGGGATTATAAGAAACCCGATGCCCTGAATCCTACGGGAATGCACATTGAATTCAACAAGGTCAAAGAGCAGGAAACGCAACCGGAGGGTACACCGGCACGGTACCGGGTTCTTGTGGAGGGCGCGCCGGAACACAAGATCTTTTCTCTGGATACGTGGCCGGTAGACAAGTCTTCCCTCGATCTCTCCAACAACTCAACCGATATTTATGTGAATTCACAGGGATTATTGATGAAGCACAAGCCGGCCCCCGAGCAGGAGTCGAGCTTGAAATCCGAGGATGAGGTCGAAGTATCGCCTGTGACCATTACCGGAGAACCGATGCGTTATGTCTTCTCCAGCCGGGATGGGCAGTTGCAGGTCTATGGCACGCTGGTTCCGCATCCACTCTCCGCGCTTGAAGAAGGATGCCGGATTGAGGTGAGAATCTCGCAGCCGGACGCGACTGCCGTGATTATCGATATTGATGGATTTCCGGCAAGGGCGAAGATTCCAGTGGTGATTGAGTCGGGGAATGCCCCAGCAGTCAACCAGGTTCTGACGACCAACGCGGATGGCCACGCCGCTATTGCTGCGCTTCCCTATGTGCCCGGCAAGACGGAAGGCAAGCTGAAGGTGTCTGCAGAGGGTCCGGGTTGCCTGCCGTCGGTGGTGTTGCCCTGGGGTCCGTTGACGCCGAAAGCTGATGCCGCCCCGAAAAAACCGTAACCTGACTCACCTGAAGGCGTCTTCCGAACGCAATGACAGTTCACCATCGCCCGCAGAAGTTTCCGCGGGCGATTCTCATGCGCTATTTCATCGCAGCGGCAAGCTGCGGGATCATCCTTCGCGCGCGGCTGCGCAGGGCGGGAGTTTTGTCGTGCCGAGCGCTTTCCAGCAGGAGCATAGCTTCGTCGCGCAACTCCGCCTCGGCGATAGCGAGGATCGCGAAGGCCTCCAACGAGATGGCGCGAATTGCTATGCGCTCATCTTCGAGCAGAGCGCGCACCGGCACTACGAGACTCATGCGCTGCCGGCGGGTTATCGCATTGTTCGCCGCAGCAAGCGCAATATAGCCTCGCGCCTGCCATTGATCGAGCGGAATTTCTGTAATGAGGTCGATGAGCAGATCGGCATACCTGCTGAGGATGCCCGGTTCGCGGGCGCTGACGCGTCGCGCGAGGTCGGCTGCGCAACGGCGGGTAAAGAGATCGGGCGAGAGAATCTCCTTCATCAACTCGCGGATCGCGGCGCGGCGCGGCGGTGGCACGAGCAGAAACTCCCGCATCGCGGCATCCCCATCGGCGTCTTTCCAACTGCGCTGCGTAGCCATCCAGCCCCCTTGCAGCGCAAGTATAGAGGGCGCAGGGCAGCGGAGAAAACACGCTGAATTCCGTGCGGCAATTCCATCTCCGTATATGATCAAGATGTAGATTCCTCTGACTCAAACCACGTGCCGAAACTGTGCTGTGGAACCCAGTGAAGGACCGCTGATTCAGGTTTGGCTGGTTCCGGTCTCCATGCTGCATTGTGGTGTGATTGGGCGCGGCGTGCCGCTGGAGTTCCCCGCGTGGCGGCTTTCGAGATTGAGAGTCAAAGGAAGAGGCGCCCTTGATGAGCTGAGGATTTGAAGCAGCCAGGTTTCTTGTGTTCCTATTTTCCCCAGGCAGTAATACAAAAGCCGAGTATCCGTGGAGACGATCTCCGATGATCACATCTGAAGGCGGGCGAGGGGTTGGTCCAGAAGCTATGCGGGGCCTGGGAACTCCGAAGGGCAGTCCTTCAATCCATCTCGATGCTTTACGCGGGTTTGCTGCTTTTTCCGTCTTACTCAACCACTGGCGCGACGTTTTTTTCGTGGACTATCCGGAACTGGGGCGTCACGATCCCTTCACTGCTGTTGCATATCTCGCCACTGGCTTGGGACACCAGTGGGTTATTGTGTTTTTTGTGATGAGCGGTTACCTGGTGGGCGGCAGCGTTCTTCGAGCAGTAGGCTCTGGACGCTGGACGTGGCGTGGCTATTTATTGACGCGCCTGACCCGGCTTTACATCGTGCTGCTTCCGGCTCTGCTGCTGGGCGGAGCCGCGGACTGGGCGGGCATGCATGTGGCAGGCTCGGACGCTCTATACAGCGGCCATGCGGGCGGGCATACCTTCAACGCAGATGTTCACTCCACATTGTCGCTGCCAACTCTGGCGGCCAACGGCCTCTTTCTCCAAGGGATTGCCTTGCCGGGAATGGCCGGGAAGCGTGTTCCCACATTCGGGTCGAACGGCCCACTGTGGAGCCTGTGCAACGAGTTTTGGTATTACATCGTCTTCCCGATGATGATTCTTACGCTGGACGGCAGGAAGAAATCCTGGCTGGCGCGCGCAGGCTACGGCGCGGCAGTGCTGGCGCTGGTATGGTTTGTTGGTCCTTCCATTGCATTGCTGGGCATACCCTGGCTGATGGGAGTATTGATACCGTACCTGCCGCGCCTGCCAGCACTCGGGCCGTGGCTGCGCGACAGCGCTATCGTCACTGTTTTGGGCCTGCTTGCCGCCGGCCTGGCGTTTGCTAAGACCCGGCCGGGCCTGGGCAGCGATCTGGCGCTCGGCGCGATTGTTACGTTGCTGATCTGGGTCACGCTGCACTGCGCCACCGCTCCCGTGCCCGGCGCTTATGCCTGGATCGCGCAAAGATCGGCGCACAGCTCTTACACCCTTTACCTGATTCATGTTCCTGTGTTGCTTTTTTTCAAGGCCTGGTTCCAGTTACCGCGTGCGATACCCAGCGTGTCGGTCTTGCTGGTGAGCGCGGGAGTGCTGGCGGCGATTGTGCTCTACGCGCAACTGATCTATGAGGTCTTTGAGAAGAACACCGCCCGTGTGCGCGATTGGATCAAGCCGTATGTGATGGGGAGCCCGAAGAGGGCCGAGCGCGCCGCTTGAAGGATGGCTGCGAGATGAACCTGTGATGCGCTGGAAGAGCTTCAAGTGTCTCACGTCGTGAGGGCCGTTAAAGCTCTTCCAGTGTTGATCGGTGGAGCTACTTCTGCGCAGTCAGTGTGCTCTTTTCTGACGACGGCGGATTTACCTGCGCGTTCAGGTAATCCGTGAGGTCGTTGATGTCCTGCTGGGTGCCGACCATTGGCGGCATGAAGTGGCGATACGGCGAGTCGGGCTTGTAGTCGTGGAGCATGGTGATGAAGTTACCGATATTCTGGCGGTCGCGCCCGGCTAACAGCACCTTGATGGGACGATAGCCTTCGAGGGTATGGCAGGAGGCGCACTCGCCGCGGAAGATGGCTTCGCCACGGGAGTAGCTGCTGGGTGGTACGGTGCCGTCGCCGTTCCAGACCCAATCGGAGTGAGCGGGGACGGCGCAGGGAATTGCAGGGCATGTCTTGTCCATGTAAGCGAATTGAGTCAGGTAGCCTTCCTGATTGATGCGGGCCACATACGGAACGCGGACGCCGTTCGAGTACATCCAGCGGCCAATAACGTAGGGTTTGCGCAGCATCTCGCGGGAGTATTCTCCGGCTCCGGTAGCGATGAGCGCCAGCAGCAGCACTGCCATGGCGTGCGAGGGATTGAAGTCCAACGGGCTACGGTATGCGAGGAAATAAGCGACGCCGATGATGGTAGCCGAGGTGACAATGATGACCAGAGCCATGCGGGTGACGGCGGAGAAGGTTCCGGCGTTGATGGTGTCAATGCCCAGCGTGAGCAATGCCTGCTGCGATGCGGGAACCATCAGGTAATACCAGATCATCAGGAAGGGCATGGCGACGAAGGACGGAACGAGCCATTTGACGCTCCACTTTACCAGGCTTGTCTTAAGCTCAGGCTGCTTGTCGCCGTCGATGCGGCTGGCGGTAATGAGCGCCCAGACACCGGCCAGCGAAGCGCAGACACAGCAGCGCAACAAGAGGCTCGGCCAGTAAGTGGGGTTGAAGAAGGCGTTCCAGAATTTGCTGGCTTCCTGTCCGGTTCCGGCAACACCGATCCAGGTATCGCCGGGCGTGAGCATGAAGGAGAGAATGCCGTTGATGATGATGAGCGTGAAGGCTGACGCGACTGCGTAGACCCAGCCGACGGTGAGGTGCAACTTTTCGTCGATCTTGCCCCAGGTGCTGTAGTAGACGGCGATGGTGGACAACTCGATCATGAAGAAGACCCACTCGATGGCCCAGCCGAAGACGAAGTTATGAATGAGCGTGCTGGTGGCCTCGGGGTGGGTGAGTCCGATGGCGAACCAGATGCCAACGCCGCTGACCGTGCCAAAGACCGCCGTGACGATGAGGAAGAATTTGGAGTGGCTGGCCAGTTGCGCCATCCAGTCGGCGCGCAGCTTGGGGTCGGTCATGCGCATGGCTTTGCGCTCGGCCATCGGCAGGTAAAGCCCTCCGCCGACGGCGAACTGCGAGATCATCACATGATAGATGGCGATCAGGCCGATCACCCAGCCCGACCCGAGATGCGGAATGTCCCAGAATGGATAGTTCATTTGTAACTCCAGTGAACAGTGGACAGCGGACAGATGACAGCGGTCAACTGGCTTCGGTCTTCAGCCCTTTCAACATGGTGAAGAGCATTTTGCCGACCTCGTGCGAAAGGCTCTCCGCCTGGTCGAGAAATTTGGAATCTCCCAGGCCCAATGCGCGGGCAATTGCCAATTGCGTTTGCAACTCACAATTTGATCCGCGCGCGATACCTAGAAACTGCCTAAACTCGCGAGTGTTCAATCTTCCTTGACCTTCGGCTATATTGCTTGGGATTGAAACTGATGATCTCCTCAACTGGCTGGTGAGTCCGAAAATCTCCTCGCGCGGGAAGCCTCCGGTAAGCCGATAGATCGCAACTGTCAATTCCATTGACCTTTGCCAGACTTGAAGATCGCGAAAGGACTGGACTATCGGTTTGCTCATTTGACCACCCGAGACTTGGTTGAATGCCGTTGATCGTTTCTGTCCACTGTTCACTGCCATCTGTCCACTGTTACCGAATCACCCAATAGCCGATGACCGTGGTGGACAGGAGCAGAATGACTGCGATCAGCCCAAAATAGTGCGCTGCGCGGGCACGTTGGCCGGATTCCCGCTTCGTGTCGTAGAAGGGAATCAAGAGCCAGAGCGTGATGCCGAGCGTGAAGAGAAGAATGCCGGCGATCTCGCCTGCCTCGCCGGGAAGAATGCCGCCGAGAACCTTGAGCATCTCAAAGGGACTCATGAAATACCACTCGGGGTGAATGCCGACCGGTGCGGGCGCCAACGGATCAAAGGCTTTGCCCAGGGACCAGGGAAAGACCGAGGCCAAGAGCGCGAGAATGTTGAGCGAGATCAGCCACATCGCTAGATCCTTGCGCAGGAAGTTGGGCATGAAAGGCATTGCTTTGCGCTCTTCTGGGGGCAACGCTTCAACCGACGGTGGAACGGCGTTGCCGTGACGCTGCACCAGCCAGAGATGGAAGCCGAGCAGTGGCAGGAACAACGCGGGCAGCACTACGACGTGGAGCGCGAAGAAGCGCTGGACGGTGAATTCTGTAACTTCGGGGCCGCCACGCAACATGCCGGCAACGAGCGGGCCGACGTAAGGAATGGCGTTGGGAATCTCCAGGCCGACCTTGGTGGCAAAGTAGCTCAGCTCGTCCATGGGCAGCAGATAGCCGCTGAAGCCGAATACCGAAGCGATTCCCAGAAGCGCCATGCCGCTGAGCCAGCCGAACTCGCGGGGCTTGCGGTAAGCCTTCATAAAGTAGACCGAGAACATGTGTACCAGGATGGCGAAGATCATCAGGTTGGCCGACCAGGAGTGGGCCGAACGGATGAGCCAGCCGAAGTGCATCACGAAGGTGATCTGGCGGACGGACTCGAAGGCATCCGCGCCGGGCCGGTAGTAGACCAAGAGCAGAACGCCGGTGAAGCACTGCACCAGAAAGAGAAAGAGCGAAATGCCGCCCCAGTAATACCAGAAGGACTGCGCGTGAACGGGGACGGTTTTGTGGCGCGCAAAGGCTGCCAGCTCAGTGAGGCCGAGCCGCTCGTCAACCCAATCGTATACGGAGGTAGTGATGGTCTTTGAACTCATGCCAGTTATCCTTTTGCTTTACGCGCGGGAGACCTCGACGCCGGTGTCGTTGACTGCAACTTTGAAGAGCTTGAGCGGCTTGGGCGGCGGGCCGCTGACGTTGGCGCCGGTGTACGGGTCGTAGACGCCGCCGTGGCAGGCGCAATGAATGCGGTCGGCCTGCGGCTCGTATTGCACCGTGCAGCCGAGATGCGTACAGACGGCGGTCAACGAAACCCAGCGGCCGTCCTGGTGATGAATCAGCATCGCCGGGGCGCTGCCGAATTTGAACATCAAGACCGAGCCGAGCGGGAGCTTCTGCGCGTCCTTGAGCGTGACCTCGGTGACGGCGGTCGCATTCATTGCCATCTCTTCCGGCGAGGCCAGGTAACGGTAGATGGGGTAGGCGAGGGCCGCGGTATAGAGCAGCCCCGCCGCGCCGGCCGCGGTTAAAAAGGCGCGCCGCGTAGTCTGCTCGCCGGGATCTTCCACAATATTGGGTGAAATCACTTTTTCTTGGCTCATGGTATTTGTCCGGCAGAGTTAGGCCGCGCCCTCCATGGTTTTTTGTGCGCCTGCGACCACGGAGATCAGCCAGCCAATGACGCCCAATCCCGCGACAAAGAGGACCAGGAAGATGCCGACGACGCTCCAGTTGGTGACTACGACTCGATCCCACACGTCATAGCCTTTGCTGAGCAGGGTGAGGTCGCGCACACCGTCGCGATAGACAGTGAATGTGATCTCAGTGAGGACTGCTACCAAGACGACCGTCCAGCCGAGCCACGCGGCGAAGATTTTGCCGAAGCCAGCGACTAGGCCGAGGATGATGGCGATAGCGACCAGCGCCAGCCATCCATAACCGGCGAGACCGAAGTATTTGTAGAGGGGGTGCGTGGCAAAGCCTATCTTCACCGCATTCGGCTGTACGTTGGCGGCCCACAATCCGGCGGCTAGGTACACCACACCACAGAATGCGGCCAGCTTGCCGCCGAGTCCCGAGAGGAACTTCTTTTCGTCTGCCGTGAAGGTCGAGCGACTGCTGAGATAGACCAGCCACAGGCCGCCGATGAAGAAGCCGCCGGCCAGCATCAGCAGCCAGCGCGGGGTTAGCGTGGGGTCGCCGGTGGGCAAATACGCACCCGCCGCCGAGGCGGAGTACATCTGCCGCCAGACCTCGGGGCGCAGCATCAATGTCATATTGGTTGAGAGCAGCCGGGCGATGAAGCCTGCCATCACCCACGCCGAAAGCCCCACCCACCAAGCAGATTTGCCGGCTTCGAGTCGCGCAGTGAAGCGGTAAAGCAGCCAGTAAGTGATGGTGAGGATGACGATGATCGAGATCCAGTAGAGGCCGATCAGCACACTGCTGGTGTAGAGGGCGCGGCCATAGAGCACCTGCGCAAAGAGCAGCGGCGGAACGCCCAGGTTGATCACGTAGGTCATCACTACAGTAAGCCTGCGAGCCAGCGCCCGCGCTACCACACGCGACGAACCGCTGAAGAGGCTGAGGATTACAGCCAATAACAGGCCACCCAGCAGCATCTCAACAGCGACAAAATGCAGCGACAGCGTAACGATATGCAGCAGCTTGAAGAGCCATATCGGCGCCGGCAAGGGGATTGGATCTACAGCGGGAAATGCTTGCATGATGTTCTGCATCTTCCTTTCACTCTCCGCAGAGGGTGCGAACGGCAATGACCAACAGCCGGGGCAATCATAAATCTTGGGCAAAACCAGAACGGGGCAAAATCCGCCAAAGCCTTGATGGGGAGTGCCAGATATGCTGTTGTCACAGGCAGCGTCCCATTTCCGCACAACTTTTTGCTTGAAAGCAGAGACTTGACAGGCATTTTGGACCATTTATCTCCAATTTCATTTCAAGCCATACCCTACTTTTTCCCGGCACGAGGGTCTGTGACCTAAAACACACCACTTTGTGACTCGCTGGGCTACGCTGCTGACAAGGTTTTTACGTTGGCCGGCAGCAGGAAGCCCCTGAACGGCCCGCGCACCTTGCGGATGGAAACTGTGCGACGGAGCGAAGGCGCCAAACGAGCCAATTCGTCGATGCAACTGACGCGCGCGGCCGATTACGCGGTGCGCGTGATGGTCTACCTCGCGTCTTTGCCCGCGGAGGAACGCGTGTTGCTGCCCGCGCTGGCCGCGGCCACCGGAACCCCGGAGAGCTTTCTTTCCAAAGTGCTGCAGGCGCTTTCTCGCGCGGACTTGATCACCTCGCGGCGGGGCCATTCCGGAGGCTTTGCGATTTTGCTGCGCGGGCGCGCAGCCTCGATGCGCGAGGTCATCGAAGCCATCGACGGGCCGCTCAATTTGAATCTTTGCCTAACCTCAGGGGAGCTTTGCGCGCGCGAGGCATCGTGCCCTGCGCACCCGGTTTGGGTGCGGGCGCAGCAGGCGATGATTGATGTTCTGGATACCGCGCTGATCGCGGAGATGGCCGCGCAGCGATTCGCCCGCCCGCCGCGCTCGTCCGCCCCGTTCACTGAACTGAAGATCATCAATCAATGAGGCGCGGTTGGGCCTTGCGTTATTGAATGGTTTACCGCCATCGCAGAGAGAATCAATATTCTTTGCGTTTGAGCACCCAAACGGACAAGGCAAGTGCGGCACCGGCCATGACCACAGATGCCGCGATCGCGGCCCAGGGCATCGGCGACGTGACCGGATAGCAGATCAGGCTCAAAGCGCGCAGCGGGCTGAGGCGTGAGATCGCATCGAATCTGGATTGCAATAGAAACACTATGGTCCAAATGAAAGAATCGCCTATAAAATGCCATATTTCGTCGAGCAGGCAGGCCAGCAACACAGCAATAGCATAAATTGGCAGGTCGCACAGGATAACGCGCGCAATGTATGTGAATGCCTGCAGTGCGTTCACCGGTCCCGGAGAGAGATACAGGGTGTAGCTCGCCATGATTAGAATCAGGATGCATGTAAGAACCGCGCCCAGGCCGGCACGCGTAAAAAGCAACCGCCGGCGCGATACCGGAAGAGAGAGCGTGAAGAGCATTGAGCCATGAAAGCCCGATGTTGCGCCGTAGAGAGTTTGGCTGTTGATGCCCGAGCCTGCAAGATAAATGGCCGAAAAGATGTAGAGAAAGACCGTGCCCAGATGAGTCCCCATCCACAGACGCGATGCGATTGCTGCCGGCGATACTCCTGTGGAGGGCATCCAGAAAGGCGTAAGCCAGATCAGCAGTGTTGATCCAACCAGAAAAGCAAAGCGCCAACGTATTTCAAGCCAAGCTTTGAACCAAAGCATCACTTCCCCCTCACGTGATCCAGAAACAATTCCTTGAGTGTTATAGGCCGAACTTCAACCGAGCTTGCGCCAAGCGCGCGTAGCCGATTCAACAGTGCGTCAACATTGAGATGTGCGAGCAGAGATGCCGTTCGGCCATGCCGGCGTAAATGATCAATGTCCGGCAAGGTAGAAAGTTCCGGAGGCGGCTCTTGATCGAAGACCAGTAGGATTCGCTTGTATTGCGATTTCAGATCGTCGAGCACGCCGTCGATGACCACTTGCCCTTCATCGAGGATGCAAACGCGGTCGCAGATTTGTTCCACCTCAGCTAACTGGTGCGATGAGAAGAAAATCGTAGTTCCATCGGTCGCTGCCAGGTCTGCAAGCTCCTTGAGAATTTCTTCTGTCATCGCAGGGTCCAACCCGCTGGTGGGTTCATCCATGAGGAGCAGCTCAGCACCGCGCGCCATCGCCAGCAGCAACATCAATTGCGTACGCATTCCTTTGGAGAGCTTCGGAACCGGCTTTTCCAGAGGCAACTGGAAGAGTTCGAGATATTTTTCTTCCAGGTCGCGCCGCCATTGCGGAAAGAATGGACGCGTAAACCGAATCATCTGGCCGACGGTCATGTAGTTGTACAGTTCCTTGTCTTCGCTTACGAATCCCAGCCGGCGGCGCGCGGCAATGGCTGAGGACTCCGAGGTGATTACATCGCCGAAGAGCCGGATTTCGCCTGCGTCCGGTCGACGCATTCCCAATAGCAGCTTCAGCGTTGTTGTTTTCCCGGCGCCGTTGCGGCCCAAGAAGCCATAGATTGACCCGCGCGGCACCTCGATATCGAGTCCCTGCAAGGCAGGCTTGCCACTGTAGCTCTTCGCAAGCCCGTGTGTGGCGATAACAATGTCGTTCATGTGCGTCTCCGCTCTGCGGTTGTTTCGTCCATCAGCCGCGCAAGTTCGTCCTCGAATGTTCGGCGCAGTTCCGGCTCGGAGAGACCGAGCGCTTTTGCTTTCATCAGGGCAGGCCGCAAAATCTCGCCGGCCTTGCAAATCTCAGCAGTCTTCGAGGAATTCGCTCTTGAACCCGCAACGAATACTCCTGAGCCATGCCGGACCTCAACGACGCCTTCCCGCTCCAATTCGCGATAGGCTCGGGCCACCGTGTTAGGGTTCATCGCCAACTCCTCGGCTATCTGCCGGATTGTGGGCAACTGCTCCCCTTCGCGGCTTGCGCCGGTATCCACGGCATGCTTGATCTGCTCCATCAATTGCTGATAGATCGGTACGCCGGAAGAAAAGTTGATCCGCAGGTTCATTTAAGTGTCTAGTCTATTAATACACTTCACTCATGTCAAGAGAAATCTTCAAAGAGCAGACTCAAAGATCTACCAGAGGGTCTTGCTCCAGACTTTTCTCCACCTTTAGGTCGATACTTGCCCCCATCCTGCCTCCTATACTGAAACGCATGGTTCAGGCATTACGTGCGACCACTTTCCTCGGACTGCTGGCGGTAGGGTTTCCCTGCCTTGTTTCCGCTCAGGCCACAGCTTCCGGCGCCCTTCCTCTTGCGCAAAACGCGGCTCAACCGGGAGCGTTACCTGCTCAATCAATGGGCGGCGTCAATACCGGCCCGCCACACGCTATCCAGCTCGACGAGCACAAACGGCCGATCACCGCCGGGGGTTTTGTGCCCACCGGCCCGGTTGTCTTTGAAGACATCTCGGAGAAGGCCGGATTGACCCGCTGGACCCACAAGATGGGAACGTCTGACAAGAAATACATCATCGAGACCGATGGCTCGGGCGTGGGGCTGATCGACTACGACAACGATGGCTGGCTCGATATCTATGTGGTCAATGGTTCGACCTTCGACGCGCTCGACGGCAAGGAAACGCCGCCCCACGCCGCGCTCTTCCATAACAACCATGACGGGACATTTACCGATGTGGCCGCGAAGGCCGGCGTGACCAATGACCGCTGGGGCTTTGGCGTGGCTATTGCCGACTACGATAACGACGGCTGGCCGGATATCTTTGTATCTAACTGGGGAAAGAATCGCCTCTACCACAATAACCACGACGGAACCTTTACCGATGTTGGCGGGAAGGCAGGCATTACTCTCGGCAACTGGTCGAGCGGCGCGACCTGGGGCGATTATGATGGCGACGGGCGGCTCGATCTTTTTGTTGCCGGATACGTTCACTTCGACCGCAATAATCTGCCCACCGGAGGCGAGAACGGCGTCTCCTATTCCTTCTGTACTTTCCGCGGCGAGCCGGTCAACTGCGGCCCGCGCGGATTGAAGGGCGAGCCGGACCACCTCTTCCATAACAACGGCGACGGCACATTTACCGATGTCAGCGAGAAAGCCGGCGTGGCCGACAAGCCCGGTTACTACGGTCTGAGCGCCGTTTTTGTAGACATCAACAACGACGGCAAGCCGGACCTGCTGGTCGCCGATGACTCCACGCCGAATTATTTGTATCTAAACAAGGGTGACGGAACCTTCGAAGACGATAGCTATGCCTCTGGCTACGCGCTGAATGAATCCGGGCGGGAGACTGCCTCGATGGGCATTGCCGTCGGCGATTACCAGAACAACGGCATGGTCGATGTCTTTAACACTACTTTTTCGGATGATTACAAGCCCTTCTATCGCAATGAGGGCGATGCCAACTTTACCGATATAAGTTATGAGTTAGGAATAGCAGAGCTATCGGTGCCATTTCTCGGCTGGGGCGACGCATTCATCGACTACGACAACGATGGATGGAAAGATCTGCTGATGGCCGACGGTCACGTTTACCCGCAGGTGGATAAGCATTCCTGGGGCACAAGCTGGGCGCAGCGCCCGCTGCTCTTCCATAACCTCGGCGGCAAGAAGTTTAAGAATATTCCGGCGGTAGAAGGCACCGGCCTTGCGGATGTGATTGCCGGGCGTGGCATGGCCGTTGGCGATCTATTCAACGATGGCAAGCTGGACGCGGTGATCAATGTCGAAGACGGTCACCCGGTGCTTCTGCGCAATGTTTCGCCGGATAAGAATCATTGGCTGGAGTTAAAGCTGGTGGGCGGAGCGAAATCGCCGCGCGATGCAATTGGGGCGACGGTCTATCTCACCGCCAACGGGATGAGACAGCGAGCCGATGTACTGAGCGGCGGCAGTTATCTTTCGACCAATGATCCCAGGCCGCATTTCGGGTTGGGGCCGGCGACTACGGTGGACGAAATCGAGATCCATTGGCCAAGCGGTAAGGTAGAGAAGTTCACTGTGCCGGGAGTTGACCGGATTGTTACCCTCACCGAGGGTACGGGCAAGTAACATCTCGGATTTAACTCAGGGGCTGGGAATGCGACTGCATCCCGGCCCTTTGTTTGTGTCGTAGATGTTGCCGCACCTCTTACATGCATCACGATCCGCATTGTTAGTGTTATCTAATTTTCGAATATAGTCTTCGATTCAGCGGCACGGCCACCGTTTCTTTACAGACGAATAGATACGCGCCAATCGTTCAAGCGAAACAGTGCCGCAGACAGCCTTCCCACATAAGAACAGTTCCCCAGTGGGAAAATCCCGTGTCTTTCAACATGATTACGCCCTTTGCCGCGCACTCTTCGCTCATGGAGCAGGCGTTAGCGCCGATGGAAGCAGCAAGAGCGGTGCTATGCGATTGTGCGGCACGATGCGCAGGATGGCCGCAGCCCAAGACGTTGGATGCCGTATTCGGCAGGATGGCTTGGCCAGCGGAATGCGGGCCGTGAGTGACGTACAGAAATGTGCGCGGAAAATCTGGGAGGAGAGAATCGATGAAAGGACTTTTGATTGGCGCAGTGGTATTGGCTTTGGGAGGAATTCCAGTCATGGCGCAGAGCCTGGAAGATCTGAACATACAGATCCACGGCTATGCGACGCAGGGATTTCTGTACACCACGCAGAACAATATTTTTACCACCAGTTCGAGCGACGGCAGTCCGGCGTGGACCGAGGCGGTGGTGAATATCAGCGCGCAACCGACCCCCAAGCTACGCATTGGTGTGCAGGGCAGATATTTTCTGCTGGGAAACTTCGGCAACGCCATCACGTTGGACTGGGCGGCGGCAGATTACAAGGCTAACGAGAAATTTGGCGTACGCTTCGGTAAGGTGAAGGTTCCCTCTGGCCTGTTCAACGAGACGCAGGATATCGATCCCTCGTATATGTGGTCTCTGCTGCCTCAAGGAAATTACCCGATTACCAGCCGCAATTCAATACTGGCGGACTACGGAGGCGTCGTCTATGGCACTCTCAAGCTGGGCGCAAAAGCTGGCAAACTCGAATACCGGGGATGGGGCGGTGAGTCGGTTATCGGAGCCGATGACGGCTACTGGATTACCTTCCGGGAAGAAGGAATTGCTTTCCCCGATGGGGTTAACGAAATCAATTCAGGGGCTGCCCTTCATTGGAAGACTCCAATCTCCGGCCTTATGCTTGGTGCATCATTGTCCCGGGTTAACGCGTCAAGCGGGCGATTGGTCGACACATATGTTGTGCCCGCAGGTCCGAGCCAGGGTGTGACCATTACCACTCCAGGGACTCTCGTCCTTAGCACAAGTAACACGCCAAACTTCTTCGGCCGCTATGAGAAGAATCGCTTCATGGTGGCCGCCGAATATGAGCGCCAGGATGGAAGCCTGGTGCTGCAAGGGCTTTCCCCGGTGCCGGACAGATACGACATTCGGTCATGGTACGGAATGGCCAGCTATAAGGTGACAGACAAGCTGTCCGCCGGAGTTTATGCGACTCAGTATTTCGATGTCCAGACCGCCCAGGGTCCAGCGCGTTACTTCAAAGATTGGGTAATCTCCGGACGTTACGACTTCAACCAATTCCTCTACGCCAAGGCCGAAGAGCACGTCATCGACGGCACGGCGGTTGGCTTTGACGCGGATTTGAACCCCAACGGCCTCCAGCCAAACACCAAACTCACCGTTCTGAAAATCGGCGTGAGCTTCTAACGCGGACGAAAGGAGAAAATTGCAATGAAAAAGATTGTGTATGCATTCTTGCTTGTAGCGTCCGCGTCGCTTTTCGCCGTTGATACGCAAGCGCAAGTGGTCATAATCGCCAATCCCAGCGTGAAGTCATCGGATGTGGCCAAGAGCGACATTCGCGATGTCTTCACCGGCGCGGCATCCAGTTTCAAGGATGGTTCCCAGGTAACCCCTGTTTTGCTGAAGGGCGGCGCGGCCAATGATGAATTTCTCTCAGCCTATGTAGGCAAAAACGATACGGCCTTCAAGGCAAGCTGGCGGAGCCTGGTCTTTTCCGGGCAGGCATCGATGCCCAAGAGCTTGGATAGCGACGCGGCGGTAGTGGAGTTTGTAGCGCACAACGCAGGCGCAGTCGGCTACATCAGCAAGGCAACCCCACACGAAGGCGTAAAAGTTCTGACGGTCAGGTGAAAGCTATGTTTGCGAATATGATGATCAAAACGCGAATCCTTGGAATCCTGGCGATTCTATGTGGCGGCTATCTGCTGATATTGGGGATGGTGCAGATCTCCGCCACATCGACCCACAGCCGGATGGCGCAGATTTCGACTTCTCTCTTTCCGGCAGCGTTGCGCATGCAGGAGGCGGAAGCGGCCTTCGAGCGCATGAAGAAGCACTACGGCGACGCGGTGGTGCTTCAGGATGCCTCGTCCTTGAAGGCTGCCGACACCGATGCGGAGGCTGTGAACTCCGCGCTCGAAGAGGTTGACACCCGTCTGGCCGGCCTTCCCGAGCTGCACAAGCAGGCCGATGCGCTGTTGGCCGCGTTC
>CAZHKN010000050.1:0-21104 GCA_964532725.1 uncultured Occallatibacter sp.
GTGCCGTGTCCGCCAGTCCGGAATGCCTAATGAACCGCGGAGAGCTCCACCGTCGAAGGACGGGTTCACCAGCGCATTGCTCACGGCCCAGTGGGCCGGATTCTACCTTCAGGAGTACACTTGCTGCGGCGCGATTCAGCAACAGTAAGCTTAGCCGGAAGGGATAGATCGAAATATGAGTGCGGCAGGACTCGCTCCCGACCCCCATCGCCAGCAACAGCAGTATTGGATTGAGATGATGAATCTCAAGGCAAATGCCCTATATATCCGCTTCTACAGGGACTTCCTTGGCAAAAGGGTGGCTGCTCTGGGGACACTCAAGGCGATTGCATCCTGCGGCGGTATCGCTGCCTGGGCCATCTGGAAGCAATATGCATTCGTATGGGGAGCCATCATCGCGCTCTCTCAGCTTGCGGATGCACTGAAGGAGGTTTTTCCTTTCACCAAAGAACACAAGGCTGCGGGCGAACACACGATAACGCTCGATGCTCTGTTTATCGATGTGCAGTTGGAGTGGGAGAACATCTTCTCTGGCCAGTATTCGGACAACGAAATCATGAAGCGGGTGCATCAGCTTAGAAAAATTCAGCATGAAGCCCTGCGGCGCAATTTCCCGGATGGATTGCCAACGGATGACACCTTGCTGGCACACGCCAAGCAAGAAGCTGAAATATACTTCAAAGCTGTCTATGGTGTAGAATAGGCCTGCGGAGGCTCTCATGGCAGAACGGAAGAATCGCGTGTCGCGCGCCCTGACCTTTACAATGCCGCGCTTTGAGATCAATATCCCCATGCCCGCTGGCGCCGCCATTCCCGCGCGATCCCCGCAATCGCAAACAGTTCCACCGCAAGACCCCGCGCAGCCGTCAGCGGCGCAATCCAGATAGAGACTTCGCGGGAGGGCACTGCCGTGGTTCTTGGCCGCTGCGCATCGTTTGCCGCTTCTCCCATCTGTCTCCGCTAGGCCCCACTCCCCGTGCATCCCGTCCTCTTCCACTTCGGCGCAATTCTCATTCCCGCATACGGAGTAATGGCTGCGCTCGGAGTGCTGCTGGCGCTGTTTCTGGCGCAGCGCACGGCGCAGATTGCGGGAGTGAATCCGAACCAGGTCTGGAACCTTTCCGTCATAGCCGTTTTTGCCGCGCTGGCGTCCTCTCGGCTTTTGCTGATCCTCGTCAACCTAAGCGATCTGCGCAGCCATCCTCGCTGGATGCTGGCGTTGGCGATGATTCACCACCCGCTACCGGCCGGCGTGGGTGCATTAGCTGGCCTAGTGGCAGCAGTGCTCTATGCCCGTTGGCGACAGCTACCAATTGCGACGACTGCCGATGCGCTGGCCGCGCCTATTGCGCTGGGCCTGAGCTTCGAGCAGATTGGCGCGCTGCTGGCCGGGTCAGGCTACGGAGCGGAGACATCTGTCCGCTGGGCAGTGACCTACAATCACCCGCTGGCCGCACTGTGGAGCGGGACTCCACTCGGCGTGCCCCTGCACCCAGTGCAGGCCTACGCCGCGCTCATGGAGCTGACCCTGGCTCTCCTGCTGCTGCTTTGGCTGCCGGTCCGGCGGCGCGCCGGAGATGTTGCCGGAATTGCGCTGCTGGGCTTCGGCGTAGTGCTGTTTGTCACGGAATTCTGGCGGGACCGCGAGGGGCGAGGCGCATTGCTCGGCGGAGCATTGGATGGCCCTCAGGTTGCCGCAGTTCTAATGCTGCTCCTGGGTGCGCTCCTGCTCGCTGATTGGAAGAAGCAGGCTGCCGTCGGTCATTCCACAGCATTCCCGGACGCGCCAGAAAATGAGCTACAGTCAGCAGAACAACCTGGCTACTATTCAAAAGGTAAAGAAGAGGCAACGCATGGATGAGCAGCGCACGATCGAAGTCCCCACCGAAGCCGCCAAAGAGCGCCTCGACCAGTTCCTTTCAGCGCAAATGGATGGCGTAAGCCGCTCGCGGGTGCAATTGCTGCTCGACCAGGGCGATGTGCTGGTCAACGGCAAGCAGCAGAAGGCATCCTTCAAGCTGCGCGGAGGCGAGAAGATCGAGATCACCGGCGAACCCCGCCCCGCGCCGCTCAAGGCCACCCCCGAAGCCATTCCGCTCGACGTGATCTTTGAAGACAAAGACCTGGCCGTAATCAACAAGCCTGCGGGAATGATGGTCCACGCCGGCTCGGGGCAGAATGAAAGCGCTCGCAGCCAGGGTACGCTGGTCAACGCGCTGCTGCATCGCTTCAACTCGCTTTCGGCCACCGGCGGTGAACTGCGTCCCGGCATTGTTCACAGACTCGACAAGGAAACCAGCGGCCTGATCGTGGTCGCCAAAAACGACCGAACCCATCTGGCGCTGGCCGAGATGTTTTCCAGCCGGTCGATGAAGAAGACTTACATCGCTCTGGTCCACGGCGCAGTCGAGAAGGATTCCGGCACCATCGCCGCCTCTGTGGGCCGCGACCCGCTGCGCCGGACACGAATGACCACCCGGCCTATCGAAAATGGCCGTGCCGCCGTCTCTCACTACGAGGTAGTGCGGCGCATCGACACGCGCTTTGGCAAATTCACGCTGGTGCGGGTACGCATCGAAACTGGCCGCACCCATCAGATTCGCGTCCATATGGCTTCCATCAACCATCCCGTCGTCGGCGATTCGCTCTACGGCGCTGCCGGGCAATTGACCGATCTGGTGGCCGCGCAAGGCTCCCGCCGCAAGGAGGGACCGGAGCGCCTCAAGCTGGGCCGGAATTTTCTCCACGCCGCAGAGTTGGAATTCACCCACCCGGCTACGAATCAACTGCTTGAACTGAAGGCTCCGCTGCCAGAGGAGCTGACAGCGTTCCTGGCCAAAGTGGAAGACGGCCAGCCCCCGGTCGCCGCGGGGAACCAAAACTCATCGAAAAAGGCTGCTTCGCCCACCCCGCCAAAGCCGGCGGCCTGGGCCTTGCCAACAACCAGGGCGCGCAAGGCAAAATGATCGTTAGTACCGGGGTTCCGGGGAAGTCGCCTTAGGCGCACCGGCCTTTGCAAATTGCTAGAATGAGAGTGCCATGACTAGAAAGATTTTTACCCTTGCGCTTGCGGTCTTTTCCGTCTCTGTGGTGTTGTGCGCGCAACAAACCGCTCCGGCAAGCGCCCAGCCTGCGCCGCAGCAACCGGCAGCTACCCAGCCAGCCGCCCAGCCGCCAGCAACGGCACAAGCCGCGCCGCAGCAACCGGAGGCAGTCCAGCCAGCCCCCACGGCCCAACAACCGGCTACCGCCCCGGCTACGCCTGCTGATGCACAGGCCGCCGAACCGGCCCCTCCAGTCATCCATGTCGGCGTTAACGAGGTCAATCTCATCTTCACCGTTACCGACAAGCACGGACATTACATTCCCAATCTCCAGCAGAGCGATTTTTCGCTCCAGGACGACGGACACGCCCCTGCCAAAGTGACCTCCTTCCGCCAGCAGATCAATCTGCCGCTGCGCGTCGGCGTAATGATCGATACCAGCACCTCCATCCGCACCCGCTTCCAGTTCGAACAGCAATCGGCCTCGTAGTTCCTGGTGCAGATTCTAAAGTCAAAAAGCGACCGCGCTTTTGTGATAGGTTTTGACTCCACGCCCACTGTCACACAGGACTGGACCAACAACATTGACGCTCTCGAGACAGGCATCAACCGTCTGCGCCCCGGTGGCGCAACGGCGCTCTTTGACGCTGTTTACACCGCCTGCCGCGACAAGCTGCTCTCCGGCGCCCGCGACCGGGAACCGGTGCGCAAAGCCATTGTGCTGCTCTCCGACGGGGACGACAACCAGAGCCGGGTCTACGAGGATGAGGCCATCAAGGAGTGCCAACGCGCGGAAACAATCATCTATGCCATCAGCACGAACTGGACCCCTAGCCGCGGCAAGGGCGACGATGTCCTGACCAAGATGTCCACTGAGACCGGCGGCCAGGTCTTCTTCCCGCCTTCGGTTGAGGAAGTTTCGAACAGCTTCCGCTCGATTGAAGAAGAGCTGCGCAGTCAGTACGCCGTCACTTATACGCCCGCCTTCTTCAAGACCAACGGCGCATTCCGGCCCATCTATCTTTTCTGCAACAACCGCCGTTACGAGGCCCGCGCCCGCAAGGGATATTTCGCGCCGAAAGAGTAACACTCGAATGCGATGATGACTGAATCGCACTGAATTTCAAATGCAAAAGGCCAGCCGGCTTCGGCTGGCCTTTTCGCTGTATCTGGTTGAGTGACTAGTGGTGTCCTGCCGCTAACGCCCTATCAAATGATGAGGTGTCGCTGAGCGAAGCGTACTTCAGCGGAGTCGAAGGATCTGCATTTTGCACCCTTGCGACAAGAACACTATTCCAAACAAATGTCCCGAATTTAGAGCCGCCAAACTAGAACCTTACCGAAGCCGCCCGCGGCGAAACTCCGCTCAACTCAGCAGCCCTGGCTTCTGCGTAAGCGGCAGCGCCCAGCAGGGCCGCGCGGCTATCAAGAATCACCCGCACCGGCATATTGATCAGCAACTGGCTCAACCGGCCCTTGTCGGTGAACGCTTTGATAAACGTTCCGTCCTTCAGCTTCTCGATAATCCGTGGCGCAATGCCGCCGCCAATGTAAACTCCGCCGACTGACAGCACCTTGAGCGCCAGATTTCCGGCCTCGGCGCCATAGACGGCGACAAACATATCCAGCGCCTTCTCGCAGATCTCGCTTTTCTTGGCCAGCGCAAGCTCGGTAATCACCGCGTTGGGATCTTCCTTGGCAATCCTCTCGGCGACAGCGGCAGGCAGGTCCATCCCGCGCACCTCGTGGAGAAACTCGAAGATATTCGTCAGCCCCATCCCGCTGATCACGCGCTCGTAGCTGATGCGCCCGTTGTACTTTTGTTTGAGATAGCGCAGCAGGTCGATCTCATCCTCATTGCGCGGAGCAAAGTCGCCGTGGCCGCCTTCAGAGGGGTACGGCGTATGGCTGCGCCCATTCCAGATCAGCAGTCCTTCGCCGAGGCCCGTTCCAGCGGCGATCAAGGCGCGGCTACCCATCTGGCTGGCGTCTCCCTCGCTGAGGGTATAGATCTGCTCGCCGGTCAGCTCAGCCACGCCGTAGCCGTTGGCTTCAAGGTCATTGATCAGGAAAACATGGGCAATGCCGAGGCCGGCTTGCAGTTCGCGGCTGTCCAGCGTCCAGGGCAGGTTGGTCAGGCGCAGGCGGCCATTGCGCACCGGTCCGGGCACTCCAAAACAGGCGGCGGAAACCTGCTCCGCGCCCAGAAATTCCTTCACAATCGGTTCCAGCCCCGCATAATCCTTGGCCGGGAACTGCTTGTCGTGTTTATAAGTCAGCTTGCCATCTGTAAAGTCATACAGCGCCAAGTGAACCTTGGTGCCGCCTACATCTCCCGCCAAAATCATCTTTCTCTCTCCAGAACCCCGCAGCCTTCCCCATCCGTTGCAGGTAGAAGCGCGGCCGCGGCCTTGTCCAATATCAGCGTAAGTATACCGCTTGAGGGCCAGATAAGCTGGCTGGGCAGCCGCTCGGGTTCGCGCGGCCCAGTCAGCACTTCATTCAGCACCCCGGCTTTGTCCGCGCCCGCAATCAGAAAAAACACCGAGCTGGCGTGGTTAATCACCGGCCAGGTCAGTGTAATCCGCACCGTATCCTTCTTCGTCACCGGATTCGCGGGAACAGGATTTGCGGTGACCAGACTGGTCAGGTTGTGAATCGCCTCGGTATGCGGAAAGAGCGAAGCCGTGTGGCCATCCGGTCCCATGCCCAACGAGATCAGGTCAAAGCGTGGACTCTCCGCTCCTTCAAGCCGAAATCCATTTCTCAGCTCGGATTCGTAGCGAGCAGCAGCCACGACCGGGTCAAGTTCCCCCTCCATGCGGTGGACCTGATCCGCGCGCAGCGGCACATGGTCCAGCAGCGCCTCGCGCGTCATGCGGTAGTTGCTCTCGTCGCTATCGGGCGGGACTGTGCGCTCATCTACCCAGTAGAGGTCTAACTTCTCCCACGGCATCCGCGAGCGCCAGGGCTGCGCCGGGTCAGCCAGCGCGGCAAAAGCAGCCTTGGGCGTTGACCCGCCGCTGATGGCAATACGCGCCCGGCCACGACCGGCGACGGCTTCTCCGGCCATCTCGACAAAATACTGCGCCGCGCGCCGGGCCAACGCCGCCGCATCCGGCTCAACATAGTATTTGATTCTCAGCTTTCTGGACATGCTTGTGGGAAGCCTCTTGTTTCTAGGTTACATGGAACTTAGCAGCATATCACCGGAGATCATATGAGTTATTCAAGAAGAATTATCTCAACGTCCCAGATACACCCGGTACTGCGTCTCCAGCACACCAGTCGCCCGGGCCAGCGCCAGCTTCGACAAATTGTATTGATACAAGCTTTCGACCAGATTGCTCTGCGCCGCCGCCAGCGTAGCCTGCGCATCCACCAGCGGTAGATTGTCATCCACGCCGGCGTTCACACGGTCGGTCTCGTCGCTCAAGGTGTGCGTGGCCAAATCAACATTGGAGCGGGCAACCTCGACCAGCTTGGCCGTTGCATCCACATCCAGCAGCGCCGAGCGGACCTGCTGATCAATATGGGTACGCAGGTCGGCGAGTTGCGCCTCAACCGCAGACTGCTGCGCCTGGGCCGATTCGTTGTCGCCGCGCAGCCGGGCCTCCCGGAAGAGCGGCACACTCAATGTGCCCTGCGCGACAAAATTCCCGTGTGAGCCAGCGCCGTTGACCTGGCTGACCGCGTAGTTACCGCTGAAGCTCAGGCTGGGCAGCCGCTGGGCGCGGTAAGCCGCATGGATGGCCTTGAACTCGACAGCCTGATTTTGCAAATTCTGGTAATCCTGGCGGTTCTTGTACGCCTCGGCGCGGACTTCTTCCGGAGTTTCAGCCGCTAACTCGCTATAGGGAGCCGGGTCGGTCAAAAAAATCTTCTGCCCGGGGTCGAACCCGATCTCGCGCTTGAGCAGTATCAGGTCTTTTTCGAGCGCGTTCTCGGCGGCGATCAGCGCCTGTTGCTGGGCCTGAAGCTGAACCCGCGCCCGCAGCTCATCCAGATTGGTCGCCGTGCCCGCCTCATGCTCGGCGTGGGCCTGCGAGAGCAGCAGCTTATCAGCCGCTTCAAGCGCCGTCGCGTTGTCTACCTCGCTGGCCGCGGCCAGGGCATGGAGATACGCCGAAGCCACCTGCTGAACGACCTCGCCACGCGCCGACATTTTGGCAAAATACGATGCCCGTTCCGCCGCGCCCGCCGCCTTCCACGCCGCAATCACCGGACCGGAAAAAAGCGTCTGATTGTATGAAATCTTGCCTTCGGTGAGGTCGTCGCGGGTAATCTCCGAGAACTTGGTGCCGTGAGGAAGTAGCGCGACAAAGTCCTTGGCGACGCCCGGCCCGAAGCCCTGCGCGGCAAGGTCCTGTTGATGCACGCCCAGATTGCCGGTCAGGTTGATTGTCGGCAAAAACTCCTGCAACGCTTCCAGCTTTTGCCCCTGAAGGGATTTTTCGCTGTTCTCCGCCTGCTTCAATCCAAGATTGTTCTTGAGTCCCAGAGCCACGGCATCGTCCAGCGAGAGCTTGAGCGTCTCTTCGGTTGCCGGATGTGCAGTCACGCTACCGAAAAACGGATTGGAGGATGAGGTCGGGTTGGGCGCGTAGGTGAGATCAGGCGCCTGCGCGCGGAGCGCATGCACAGTGCACGTCAAAGCCAGCCCGCTCAAAAAAATCGCCGCCGCCCGCAATAAAGCGTCCCGCCACCGAATCGTCCGTGAAAACAGCAAAAAAGACACGCGCACTCCTGCTCTCATTCTTTCAGATGAGTCCCAGCGGCGCGAAGATTCCAGCGACACAAAAAAAGCTCCTGCAGAAGAAGCAGGAATCGTTCCGTTCCGTGTCAGTCACCCGTCAGCTTCTCCGACCCACAAGGGACGAAACCAAATCCAGCCACGCAGCCGCTAACCCGCCAACTCGCGATCCCCCCGTGGAGGGGGCGAACTCGCCAAATAATCCCCAACGCGGCTTGCCGTCTTTCAGCGGTTCTCCAATTGCTATACCCCGGAACCACTACCGCTGAGTGGCTTTTTCCTCTCCGGGGCCTCCGGCGACAGGTCTTTGTCGCTGGGGTGGAAGAAAAAGTCACCTTGCACTGCGCCAGCAAGGGAACACCTATTGGGGAACCGCTCTAATTCCTCAACCTATAGCGAATCCAGGATCCTGTTTCTTATCAGGAGCCGCAACTTACGTCCCGACGAAATAAAAGGCCCACAGCCAAAGCCGCGGGCCTCTCCCTCCGATTAACTTCAAATGCACTTACCGCAGCCCCACCGTCTGGAACGGCAATCCCGTCACCGGCGAATTCCCCGGCTGCGCCTCAAGGTTGGGCGCAATCGACCCGCCGGCAAACTTCGCCGGGACAACCGACACATTCCAGCCATCCACCACAATCTCCGCCGCCGCGCCGTGAAACTCCGCCACATCGGCTTCAATCGTCAGTGTGCGGCTCTCGTTGGGCAACAGCGTGACATAGTTGTCGCTGTAGTAAACCGGCAGCACCCGCTCGCCCCCGGCGCGGCGCAGTTGCAGATGCGCCATCAACGCGACAGCTTCGGTAGGATTGTGCAGCGTAACAGTCAGCAGCCGCTTGCCTGCCTCCTCTTTGCTGGCAACCGTCGCCGTCAGCTTAACCTCCGGCAGCTTGTTCAGGTCGGTTAAATTATCAGGGTCACCTGCATTGCCATGCCAGTAAAAGTTCGACGAGATCAGCTTGCCCTCTGCATTGGTCAAATCCAGCTTGACAAAGTGAACCGCCGAAAGCGCCGCTGGAAACTCAATGGGAGCAAGGTTGGTGGCCAGCGAAGGGGCGGCATTGACAGGAAACTCATGCTCATAGGCGCGTTTGCCGTCGAGGTTGTAGATTGCCACGCGCGCTACGGCATTCTTCAGCGGCTCAGGCAGGTTATTGATCACCTGCACCTCGCCGGTAGCCTCGTTGAATTGAATATGGACCATCTCCGCCGCATGCATCACCGCAAAGAGCGAGGAGTTCGGCTCAAGGTCGTAGTGGTAAAGCTGCCACACAAAGCTGGGCTGCGCCGGATGGCTCATCCAGGTAATAATCCCGGTCGTCGGATGGAAGAGCTGCGCATTGCGGCCCTCGTACATCGAGCGGTAGGCCTCGTAGTTGGCCAGTTGGCCCTTGCGGACGAAGTCAGCGAGGTTCGCGATCTTTCCGTAGCGGCTGGCGAGGATGCCGGGGTACTGATCTCCGCCGGAAGCACCTTTGGCCAAGTCATGCTCAGCCCAGTCATCGGTAATCGTCTCCCAATCCTTCTTAGGCATCATGCCGTGGATGGATTCGAGCGTGGGAATCGATACACTGCCGGTCTCCGTCTTGAAGTAATCGTCATTGACACGGTAATACTCGCGCGGCGTACGCCAGTGATACGGCCCTCCCGAGCGTACGCCCGCTCCATCGGTAGAACTAGGCTGATAGCGCCGTGTCGGTTCGAGTTCAGCCATCAACTTGCGCAGAATCGCGTCAATCTCCGGCGGCGGAAAGCCCTCGTTGCGTGCGCACCACACAGCAATCGACGGATGGTTGCGATAGCGCAGAATCTTTTCGCGCACATTCGCAATGTAAGTGTCCAGATCCGTCGGATTCGGCCCGTCCGAGGGATTCGGCTGGAAGAACTCATCCCACAAAAGCAGCCCGTACTTGTCACATAGCTCGTAGAAATCCTCGCTGGTGCTCTGGCCCACCCAGTTGCGGATCAGATTCAGATGCGCCAACTGGTGCATCTTGATCTGCGCCTCCAGCCGCTCCCGGGGAATGCGCTTCAGCCCTTCATCCAGTCCCCAGTCGCCGCCACGGATAAAGACGCGCACGCCGTTGACGCTGATGGTCAGGTTCTCTGAGTCGGGCACGCTGTAGGCGAGCTTGCGCACGCCGAACTGCACTTCCTGAGAGTCGGAGATCGCCCCCGCCTGCTTGAATTCCAGATGCAGATGGTAGAGATTCTGCTGCCCGTAGCCGTTCGGCCACCACAGCCGCGGGTTCAAAATGTGCAGCGCCGGAGTGTTTTTAGCATCGAAGCTGATCAGCTGTGAGCTATGCGGCGCAAGAGTCACTTCCTGATGGAAAACAATATTGTCGATGCGGCCTTCGAGTGTTCCGGTCTCCGGCTTGTCGGTGATATTTTCCACTCTCGACTGCACGGCAACATCGGTCGAGTCTGTACGCGGCAAGGGCAGATCTGTCGTCACCAGCGGGTCTTTAACAAGAACCGCCCCAGTCGCCGAAAGCGTCACCTTCTGCCAAATGCCGGTGTCGCGGTCGCGGATAGCCGGCAGCCAGTCCCAGCCAATGGTGGATAGAAATGTCGGCCCGTCAATCGCCGTCTCGCCGCCGTTCAAACCCATGCCGCCGCGGAGCGTGTGTTCGTGCGGCGTGCCGGGGTGGGGTTGCGGCGCAACCAGCACCGCAATCACTGCTGCTTTGCCGGCCGTCACCTGCGCCGAAATATCGAAGAGGCCGCGCATGAATGCCCCACGCGTAGTGCCGACCTGCACGCCATTGACCCACACCGTGGACGAATAATTGATGCCCTCGAAGTTGAGCCAGATGTGCCGTCCCGCGTAGCTGGCGGGAATCAGCACCTGATTCCGGTACCAGTATGAGGTATGCGCCAAGCTCTCCGGAATGCTCTCCGGGCGGTTGTTTTCGCCGTACAACGGCTCGGGATAAACATAGTTGTTCACCAGTGTGGTCAACACGGTGCCGGGCACGGTGGCCTTATACCAGCCCTCGGCTTTGAAGGCGGATGCGGCAATCTCCGCCGCCGGCTGCGTTACCTTGGCAGCGTCCTGCATCTCCCAGCCGGAGCCGAGAACCTGCGGCGCGGGTTGGGCGATGGCGGCCATCGAGATCAGCAGGAACGCACAGACGACAGGGAAAAAGGAGCGGGAACGCAGGGAAATCTTCAACTGAGTTGTCCTCATAAACGTCTTCGAGTCCTGGACATCCGGGTCTGGATTCGCGCCGGAGCAGACAGTGGAATTATAGAGCTTTTGGTATGGTTATCATTTGGCCGGACAACGGAATTTTGCCTGTAAAGATTTTCCCAAATCTGCGCTGCTCGCCGTTCACGGCCGGCTCCCGTTTCATCCTTTGGGAAAATCTCCTCTGCTGCCCCGCATCGCGGCCTCTGCTCAATTGCGGAATGATCTAATGAATGCATGGAATTCCAGCGTTCCTCCGGCGTTTTGCTGCATGTCAGTTCGCTGCCGTCCTATGGAGGCATCGGCGACCTGGGTCCCGCCGCTTACCGCTTTGTCAATTTTCTGGCGGAAGCCAAGCAGCATCTCTGGCAGGTTCTGCCACTCTGCCCCACCGGCTTTGGCAACTCGCCCTATGCAGGTTCATCGGCCTTCGCCGGCAATCCCTCGCTCATCAGCCTCGAGTTCTTGACCGATTGGGGCTGGATCGCCGGTGAGCGCATCGCCAACCTCGCCGGGCGCAGCGGCAATGTGGACTTTGCCGAGGTGGAAGCGCGCAAGCTCCCGCTCCTCTATGAGGCTGCCGGAAATTTTCTCGACCGCGCCCCGCACGATCAAAAAATGGCCGGGCAGTGGAAGCGATTCCAGGAGTTTTGCCGCGCCGAGGCAAGCTGGCTCGACGATTACGCCCTCTACGCCGAGCTGCGCCGCCAGTTTAATACCGGCGCATGGACAGTCTGGCCCGAAGCCCTGCGCCGCCGCGAGCCAGGTGCGCTTGCGCAGGCGATTGCCGAAAATGGCCGCGCGCTGGGGCAGGAGCGGGCCTTGCAGTTTGCCTTTTCGCAGCAGTGGGATCACCTCCGGCAGATTGCCGCGAACAGCGCGATTCGCACTCTCGGCGACGTCGCCATCTTCGTCAATATGGATTCATCCGACGTCTGGGTGCACCCCGAGTTATTCGATCTGGATGAGGATCTGCAGCCCATTCGCATTGCCGGAGTCCCGCCGGATTATTTTTCGCCGACCGGCCAGCGCTGGGGCAATCCCTTGTATCGCTGGGATGTGCTGGCAGCGCAGGGCTACGGCTGGTGGATCGAGCGCATTCGCCGCGCCTGCCGGCTCTATGACATCGTGCGCCTCGATCACTTCCGCGGCTTCGAGGCCTATTGGTCCATCCCCGCAGAAGAAGAGACGGCGGAGAACGGCGAATGGGTCAAAGCGCCGGGCCAGGAACTCTTTGTCGCAATGGAAGCAGCGCTCGGTCCGCTGCCGCTTGTGGCCGAAGATCTGGGCGTCATCACTCCCGAAGTGGACGCACTGCGCCAGGGACTGGGCCTGCCGGGAATGAAGGTCTTGCAGTTTGGTTTCAGCTCCAAGGGCGCTCATGCTCACCTGCCCCATCGTCATACCACTGACACGGTAACTTATACCGGAACCCATGACAATGACACAACGCTCGGCTGGTGGCAAACAGCGACGGAGATAGAACAGGCCGCTGCTGAAAATTATCTGGGAGTTATCCCCGAGTTACATACTCCAGACCGTAAATCTTCTATCTCACAATCCAGCCCGGTCTGGCCGCTGATTCGCGCCGCGGAAGCAAGCGTGGCCCAACTGGCGGTGATTCCCGCGCAGGATCTCCTCGAGTTAGGCTCTGAAGCACGCATGAATACGCCCGCCGTCGCAGCCGGTAACTGGAGCTGGCGTGCCCCGGAGAATTGCTGGACTCCAGAGCTAGCCGCCCGCCTCGCCGCAATCGTCGAAGTTACCGACCGCGACAATGATCCGCTGGGTGAGCCGGAAGAGACGGCAGCGAGTTAGTGCAATGCGCCTATCACTCGTTCCAAGGGCCACACCACCAAAAAACTATCATCAATACCCCCACAGATTTGTCATCCTGAGCGAAGCGTACTTCAGCGGAGTCGAAGGACCCGCATTTGCATTCCATTTCCCCACTCCCACTGATGCCGTCATCCTGAGCGAAGCGTACTTCAGCGGAGTCGAAGAACCTGCATTTGCATTCCATTCCCAACCACCACTGATGCCGTCATCCTGAGCGAAGCGTACTTCAGCGGAGTCGAAGGACCTGCATTTTCCTTCCGAACAATTCATCCATCTCTCCGCGTCAACCTCAACTGCTCCTCTGTATACCACTCTTCGCTCAAATCGATCCAAGTAGGATTACTCTTCGCAATCAACGCAATCTTCTTCTCTCGCCGCCAGCCCTTCAACTGCTTCTCTCTCGCAATTGCATTGCTCGGATCATAAAATCTCTCAAACCAGACCAGACGATTGCAGTTATAGGTTGCAGAGAAACCTTCAAATAGTTTGATCTTATGCTCGAAGACCCGCTTGTGTAGGTCGCCGGTCATGCCTATATACAGGGTCAAGCTGCGGCTGGCCACGATATAAGTAAAATAGAAACCCTCATGCATGCGATTGTCCTGTCTCGAAAGCCCCTATCGACAAATGAGCCGTCATCCTGAGCGAAGCGTACTCCAGCGGAGTCGAAGAACCTGCATCTCCATTCCATTTCCCCACCACAACAATAGCTGTCATTCTGAGCGCAGCGTACTTCAGCGGAGTCGAAGAACCTGCATTTGCATTCCATTCCCAACCACAACAACAGCAGTCATTCTGAGCGCAGCGTACTCCAGCGGAGTCGAAGAACCTGCATTTGCATTCCATTCCCAACCACAACAACAGCAGTCATTCTGAGCGCAGCGTACTCCAGCGGAGTCGAAGAACCTGCATTTGCGTTCCATTCCCAACCACCACAATAGCTGTCATTCTGAGCGAAGCGTACTTCAGCGGAGTCGAAGAACCTGCATTTGCTCTTAAGCAATTGCGACAACAATCCTCTACTCCATCGGCAGCAAAGGTAGAGTCATGTTTTTTGCGGCGTCGGGACGGCTGCGCGGAGCTTTCTTGAAGGTGGCATCGCGGCGGTGCAGCGGGTACTCCGGCTGCTTGCCGTCAAGAATCTGCTGGATGGTGAGGATTTGCAGGCGCGGGTAAGTGGTGCCGTCGGTTGATTTGTAGAGTCCAGCCTCGGCTGCCTCGCGCAGCATGGGTTTGGTCGGCTCCTCAAAGCAGAGAAAGACGCCGATTTCGGCTTTTTCGCGTGTAAGTACGCCAATCAAATCGCGGACTTGAGGGACTGAAACGCTGCCGGCTTTGACAGAAAAGATGATCTGCTTCGATTGGCCGGATTCATCGTCGTGGAAGTAAAGCCGGCCATCTATACCGCGGTCTGCTCCCTTTTTCTGCTCGGCGGGCCGTGCGCCCACCTGGCCCAGCGCCCACCATTGGAACTGGTATTTATCTTCGGCGGCGAGCGCTGCGGCTCCGGCGTAGTCCGTCGGTTCTCCGATGACGTCGTAGGTGGATTTGATCTCAGGCCCAAACGCATCTGACAGGCGCTTCTTGATCAGGCCGATGGCCAGATGGGTGATGTCGATGCCAATCCAACGGCGGTTGAGGCGTTGGGCGACCTGCACGGTTGTACCGCAGCCGCAGAAAGGATCGAGAACCAGATCGCCTTCGTTGGAACTGGCTTTGAGGATGCGTTCGAGAAGCGCTTCTGGCTTTTGGGTTGGGTAGCCGAGGCGCTCTTGCGCTTGTGAGTTGATAAATGGAATGTCATCCCACACGGTAGTGACAACTGTCCCCTTCATCTCATCAAGATAGCGTTTGTAGCGTGGCGCGCCGGACTTGGTGTAGATAAGTCGGCCTTCGTCGTGAGCGCGCTGCATCCGCTCCTTCGTCCAGCGCCAAACCTTCGTTACGCCATGCCATTCATAAGTGAGGTTTGGTCGATTTCTATTTGGATTGGTGCAGTCGCTCAGCGTATAACGCCTGCCAGTGTTTTCTTCTACGTTCGAGTAATGGCTAAGAAGATAATCTTCATCGTATTCCGTATACTGCGTATTCCATGCCGTATTGGTCCCACGTCCAAAAGCCAAGATCACGTCATGTGTAGATGGGAATCTTGTAAATGCGTGGCCCTTTGGGTCAGCGCGCTTCCAGATGATTTCATTCCGAAAGAACTGCGGCCCAAATACCGCATCCATCAAAATCTTCAAGTAATGGCTGGCCGTGGGGTCACAGTGCAGGTAGATGGAGCCGGTTTCTTTCAGCACGCGGCGAAGTTCGACGAGACGCGGAGCCATCATCGCCAAATAGGCCATCATGTCTGACCCGCCGAGGAAGGTCCGGAAGGCGCGCAAGGCATCGGAGACGCGGCCACCCTGCTCGACGATCTGCTCGTAGGCGCGCTCGGCGTCGATATTCCACTCCCATGTGTCCTCGAAAGCGTGAATCTGAGAGCTGGACTGGGAGCCGTCTTTCTCGGCGAAGAGAACGTTGTAGTCCTGGCGGGAGTTGAACGGCGGGTCGAGATAGACCAGATCGACGCTCTCGTCTTTGACGTAGCGGCGGAGAACTTCGAGATTGTCGCCGTAATAGAGCTTGTTTTTCTCAGTAGCCACAGGATTGGGTAGAGACTAACACAGCAAAGCACGGCAGATGAAGCGCCGAAAATTACTTGCCCGCTTTGTTCCTGCCAGCCAATCTTGTTATCCTTGCCCCACATGGAAACTGCGGCAATTAAGACGCAAGGGCTTACACGGCGTTTCGGAGATCTGCTTGCCGTGGACGGTGTCACCTTCAGCGTGGCTTCGGGGCAGTTCTTTGGCTTTCTCGGGCCGAATGGTGCTGGCAAGTCCACCACCATCAAAATGCTGACCGGTCTGCTCGAGCCAACCTCCGGCACAATTGAGATCCTCGGCCAGCCCTTCTCGGCCACGGCGCTGGGACTCAAGCGGCAGATCGGCGTGGTTCCAGAAGGAATGGCGCTGCTGGGCCGGCTCACTGCGCCGGAGTATCTGCACTTCGTCGGCCGCATGTATGGGCTGGATGGCGAGACCACGCGCCAACGCACCGAGGAATTGCTCGAGTTCATGCGCCTCGCCGACGAGCGTAAGAAGCTGGTAACGGATTTCTCCCACGGAATGCAAAAGAAGCTGGCCCTGGCCGCGGCGGTAATTCACGGTCCCAAGGTGCTCTTTCTCGATGAACCATTCGAGGGCGTGGACGCCGTTGCCGCCGGCATGTTGAAGAACATGCTGCAAGGAATGCTGACGCGTGGAGCAACAATCTTTCTGACCACCCATGTGCTGGAAATTGTCGAGCGCTTGTGCAGCCATGTGGCGATTATCAGCAAAGGCAGGCTGGTTGCGAACGGTTCTCTCGAAGAACTCCGCGCCGGAGTCGCTTCTACGCTTCCGGGAGTGGAAGGCGAACAGAAGCTCACGCTGGAAGAAATCTTCCTCTCAATTGTGGGCGCAACCGGCGGCGGCGAGGAGCCGCAGCAGGAGCTGTCATGGCTGGCTTGAATGGGGCTGGCATAAACGGCGCGGGAGCCGGACTCGGCAGCGCCTTGGCGCGGGCGCAGTACCGCGCTCTGGCTGCCATGCGCTGGGCCGCCTTTCGCAATGGAATGCGCTCCAAACTGGGCGCATTTGAACTCGGCGCGCGTACCTTTACGTTCCTGTTATACGGGCTGATCGCGATCTCTGTCAGCTTCGGCCTGGGCATCGCGGCGTGGGCCCTGGTTGCCAATCACTACTGGGGGTTTGTACCCCTTCTCTTCTGGCTGCTCTGCGTGATGTGGCAGATGGTCCCGGTGATGCTGGCTTCGTTTCAGGAGCAATTCGACCTCAGCATTCTGCTGCGCTTTCCGGTCAGCTTCAGTTCCTACTTTCTGCTCTATCTGCTCTTCGGGCTGGTGGATGTCTCATCTCTTTTGGGCGGACTATGTTCGCTGGGACTGTTCGTTGGTATTACAATTGCCCGGCCGGATCTCTTCATCTGGACTGCGCTGGCGCTGGCCTTTTTTGCTCTCTTCAATATTCTTCTGTCACGCGCGGTCTTTGCGTGGATCGACCGCTGGCTGGCGCAGCGGCGCACGCGGGAGATTCTGGGCGCGGTCTTTCTTTTGCTGGCGCTGAGCATGCAATTGCTGAATCCCGCATTACATGCGCACAGGCACAGTACAGGCAGCGGGTCGCAATCGGAGGCTCAGCAATTCCGCAACGCGAGAGACAAGTACGAGCCAATGCTGAAGACTGCGAATGCGGTGCAAAAGTGGCTGCCTCCGGGGGCGGCGGCAGAAGCGCTGCGGCTGGGCGGCAAGGGAGAACTGGTGCCCGCAATCGCCAATCTCGGGCTGCTGGGATTTTTTGCGCTCGTCGCCGGAGCAGTGTTATCCGCCCGCCTCAAAGCTGAGTACCGCGGCGAAAATCTGGGTTCTGCGCCGGCGGTTAAAAAAACAGAAGCAATAAAAACAGATTCGATAAAGTACAGGCCGAGCAAGCTGGAGAGCGCCAGGCTTCGCAAGCACTCCGGGCCAATCGCTGCGATCATCGAGAAGGAAGTATTCACGCTGATGCGTTCCCTGCCGCTGCTTTACGCGCTGGGCACGCCGCTGTTTCTGGTAGTGATCTGGTCCACGATGTATCGCAACAGCGTGGCCAGCACAGGCTTCTCCTTCTCCTTCCCGTACGCGCTGCCGCTGGGCATGGCTTACGCGCTGCTCGGTTTTACGCAATTCATCTATAACAGCCTGGGCGGCGAGGGAGCGGGGATTCAGTTGTACTTTCTCTCCCCCACGCCGATTCGCACCGTGCTGTTGGCGAAGAACTGCTTTCACTCGCTGCTCTTTGCAGTGGATGCGCTGGTGGCCGGCCTGTTGATCACCATGCGTATGGGCTTTCCGGGAGCAGCAATGCTCGCGGCGACGTTGGGCTGGGTGGCTTTTGCCTTGCCCACGCAGTTGGCCACCGGCAACCTGATTTCGCTGATGATGCCCTACCGCATCAATCCCGGGCGGATTACACGCCAGCGCGGCTCACCGCTCAGCGCGCTGCTCAGTTTGCTGATTCAGGTTGCAGTGATAGGCCTGGGCGCGGGAGTATTTGCGGTGAGCTGGTTAGCGGGAAATACCTGGCTGGCCGTGCCGATTTTCCTGGTGCTATCAGGTGGCGCGATCTTTGCCTGGCTGCGCGTACTCTACAACGCAGACCGCCTGGCCAACCAGCGCAGAGATTCGCTGATTGGGCTGCTGGCGAAGATAGGGTAGCGAGTCAGCCAGTCGGCTTATCGTCTGCTGCTAACTCGCTAACCCGCTGTCTCGCTGTTCTTAGAACGGTATATCGTCGTCAGAAATCTCCGCAGCCTGGGAATACTCATCCGCAGCGCCGCCCGCCGGGCCGCGCTGGTCAAAGCTGGCCGAAGAACTCGCCGAGCTGCCAGAGCTTGATGCCTTGCTGTAGCCGCCCCCACCACCCTCCTCGCGCCCTGAGAGCAACGAGAGATCGTTGATGATGATCTCGGTGCGATAACGCTTCTGGCCAGACTCCTTGTCATCCCAACTGCGCGTCTGGATCTTGCCCTCGACATAGAGCTTGGAGCCTTTTTTCACATAATCGCGAATAATTTCGGCAGTGCGCGTAAAGGCCACCAGATTGTGCCACTCGGTGCGGTCCTGGTAGTTACCCTGCGCGTCCTTCTGGCGGTCGCTGGTAGCCAGGGTCAGGTTGGCGACCATGGTGCCGCCGGGGGTGGAACGAATTTCGGGGTCTTTCCCTACGTTTCCCAAAAGAATGACTTTGTTGACGCTCTTGGCCATGACTGTTTTTCTCCGGTAATTGAAAAGGATAGCAGACCGATTGAGGGATTTTCAGGAATTCCCGCTCAGCGATTGCGCGCGAGGCTGCGATTGCGCAGCCATTTAGCCACGCCGAGAGCCAGAAGCAGCCCGCCAAAAGGGATACAGCCGAGGGTGATGATCAGCGCGAACCAGCCGGTGTTGGTGCTGGCGCCGGTCGCGGTCACCCCGCCCAGAACCGTCAGCAGCAACAACCCAGCCACCAGCCCCGCGCCAAAAATCGACACGCCCCCTTGCAGCAGTTGGCGGGTGCCGTCGTCCGGAACAGGTTTCATTTGGTTCAAAGGCATGGAATGCCTCATCCTTGCGCGAGGCGCAGCATCATATAGGTTATTACGCCGGTCACCGAGACATAAAGCCAGATCGGAAAGGTCCAGCGCGCGATCTTGCGATGCTGCGGAATGCGTCCCGTAAGCGAGAAAAAGAATGTAACCAGCACCAGCGGCAGCGCGATAACCGCAAGGATAATATGGCTGGCCAACAGGCAGAGATAGAAGGTGCGGAATGCTGCCTCGGCCGGGTAGCGGACATCGCCATGCAGTGCGTGATGCACGATATAGCTCACCAGAAACAGCGTCGAGAAGCCAAAGGCCGTGATCATTGCCGCACGATGCTGCTTGATTCTCTTCGCTCGAATCATCGTGTAGCCAATCAGCAAAGCCGTCGCGCTGAGTCCGTTCAATACAGCATTGAGCGCGGGCAAAAATGCGTATTGAGCGCCGGATGTGTCGGCAGCCGGATGCAGATAGATCAGCCAGAAAAGAAACAGGCTGGCCGCCGCGCTGATGCCCAGTATCGCGGCGATGGCGGGGCGAGTGCTTGCAACAGGAGCAGTGGTGGTCATCATTCTCTCAGTGTTTGGCAGTGGCGCAGAGCATCAGCGCGGTAAAAAGCAAGGGAAGATACAGCACGCTGACCTTCAGCAGATCGCGCGCCAATTTGCGGCTCTCGGTCTCATCGGTCGTGCGCAGAATTCCGGCAAAGCGAATCGTATACGCCAGGTACAGCAGCCCCAGCAACGCGGCAATCGCAGCATACACTGGGGTCGCCACTCCAATCCACCAAGGCGCAAGGCTGACAGGAATCATCACCACCGCGAAGAATAACGCCTCGGCTACAGTAGACCACCCGTCCGGCTGCACCACTGGCAACATGCGAATGCCGGCCTTGGCGTAGTCATCGCGGTAGAGCCAGCTGATGGCCATGAAGTGAGGAAACTGCCAGACAAAGAGAATCGCGAAGAGCGCCACGCCCGGCCACTCAATCTGTGCGCGCGCCGCGGTCCAGCCCAATAACGGTCCCATTGCGCCGGGAAAGGCGCCAATAAACGTAGCAATGCTAGTCAATCGCTTGAGCGGCGTATAGATGGCCACATAAGTAAACGCCGTCAGCAGCGCCAGCGCCACGGTCAGCAGATTGGTATGCGCGGCCAGCCACAGTGCTCCAAGAGCGAGTGCTCCCAGGCCCGCTAGAATTCCCACCGCCAGCGGGATGCGCCCGGTGGCCAGCGGCCGGTCGGCAGTGCGTGGCATCAGGGCGTCTGTCCGCCGCTCCAGCGCTTCGTTCAGCGCACCCGCTCCGGCGGAGACCAGGCCAATTCCCAGCAGCGTATCCAGAAGGCCGCGATTCATCGTGCTGATCTCTGACTGAATCGACCCAAGATAGAATCCGCCCCATCCGGTAACCAGCACCATACCGACGACTTTGACCTTGAACAGCTCGCGCAGGTCGTGGATCAGCGTAGCCGTTGCGCCCGGTTGCGGAGCGTGCAGATGAGCCGCGCCGGCAGCGGAGCCGCGGTTCTCAACTGGCGCGAGCTTCGTGGGAGCAGCGGTCTGAGAGGCAGGATTCATGGGTCGGATACAGTCCTCTGGAGCACAGGAGAAGGCAAGGAACTGCAAATGTCTTCTACTGATCATAGCAAGCAGGGAATGCGGCGAGCAGCGCAGCTCCGCATTTACGCTGCGAATTGCTGGCTGTACGATTGATTCGGGCCGATTCGGCACGGTTTCAAGTCTTACGCTAAATCGGAGCCGCTAGATCGACTCACTGAGAAATAACTTGCTATTAGCAATATTTCTGAGCATCCGGCTATCCAGGGATTAAGCTGTTCCCTGGCTAACCTCCGATTTCGCCCGCACTCGTTACGATAGAGCATGGCTTTTTTTCAATCCCTGCTCCAAAAGCCGGTCAGTCGGCGAGGCTTTCTCAAAAAATCTCTGTGGGTCGCCGGTGGACTCGGCCTCTATGCCGGCGAAATCGAGCGCCATTGGATCGAAATTGCCGAGCGCGACGTCTGGCTGAGCAACCTGCCTTCTGCATTTGAAGGCTATCGCATTGTGCAACTCAGTGACATCCACATGAATGAATACACAGAGCCATTCTTCC
>CAZHKN010000050.1:21114-21490 GCA_964532725.1 uncultured Occallatibacter sp.
CACGCCGTCGAGCAGATCAATCGCCTGCGGCCGGATGCCGTCTTCCTCACCGGGGACTACATCAGTTCAGGACTGAGTTCGCACAAATATGCGCTGCGCGCGGGCTGGAGGTGCGCGGAGGTTCTCAAGGAACTGAGCTGCCGCAGCGTCTATGCCGTGCTGGGAAATCATGACGTGGCCGTGGATGGGAACGAAGTGGCAAAGGCGCTCGAGTCCAGCGGGATTACGGTGCTGAGGAACTCGTACTTGCCGCTGGCCAGAGGCTCTGCGCGCCTCTGGCTGGCCGGGCTGGACGATCCGGTAGTCGGCTGGCCCAGCCCCGAGCGGGCAATTCCGCAGTCGATTCGCGGCATAGAGAATGAACCGGTGATTCTGC
>CAZHKN010000051.1:0-5284 GCA_964532725.1 uncultured Occallatibacter sp.
TGGGGCAGCAGAATCTCCAGTGTTTTGTCCTTCTTTTTCCAGCGGGCAGGGTAGGTGGCGTAACGGCCCGAGGCCTGCATCGGGACCGTGCAGCTATAGTAGAACTGGAAGCCGCGCGGCTCGCCGCCCTCAAAAAGAACCGCCTGGCCCATGCCGTTGATGTACTCTGCCATGTCGGACTGGCGCTTGAAATCGCGGCTGCTCCTGGGTTGTGCAAGGTAGCGGAAGATATGCACGCGCAGCGGGTATTTAGCGAGATCCGGACTGCCTGCGAAGGCCATAGTTGAAGCCGCGAGACAGACGATACCTGCGCTCATTCGAATCACCGAAAAAATCCGCATCCAGTCCGCCTCCGAAAAATTGATCTGATTAAATTATCTACGATCCACCTTGGCGGAAGATGTTGAGGTAATAGCACAAGCCTCCACGCGCGTAAACGCGGTCTGCCTCACCGCAGGTGATCACTGACATAGGTTGCGCCAATCGGTTAAGCTCGATTGTTCACTCCGTGATGACCACTGCAGCCGCGCAAGCCCGCTATCCGCTGACCCAGGGCGTGAACCCGTGGCTGGTGACGGTCTCGGTGATGCTGCCGACCTTCATGGAAGTGCTGGACACGGCGATTGCTTCCGTGGCGCTGCCGTACATCGCCGGTAGTCTGTCTGCGTCGAACTCGGAAGCTACATGGGTGCTGACCAGTTATCTGGTCGCCAACGCCGTTATTCTGCCGGCTTCCAACTGGTTTGCGCGGCGCTTTGGGCGTAAGCGGTTTCTGCTCACCTGCGTGGTGATTTTTACCATCGCGTCGTTTTTTTGCGGAGCCGCGCCTTCGCTGGCGGTGATTCTGCTGGCCCGTGTGTTGCAAGGAGCAGGCGGCGGCGCGCTGCAACCGCTTTCGCAGTCGATTCTGCTGGAGAGTTTCCCGGTGCAAAAGCGCTCGATGGCCATGGCCGCTTATGGACTGGGCATTGTGGTTGCTCCGGTGCTGGGGCCGACGCTCGGCGGCTGGTTGACCGATACATTCAGTTGGCGCTATGCCTTTTACATCAACATCCCTGTCGGCATTCTGGCTGTTTATCTGATTGGCCGCTTTGTGCACGATCCGCCGTTCATCAAAAACGCGAAGGTTGGACCCTTTGATAACATCGGCTTCGGATTATTGATCGTGTGGACCGGTTGCCTGCAAGTCGTGCTCGATAAGGGGCAGGAAGATGACTGGTTCGGAGCAGTCTGGGTGCGCTGGGCCGTGGCCGCGCTGATCACCGCACTGATTGGATGGATCTGGCACTCATGGCGCACACCGCAAGGGCTGGTTGATCTGCACATTCTCAAGAATCGCAACTTTCGGACCGGTTGCTTTTTGATTGCGTTGCTGGGCATGTGCATCTACATCACGATTGCGATTCTGCCGTTGTATTTCCAGGAGGTGCTGGGCTATACAGCGTTTACTGCGGGCCTGGTCGTTGGGCCGCGCGGCATTGGCTCGTTTATCGGCTCGCCGATGGTGGGCTTTCTCGGCACACGGATCGATCAGCGCAAACTGCTCTGCGCGGGGTTCATCGGCTTCGGCGTCTGCTCGCTGATTTTTGGGACCGTCAATCTCGATATCGGACCGTACACGCTGCTGATTCCGATTATGGTGACCGGCTTTGCGTTGAGCTTTGTTTTTGTGCCGCTGGCCACGCTCTCGACATCTACGCTGAGCCGCGAAGAGATGGGCAACGCTACGGGACTCTTCAATATGCTGCGCAATATCGGCGGGTCGATTGGGATTGCGATGGCGACGACGGCGCTGATTCGCCGCGCCGCGCAGCATCAGGTGGAGATTGGCGCAAACCTCGACCCTTCTAACTTTGTGCTGCAACAAAAGTCGCGCGCGCTGGCGGGGTATCTCGGCCACTTTCTAGGCCGCCCCGGAGCTATGCCCGGTTCCTATGGCATGATCTACGACCTGATGGAGCAGCAATCGGCGCTGAAGGCGTATGTTGATGTCTTTCGTTGGACTGCGTTGTTGGCGTTCTTTTGCGCGGGGGCGGTGTGGCTCTTTAAGAAGCCGCCGAAGAATGTTGCGCCGCCGCCGGGGGTGCATTGAGGATTCTCGTGGCGCTTAGCGCCGTTCTTGGATACCTCTCTCAGCGAATGACTTTAGCTCTGCGAGCATTTCTCCTGCAACTCTTTCAGCAAATAATGTGACGCGAATCTGTAGAACTCCGGAGAAGGCCGGTAGGAGTTCCTCCATACGCGCGGAAAATGCTGCGTCACTCCCCTCACCGACTGTCGGTGAGTTATTCGCTGCCAAGAGTGATAGTTGAATATCGTCGTCGGAACTAGCATCGACGGGCAACTGGAGAGAATATTTACGAAATACTCGACCGGAGGCCGGTGCAACTGATTCGAATTCAATATGTATTCCACGTTCGCCGTCAACTGGCGCCCGGTGCAATTTTCCGGGCCTATTTTTTTGCATTGGAGCTATAGACACAGAACCTCGAATCTTAGGTCCGAATCCGGTAGACACTATCTTCTTCAATTCGTAGTGGACGGCCTCCAATAACTTTTTCCCTACTTCGTCTATCTGTTGCTGCGCATATCCGCCCCTGGTCATATAGAGTTTGTTGACCGCCTCCGCGCCCTCCTCGATAGTCGGCGAAAGCGCACCGAGAACACTCTCATTCACAAGCGCGATCGTATCCAGCGACCGCGCCAGCATGAAATCCACAAATAACTGAAAGTCGCCTTTGTCAGCACCTTCCAGCGCATCCAGATAGGTGTCCTTGTGCTCTGAGAGGATAACAATAGGCATTGAAACAGCCCGATAAGTGAAGCAGGAAGCCAGTGCGCGTGCGACACGACCGTTTCCATCGGCGAACGGATGAATGACTACGAACGCGTAATGTGCGTAGGCTGCTTGCAGAACCGGATGTCCCGCAAGAAAGGCATCGCTGCGCAATTCTTCTACCAGCCGATAAACCTCCGCCGGAGTTACATCCACCGGCGCGTAGGAGTGATCTACGCCATCGCGGGTGCGGACATGATTGGGCAGCGCTTTATATCTTCCCTTTGTCAAGGGCTGTTCCTGCGGACCCACAGCAGTCATCACTCGATAAGTTGCTTGAGCACGGCAGACTTCTTCATGCAATACTCTGATCGCTGCCTCGGAGATTGGCTCAGCTTTGGTAGCAAGGTCGAGTACAAAGTCATAGGCATGTAACTGCGCCTCGAATAATGGCCGCACATTCTCGCCTCGCTTTGCCAGCTCAACTTCCCAGGCCGCTGTCTCAAACGCGACAGTAAAAGTAAAACCGCGATCCACCTCATAGAGGCCTTCAATTGCGCCCGTATCCAGCGCCGCCGCGCGCTTTGCGATCTCCCGCGCTCTGCGCAGCACCTCCGGCGACAGATCCGAGCGGCTTGCGAGAGAGGCATTGTAGCGGTCCCAGCGAACCGTATCGATGGAAGTCTTTTCGGCCCACTCGGCAAAGGTTGGGAACGGCTTATACGCCGCGTCGAGAACATGGATATTGGCTTCTGCTGCGGTCATGGCGAGAACAGTCTCCCTATGAGGCTAATGATAGCGCAGCAGCAGGCCCAGCAGATGGACTTTACCCGGGACAAGGAGCGCAAGGAGGCGCGGCGCAGAGCAATTGATGCGCAGGGCATTCAGGACTTCCAGAATATTGTCACAAAAGGCATCACTGAACTGCTGTTGAAGTGGAAGCGCATTGAAGCTACCGAAAAACTGGCCGCTTCACCGAGCGCCAAAGTCGTTATTATCGGCGGCAAGGATGGTTTGCCGGTGATACTCGGCAATCAATAGCTCAATCCGCGCGCGGCCCGGAGTTCTTTTCGCGGCCCGCGTGTTGCCGATTATGACACTTAAACAAAGTGCACATCTGCGTGACTTCCGCTGACCATTACCGCGTAGAATTCCTCCATGCTGGGAAAGAAGCTGTTGACGTTGTTTTGTATTGCCGGGGTTGCACTCTGCGGAGCGTGCGGATTGATCTTTCGCGAGCCGCCACCTCCACCTCCACCAATGCAACTATTTGCCGGTATGCGAACAGTTCGAGTCGAAGTGGGTAACAAGACCCGCACTCGCCACTTAGACCCGGTAGCGCTGCAAGAGGCGATCATCCGCGAGCTAAACTCATCAAGAAAGCGTACTCCACTGCGAGCTGTGGCTGCGGGCAATGCCGACTGTGTGCTCACCCTGCAAGTTGAAGACGAGCGCGAAGCCCAGTTAAATTCGCAATTGTTTAGGGCCGAACGGGAGAGCGATATTGCCTGGTGGGAATATTATGCAGATTTCTCAGAGCAGCTAACCAGCAGAGGTGGTCGGGTTCTTTGGACACAAGAACCATGGACGGCTTGCCACGGCGAATCGGCTGAAGCGATGAAGAAAAAGCGCGTTGCAGGAGACTGGAACAACGCAGAATTCCGGCAGGCATTTTTTTCTCAACGGTATTATTCCGATCTGGCCTCCCAGTTTGTTCAGAACCTCCTCTCCAAGTGATCATGATCGCCAATACCGCAATTGAGGATTTTCCGCGTCTACAATAACTACAGGATGAATCGCACACTTCTTGCATTTGCGCTTGCCGCGCCGCTCTTTGCCGTTAGCGGGTGCGGCTACCATACGCTGGGCGCGGCTACGCACCTGCCACCATCGGTGCATACCCTCGCGGTGCCGGTTTTCACCACGCGCACCGAACTCAACCGCACCGAGACAGTGATGACCCAGGCGGTGATCCGCGAGTTTGCCACGCGTACGCGGCTGCGCGTCACGCCGGATGCGACCGCAGACCCGGACGCCGTGCTGAAGGGGACGATCCTCAAGGAGACGGTTGCGCCGCTTACTTATAACGCAGTGACGCAGCAGTCCTCGAGCTTTCTTATCACCGTGGTGGCTTCGGTTACGCTTACCGAACGCGACGGGAAAATTCTCTATCAGAACGACAATTACGTCTTCCGCCAGCAGTATCAATCAACCTCGGACCTGCCGACATTTCTGGAAGAGAATCCCGCGGCTGTTAGCCGGCTCTCGCGCGAGTTTGCCCGGGCGCTGGTGGCGGATGTGCTGGAAGGGTTTTAAGCGGATCGGGTTGGACACTGACACCTAAGACAACAGCGGGTCGAAAGCAGTGAGGGTTTTCACTTAAGTGAAAACCCTCACTGCTTTCTTGTTCGTTCCTTTACTGCTTGGCGTGGACATAGAAATTCTGGTTGACTGCGGCAGCTGCGTAGACTGAGTTGCCGCCCTGTTCGGCGTGAATGGAGCACTCGC
>CAZHKN010000051.1:5384-21400 GCA_964532725.1 uncultured Occallatibacter sp.
CAAAGTTCCGCCGATATAGACCGGCTCGACGATGGCTGGGAACGTGATGGTTTGCTCTAGCTTGTGCACGGTGAAGCTTTGGGGGACGGGTGTTGCCCTGGCCCAGGTTGCGTTGCCGGATTGACTGGCGGTGATTGTGCAGGCGCCGCCTTCCAGCAGCGAAGCCGACCATGTGCCGCCCGATTCAGCCACTGTGCAGATGCTGAGGGTGGTAGAGGCAAAAGTAATTGGCAGGCCGGAATTGTCAGTAGCTGAGAGCGTGACTGTACTTTCTACGTTGACCGGCTCGGTGATTGTAGTGAATTTGAGGTTCTGGGCAAGCGGATGGACATAGAAGTTCTGGTTGACCGCGGCAGCTGCGTAGACTGAGTTGCCGCCCTGTTCGGCGTGAATGGAGCACTCGCCGACAGCGATTAGATTGATCGTCCATACCTCGGCTGATTCAGTGACTGTACAGATGGTTGGATACACGGAGACATAGCTGACGGGCAGCCCGGACGAGGATGTTGCCGTTGGTTGCAAAGTTCCGCCGATATAGACCGGCTCGACGATGGCTGGGAACGTGATGGTTTGCGCGTTCTTATGCACAGTGAAATTCTGTGCGACATTCGGTGCTTTGGCCCAGATGCCATTGCCTGGCTGGTTGGCGATGATTGTGCAAATGCCGAAGGCTTCGAGATGAGCCGACCATGCGCTGCCGCTTTGTGAAACGTTGCAGATGGTGGGAGTAGTAGAGGCAAAACTGACCGGCAATCCTGAGGTGGCAGTTGCGGTGAGCGTTACTGTGCTTTCCGCGCCTACCGGTTCGGCAATGGCCGGGAATGTGATGGTCTGAGACTGGAGGATTATATAAGTTGCGCTGGCAATATCACTCGTCAAATGTTCCGTGGCGACAGCGATTGCTTGCAGAGTTTCCGTGGCCTTGACAGTTATTGCCCCCGTGTACTTGGTCGAATTGGTTGTGGGTATAGTCACGCCGTCGGTAGTGTAGTAGATCACAGCGTCGGCAGTCGCGTCGCTGATGGCGACTGATTGCGCTTCCGAGTATGTTCCAGCAAGGGGAGAGAAAGCCGGAGTGGCGGCAGGAAGCTCGGGCAGCTCCGTGCCGCTGACGGGAATAGTCTGGAGAGTCGCAGTCTTGTTCAAGCTATTTGTGGTGATAGTTACGTTTTCCGACAGCACTTGCGAAGAGTTGCCGCCGAGCGGAGTCACCGGCGAGAAATCGATAGACAACGTGCAGGTGTTGCCGGCAGCGAGCGATTTTCCCGGCACGCAGTCGGTTGTGACCCCACTCGCCTTGTGAAAATCGGTTGGATAACTTATCGCCGAGATGGTCATCGGGGAGTTTCCTATATTCTCGACTGTGACCGTCCGCGGGCTGTCAGCGCTGATCTGTCCTTGATTGGTGGAGGCAAAGTTAAACGACGGCGGGGTCGCATAGTTTATTTTGTAGAGGTTCTCTTTTAAGAAGTTGTTGCCCGAGCCGTCTGGAATATACAGGTTTCCGCCGTCATCCATTGTAATCGCTTCCGGCGTGGGGATGATGCTGCTGCTGATTAGCGTGGACTGCGTGTAGCTACCATCCGCCTGCGGCGTCTCCCTCGTGACAAAGCCATTCAAGCCAATTTCCCCGTCGGAATCAGCTATATATAAGCTCCCGCTGGCGTCTAACAACACACCGGTGGGTGTGATCCAGCCACTTCCGATTTGAGCCGGAATAAAACTTCCGTCCGTTTGCAGTGTTTCTTTCACCACAAATCCGGCCATACCCGCAACGCCTGCGTCTGCGACATAGACGTTTCCGCTGCTGTCCACCGCCACACCGACGGGCTCAATCCAACCGCTGCCGATGGTGCTCTGCGTGTATTCCCCTGCGGACAGCGTCTCTTTATAGACCTGCCCATTTAGGACCTGTCCGTTCGCATTCCCGTAGGGGCCTGTGCCGTAATCCGCGACATAGAGATTGCCGCTGCCATCAACGGCCACGCCCCAGGCGTTGACGAACCCATAACCTATCTGCTCCAAGGTGTAGGCAGCCGGCGTTTGAGCGACCAGCGGAAGAAAAGCGTTCCCGATGATGCTTGGACAGCAGTCGTAAGCCCCGGTTTGGGCCGTAAAAGTATTGCCAGCGCCGTCTACCGCAACGCCGGCGACGGGGCCTACTTGGTTAACGAAATAATCAATTATCGGGGGATATCCGGAGCCCGGGGGAGTCACCTTATCAAGGTTGCCATTGAGGCTATCTGCCACATAGATGTCCCCGTTTTCATCTACCGCCACGCCCGTGGGCAGAGAGAATCCGCTAGCTATTACGCTGGGTGTCTGCGGCAAGAATGCGATCTGCGGGCCCTTGCCGATCCCTTGCAAATACCCGGTTGCAAGCACGTTGCCTGCCGAACCCGTCAATACGACTGCGCCAAGACGCAGGCCCGCAGCCTTCGGCGAAAACTCGACATTCACCGTGCATGTAGCATTTTCGGTATAGCTCACTCCGATCGCGCAGCTTCCTCCTCAGGCGTTGGTGAAGTCAAGATCTGGATTTCCTTTGGTTAGCACCGCGATGATGGCGAGGGTCACGCTCGAATTGAACGTCACGTTCACCGGAATTACGCTGCTCGCGTTGCCGATGTTCACTGTCCCAAATTGCGCACCGCTGGTGATCGAAGCGCCGGGAGCGGCGATAATGTCCTCCCAAAGGGGCTGAGACGCTGACCCAGAATAGTTTGTGTCCCCGGAATAGGTAGCGCTTATTTCATAATTACCGGGACCAAAGAGACTACCCAGTGTACTGGTTGTGAAAGTTGCTACGCCACTGCCGTCAACCGCGACCGGTGGGCTGATGGGGATAGCGCCACCGTACGCGTAGTTGAATGTGACCGTTCCAGTTGGGGTCGGTCCGGTGTTTGTGCCTGCTACTACGGCCGTAAAAGTGATCGGGCTGCCAATGAAAACCGGATTTGGCGTCACCTCCAGCGTTGTAGTTGCAGCTGGAGCGACCTGAGTTGCCGTTGTCCTGCTGCCAAGATTGGTTTGCGTACTGGCTGAGTGCGAAAAGCCGAACAACACCAGCATGTACACAGACAGTGAGCCGGTCAGCAAACGATGCTTCTTCATCTAAACTTCCTCCACTGGATCAGGGAACGCCCAGGGCAGGAAAGACGCAGCCTGCGCGGCAGCCCTTGATTGCCGAACAGAGTGTGGGGGAAAGTGCAATGGAGAAATGATAACTGAGCGGGCGAAAGTTCTGGCTGAAAAGGCGGTGTATGCCTTCGAGAGGTGCAAATTTCACAATCATGTTACCTGTGAAGATAACTGATCGTCGAACTTCGCTCTTCAGATGAAATCAAAAATCGCCGGTGCGCGACGTGGCCGAGTTTACTTGTCGTAGCGTCCGCGCAGGGCGTTCCAGCGGATGATTGCGATCTCTTCAAGCATCTTCAATCCATCTTTGAGGTAACTCATGCGGCTGCGCTCGTCGTGCGCCCAGCTAACTGGAACCTCGGCGACAGTTAGTTTGTGTTTGATGGCTATAAATAATATCTCCGGATCGAAGCCCCAGCGCTCGATAGTTTGCAACTTGAAAACTATCTGCGCGGCGGGGCGGGTAAATGCCTTGAATCCGCATTGTGTATCGGCAAAGGGAAGTCCCATAACTCCGCGAGTCACGGTATTGAAGCAGCGGCCCAAGAATTGCCTATAAAAGGGCTGGCGATGGGTTTGGCGGCCGCTCTCGAGCCAGCGGGAACCGATGGCGATGTCGGCGCCTGCTTCAATGGCGGCAAAGAGGAGCTCGGCCTCTTCAATCGGAGCGGAGAGGTCGCTGTCAGTAAAGAGAACCACTTGGCCGCGCGCTTGCAAAATGCCGGAGCGGACGCTGTAGCCCTTGCCGCGGTTGCCGGGATTTTCAAGCAGGCGAATCTCGGGGGCGTTTTTCTGAAAGCCGCGGACGACATCAGAGGTCTGGTCGGTTGAGCCGTCGTTGACGACAATGATTTCGGCATTCCAGCGCTGAGCGCGGACGCACTCCACCACCGATTGCAGGGTTGCGGGGATGCGCGCACTCTCGTTGAATGCGGGGATGACGATACTGTACCTGGGTTCTTCGCTCACTTCGTAGGCCACGTTCGGATATTTCCTTTTCGCCGGGGGGCGCGGGAAAGGCTCTGCACAGGATACCTTGGCGGGGTGGGGCGCGTCTGGTTATCCCACTCTTTGCGGGTGTAACGAGGGCGCCCGCAGATAAAAATTCCCAACTTGTTGATCTGCAAAGGGCCAATTCCCGGCACGCCGAGGGCTTTTCAGGTTATTCTGTTGGGGAGTCAGGTTATGCTGGGAGCGGAGGGACGAAAAAATATGACGAAGGCAGATCTGGTGGAGAAGGTGACGAGCCTGGGCGATTTGACCCGGCACGACAGCGAGGTCATTGTTGAGACCATCTTCGATTCTGTGATTGGAGCTTTGCAGGGCGGTGACAAGATTGAGATTCGCGGTTTCGGTTCCTTCCGTATCCGCCAGCGCAACTCCCGCATTGGCCGCAACCCGAAGACTGGGGAACGCGTCGAGGTTCCTGCCAAGCGTGTGCCGTATTTCAAGCCGTCGAAGGATCTGCGCCTGCTGGTTAATCCTGGCGAGGCAGCCGGTGGTGAGGCGTAGGGGGCAGTTTTCATTCTGGAGCATCGTCTTGCGATGGTGCTTAAAATGGTTCCGGCGAAGTGTAGTCGCGCAGGCATTCAAAATTACAGCGCGATCCACTGCCGGATTCAGGTTTACTCTCTGTCGGCTTTTGCCTCAGGCGCGCAAATATTCTCTCTACAGATTTCTGGGTTCTTTTCCCGCCTGATCCTGGTTTCCGTTTCTAACTGCCGGTTAAGCGCATTTCTGAAACGTTGTTCAGGGGAGCCGCACTCTCAACTTACTGCAGCACACAGGAGCTAACTTCCTGTGTACTGCCAGATACTTTGCGCAGTCGCAGAGAATCTTGAAGAATCCTTCGACGCAGTGAGTGCTCTCCGCGTCCGAACTGGCCTTACAGTGTTTCGCCCATGAAGAATCAGCAAGAACACGATTCGGCAGACATCGGCCCGTTTTCCGGGAGCGCAATCAACATGCGTCCATTGGAGAATGAAGAGGTGACTGAGCCCGAGGACGTCAGCCTGGGACTCGATTCGCTACGCGCGGTCTCGGAAGAGCCGGGCGACGGGGTTCCGGTGATCTGCATCGGCAATCCCGGGCAGAGCGATACCGGCTTCCAACTGCTGGCCGATCTGGCTCCCTCTGGCTGCCAGATACTGCTGGTGAATCTTCCCAGTGCAACCTGGCCGGCGCAGGGCAACGTAGAGCGAGAAAATTTGCCGCAGGCTCTGGATCGCGCTATTGATCTGCTGGCGGGCTACATACACATGTGTAAGCTTCGCAAAGTGATTCTGTTGGGAGCGGAGTTTGGCGCGGCGGCGGCCATCTCATTTGCTGTTCGCCATCCGGAACTGGTTAGTGGCCTGATCCTGTGCCAGCCGTTGGGTCTGGTCGCGCCGCGATCAGCCTGGCAACCGTGGGCTGGAGAGCGAAGGATTGAAGTACTGCAAACTGCGCAAGCAGCCTACACCGTACTTGGGCAGCGCCTACGCGCCGGCCTGAGTGAGATTGCGTGCCCTGTGCTGGCAGTGATCTCAAAATCCAATCGCACCGCACCGCACCGCTACATCCTCTGCAGCAACTTTTCGCCGAGTTAGATGCGGGCCGAAGCCGTCTGCGTCTCGCGGTCTTTTCCGGGAGGCGTTCGCCGCTTGTCGATGATCCGGAACGGATGGTTCGCGTGGTCAGCGGATTTGCCGCCGCCACACTGCCACTTGTGCAGCACCACCATGCATGGACGCTTGCTCAGGCGGACTGGCCGGCGCGCGGGCTGAATGAGTGGCGCTGCACCCATGCTGAGTGCCGCGCCGGGCTGGCTTTGCCGGTTGGCGAGAATCCCGACAACAGCAATTGAGACGCAGACCGGCAAAGCGCGCGGCCATTTATCCTTGCCGTGCATGAAGTTCTCTTCCGGTTTATCATCCCGACGCAAACGCTGGCTGCTGTGGATTGCCGTTGGCCTGCTGCTGCGGTTGATTCTGATCGCCGTTCCCGGCCCGGTGGACGACGATACCGGCGTCTATCTCGAACTCGGCCACAACCTGCTGCATCGCGGCACTTACGGCATTGCGGACGGCGACGATCTCTCGCCGAGCATCTTTCGCCTTCCCGGTTATCCGTTAATTCTGGCGACTACGGAAGAGGCCTTTTCGCGCTTCTGGCCGGATGGCTGGATGAATGTTCTTTATATCTTGCAGACGCTGGCGGATCTTGCTGCCGGCTTGCTGCTTGCGGCCTTTGCGCGGCGGCATCTATCGGAGCGTGCAGCGGAGATTGCGCTCATTCTGGCGATGCTTTGCCCTTTTACTGCCGCTTATGCGCGGATCGGCATGACGGAATGCCTTTCTGTCTTTGCGATCTCGTTGGGAATCTATGCGGCGGGGCGAGCGCTAGCGGCGGCGCAGGCGGGCGGTTGCGATGCCTGGGGATTGGTGTTGGCTGGATGCGCTGCCGCGTTGGCTACGTTGCTGCGGCCCGATGGTGTGCTGCTGATGGCTATGCTCGGCGGCGGAATTCTCTGGTACACAGCGCGAATGCGTATGACGCGCAGTCGCTTGAGCTGGCAGCAGCTTCGTCGCGCGATACTTGCAGTTGCGATTTTTTGCCTTGTAGCTCTTGCGCCTCTTGCCCCGTGGACTATGCGCAACTGGCAGGCCTTTCATGTTTTTCAACCGCTGGCCCCGCGCTACGTCAACGATCCCGGCGAGCGCGTGAATCTTGGCTTTTACCGCTGGATGCGCACTTGGGCGGTGGAATACAACTCCACCTGCACCGTTTTTTGGCATGTCGGCGAACTGGATATTGACATCAACGATTTGCCTGCTCGCGCTTTTGACTCGCCGGAGCAGAAAGAGCAGACCCGCCAGCTTGTCGCCGAGTACAACCGCTGGCACGGCATCTCAGAGGAACTGGACGGCCGCTTTGCAGCGCTGGCCGAGGAGCGCGTACGTGCGAGTCTGCTGCGCTACTATCTCGAGCTGCCGGTCTTGCGTGTCCTTGATATGACTCTGCGCCCGCGCACCTATGAATTTGAGTTAGCGCCGGATTGGCTCAACTGGAGCACCCATTCTGGCGAGTCGGCGCTGGCGGTTTTTCTGGGAGTTATCAATTTGAGTTATGCGGTGTTGGCGATTTGGGGATTTTTGCGGGGGAGGGTTCCGTGGGCGATGATGCTTGGCGGTTACATTCTGCTGCGCTGCCTGTTGCTGGCCACGGTGGAAAACTCCGAGCCGCGGTACACGATGCAGTTCTTTCCGATTTTGATTTTGGCGGCTGCGGCGGGGCTTGCGGCGAAGAGCAATCCGGGGCTGAAGCCCTCTTAAGTATGCGGGCCGATTGGCGGGGGTTAAAACCACCGCCTCCCTCCAAAACAGTTTTGCGGCACGACTGAAGTCGTGCCCTGATACAAAACGAGGCGTTTGGACTCAACGCTTACGACAGTGCGACGTTCATGTTATCGATTGCTTCGTCGATTTCCTGTGTGCTCTTGAAGCCTACTGTTGCGCAATCGATGCCGGCGTTCTTGAAGGCGAAGCGCATTGCGGCCTGGCGATCTTCGTGCCTGGTAAAAGCGCCGGCGCCCACCAGCTTCATGCTGATGACGCCCATGCCTTCTTTCTTCACCTGCTTTACGTGGCTTACCACCTCGTCCAAATTTGCGGGGTTGTTGTTGTCCGCATAGGTTGGGCCGTCCATGCGCGTGCCGTTGTGGTTCATGCGGATCATCGCTACTTCGAGCCATTTGTTGCCGGGCATCTGGCGCAGCGCGGGCAGCCCGTGCACCGATGCGCCGCGCGTCTTGATGAGCTTCTTCGACTGCGCTTCGAGGACTCCGTCCTGCCAGCGGTTGGTTTCAGAGACCCAATCGGCTGTGTGCTGCCAGTGCAGCAGCATGATGTCAAAGTACTCGGCTTTGTGGGTGCGCAGCATCTCATCAAAGCGCTGCTTGGGTTCTACACCGGCGTCGGTGGTCACCTTGGTCATCAATTTGTAGCTGTCGCGGGGAAGGCCTTTGAGCGCTTCGCCAAGCATCCCCGGAGTTACATACGATTCAGCGGTCTCAAAGAAGCGGATTCCGCGGTCGTAGGCGTAGCGCACCAGCTTGGTGAATCCCTGTTGGCCCAATTCGGCCTGCACATAGCCGTTGTTGCTGCCGGTGCCGAAGGCCAGGCGCGTCACCGACATGCCGGATTTGCCCAGCGTCACCACGTCGGTGGCGGTGGGGGTTGTGGCGTGCAAGGGGAGCGCGCCAACGCTGCTGACGGTTCCAACTGCGATTGAGGTTTTAATGAATTCGCGGCGGGAAAGTGGGCTCATGGGGAACCTCCTCGGCGACTCACCGGCGGCAGGCTGCGGAGAGCACTTGCGGAGATAGTACCACGAAGGCTGGGTGGCTGTGGCAGCCAATTTGTGTGGTTGCAGGAGCGCCAATCCACTTTTTTGCCACTACATAGTTGAAAACGTGGATTCGCCTACTGGTAAATGCCGAGTGTTGAAAATGGCATGAGACTGAAGAATTACAGATCGTTCGTTTGAATCAGCGAATGTCGGCGGTGGTTACGGGAAACAAATCCGCAGGCAGATCAATGTCGAGGCAGCCGAGAGTGAAGACAAACGGAAATGGCCCCGGATCGTCTGTTCGATAGGCTCCGTCGAAGAATACCAGGGAGCGGGTTCCAGCTTGTCCGTCGAATTGAAAGGATGGCTTCCATGGACCGGAGCGCCAGCCGCGATCTTCCGCCGTCATGATCTGGATAGGCGCGCCCCAGTCCGAGAGCTTCCCCGAAGGGGTCTGTGCTCGCGACCACCACAGTCCAGTTTCAGCGGGCGGCGCGCCTGCGCCAACCCAGACGCGCGCAAAGATCGCATCGAATCCGTTGTCGCGCTGACGGACACAGAAATCGAACATTTTCATCTCCGGCGGCGCAAAGACCTCATGTTTCGTCCAGCCGGTCTTGCCGTCCTCGCTCTCAGAGTACCCGTGCACGAGGTAATTCTCATGGTTTGATCCGGCGACATACCACATCTTCCATCTGCCGTCGTGATAGACAAGGTTCGGTTCGTAAACACTGCCGTGCTCCCACTCTTCATTGGCAACGAAAGCAGGTTCAGCCTGATCTACCCACTGGGTTCCGTCCCATTGCAAATAGCCAATCGTGTAGGGTCCCCAAAGATTCTCCGCTCCGCCTGCGTAGTAGATGCGCTCCACCCACGCTTCCTCGCGAGGGTCCCATCCTCGGACGTAAGATGGGCAATGCCGTCCCCCCTTGCCATCCCAGGTGCCACTCAAGCTGTGGCCAGCCAACGGCTCGAGCTCTCCTGCCGGGTTGCGGGTCAGCGTCCAGCCCAGAGCGGAGAGAGGAGCACCGGGCGGGAGTGAAGCGCTGTAGAGCTCAGTTGCGCCGTACCCACGAGCTTGACCAGCCAGGTATATCCAGTGCCGGTTTTCACGATGCACAACAGATGGATCGCTCAGCTCGGCGCCGCCTGAGCCTGTAGCCGGGTCCCGTGGATCGAAAATCTTGGTTTCCGTACCAGATAGCTGCATTTCGCGATCGCTCCCCTTGCTGGTATCTGTCTCAGACATCAAAAATCTCCGGCAATTCTGCAAATTGAGATTATCAAATGATGTCTCGGTGTGGTTCCCGAGGAGCAACCTGTTCGGGAATGCGTGCTTTCACCTGTCCCCAAATGCGAGGGACATGGGGCACCCGGTGCCGGGTCTACCAGGATTCGAAAAAAGCACTTGACCCGATGCGTTTTACGGTATACAAATGATCCCCAACATGGAAAATGTACATAAAATGACGCGTCCTGCGTGGACGGTAAATTTCGGGAAAAACTGGTTCACGTCGGGCAGTACGATTGCATGCGCTCTTGTGTCAACGAGTCTCTTTACTCATCTCTTTGAAAATCTCTTAAAGAATGATATTCAACCTGCATCCTTGAAAAATGATTCTAAGGCGCTGGCCGGATTGGTTTTAACCTTCGGGATGTCTTACCTAGTTGCATGGTTAATAAAATTGCGCGCACCGAAGACGGACCAATATCCGCGAAGATTTGTTTACTGCTTCCAGAAACAAACAAACCTTTACGCAGTGGGCACGTTTGAACTTCGATGTGACACAACGAGCGGGGAGATGCAAGCAGATGGGTATGCGTACGACGCACAAGTTAAGAATGCTGGGGGTGTATTAGAAAAGGTAGAGATTCCGGACGGCGCTACAATGCGCCAGTGGACCTCCCTGCATGTTGGCGCATCCTTGAACCGCAGAAATACCTGTTACATCGCATTCAAGTTTGATCCTCCTGAGCATGCCGATTACCTATACGGACTCATCCGCTTTGAAATAGGGGGCGATAATGGCTCGATAAACCAGAAAACTTGGTACCTTGGAAATATAAATGGAATTGCTCCACCCCCTGACAGTAGTGAGAAAATGGGACGGTTGCCAGTTTTCCCAAGAGTATATGCGGAGCTAATCGAAGGGGAAATTAAAGTGGGCGAAAGATTCAGTAGGCTGAACGAGTACGCACCAAAACTGAAATCTGCGACGGAGCAGCTACCATGAAACGGTCCGAAAGAAGTTTTCCAATTCGAGTCGTCGTCGCTGCTTCGTTAGGCTACTTCGTCGACCTCTTCGACACATTCCTGCTACCGGCCCTCCGTGCCCCCAGCCTCAAGGATCTTGGCGTAGCTGCAATGGATTCTTTAAGAATTGGGACTAATATATTCAACTTGCAGCTGCTCGGGCAGACTATCGGTGCCTTGTTGGTTTGGGGGCCACTTGCCGATAGATTTGGCCGCAAGAAGGTTCTGTTTGGCTCAATTCTCCTGTATGGCCTCGGAAATTTTGCAACAGCCCTCGCACCTACACTGACCGTGTTTGCCTTGACAAGATTCATTGCGGGTGTGGGTTTAGGCGGAGAACTCGGAGCTGGCATCGCACTCATCGCAGAGACCATGAAGCCAGAAGACCGGACCAAGGGAACCATGATTGTTGGTTTTTTTGGCATGCTCGGAGTGGTGCTTGCGGGCTTGGTTGCCGAGTCCTTCCTTGGCTGGCGCACAGATTATATTCTCGGTGGGATTTTAGCGATTGTAGTTCTTGCATTTCGTTTTGGCATCCGCGAATCGGATCTCCTCGAACGCAGTTTGGCCGTCGCAAAACCTCCCTATTGGAAGATTCTCGCGTACCTTGGGCGGCCAGCGAAGCTAGTCAAGTTCGCCGGCTGCGTGTTTGTCGGTGCACCAACCTTTTTCGTCGTTGGGCTTCTGGTTTCTGGCGCACCTGAATTTGGGGCGGCCCTCGGCATGCACTCCAAACCGAGCAGTGCTAACGCCCTAGTGTGGACCTATACCAGCATCGCAATTGGTGATATTCTCTGTGGCGTACTGGCACAGGCGCTGCAATCCAGGAAGATTGCGCTGCTACTTTTTCAAGTCATTACCCTCACTGGATTTAGTTTGATTTTGTTTGTACCCGCAACTGAACCGTCAGGATATTATTGGCGGTGTGCGCTTACGGGTTTAGGAATTGGCTACTGGGCCAACATGGTCACGAACGCCAGCGAACAGTGGGGAACAAATGTACGCGGAACGGTGACCATTGCTGTGCCAAATTTTGTTAGGCTTCTTCTTTTCCCGATCAGTAGCCTATTCCTGTTATTACGTCCGATAGCGGGCTATATCCCCGCGGCGGCAATGGTTGGAGCAGGGTGTTCGGTATTGGCGATCACATCAATTCTGTGCTTATCTGATGGATTCCATAAGGATCTGAATTTTGTGGAACCGTTGGGATAGTCCGAGAGTCAAATTGCCATGGACTCTCTAAGAATCGACGGCGAGGGAACTATGGAACCAAGCATACCGCAGGTGCCTGATCGATCAGGAATCGCGGCAGGCAGTATGTTTTCCTACGAGTTTAGCCTTTGCCAGAAGGATCTCGATGACTTCATCGCGCTAAGCGGGGATTCAAACATTATCCATCGCGATCAAGCTGCCGCACTTCATAGCCCGATCGGATCGATGGCGGTTCCGGGAATGTTGTCAGCATTAATATTTTCCCGCGTCCTCGGAACCATGTTCCCCGGGCATGGGACTGTTTACCGTTCGCAGTCATTGAAGTTTCTGGCCCCAATGTATTTGGAGAAGAGGTACGAAGCCCGCTTTGTGGTGTTGAAAATTGAGCTTCCCGCTCCTCCTGATCCCAACAATCTCTCCACAGACCATTCCAAGCCAGCTAAAGTTCCAATTCCAAGAGCGACGATCACGACGAATATCTTCGACATGAAAACCGGCAATCTATGTTTAGAGGGAGTGGCAACGGTCTTCCACAAAGAGCGCCTAATCCCTGACTAGTCTCAAGATTTAGTGAGTGACCGGCAGCGCATCGCACATGGAGAGCGCGAGCAGTGGGTAGACGGTGCCGCTGTAGTTGATGAACTTCCAGTTATCGGTGTTGAGGGAGCGGGTCCACCAGCGGCCCGAGGAGCGCTGGTTGGCGGTGAGCCAGGCGATGCCGCGCTGGATGTGCGGGTCGGTGGCGGGGACGCCGGCCTTGCGCAGGGCGATGATGGCCAGGCCGGTCATGTGGCCGTCGCTGGGCGGGTCGGCGAGATCGGGCTCGGCGCGCAGGCGGGGGGCGCGGTTGCCCTTGCCCCACTGCTCGGGCTGGGCAAAGCTGCGCATGGCCCAGCCGCCGTCGGGGCGCTGATGCTGGAGGATCATTGCTATGAGTTGCTGTTGGCGCGCGGCGTCGATGAGTCCGGGCAGCTCGGCGGAGGCCCAGAGCAGATCGGTGCGGTCGTAATCGGCTTGCATCTTGTGGCCGTTGCGCAGGAAGTCTTCAAGCAGTTTTACCTTTGTGGCAACTGGAGAGTCCTGTTGCGCGGCGAGCCAGCCGGGCGCGTTGCCCACGGCGCGGGCGGCTACGGTGGCTAGCTGATACGTGCTCGACTCAAGCGGCGGATTGTTGTCGTCGCTGATGGTCCAATCACCGGTGGAGCGCTGGAGCTTGAACATCATGTCGAGGGCCTCGGCGGTCTCCGGCGACAGGTGGTGAGTTACATGCGCGTCCCAGATGGCCAGGCCCGCGGCGATATAGACGGCCTGGGTTGAATCTTCTGCCGGGTTGAGCTTGGCGGGGTCGGTGGCCAGCTCGTCGCGCAACTGGGAGACAAAGAAATCGCGGAGGGCCGGATTCGGAGAACCCAATTGCTCGGTCATCAGCGGGCGCGCGACCATGTAGGAGCCGTTGGTGTGGCAGGCGACGCACTTCCAATCGCCGGTCCAGGCGACTGCGCCCTGCTCAATGTAGGCCTCTGCGAGCTGCGGCGAGAAGGGAATCTTCGGCTCGTCGGGCAGGGGGCGGGGAATGGTGATGTCGCGATAGTGGTACTGATAGAGGAAGGGCGTTGGCCAGGCGGTTTCTTTCGTGGCGCGGCGGAGTGTGAGCGGCGCGGCGTGGTGGTCGTAGGTCCAGGCACCGGTGATGGATGCGCCGTCTTTGCTGAGCTTGCCTTCGTAAACTCCTTTGCCGCCATCGACGGTGAGCTTGAGGTTTGCGCCCCTGAGCGTGACTGAGTCGATGTGCAGAGGGTCGTGGAAGAACTCGATGTCGAAGGTGTTGGCAGACCAGCCTCTGTTTGCTTTGGCGATCTGCACCACGGCGCGATGCGGCTCAATTCCGTCATTGAACGTGCCTTGCCAGGTCGCGGCGATATCTTGCGCGTGAAGAGAGCTGGGCAGAAGCAAGGCGAGAGCGCAGAGGGCGAGGAAGCAGTTCTTCAACGAGGGTTCTCCTGGTGCTCGAATTGTATCCCCGCGCTCGATTGGTTGAGAAGCCCGCTACTTTGGCCGGATGCCGATGGCGCTCATCATGCGTCCGGCATGGCCTTGCGAGGCGCGATGGGAGAAGAAGAGCTCGCGATGGCAACTGGTGCATCCGCCGGTAGTCTGAATCGCGTCAGCTTTCAATCCCGCATCCAACAACTGGCGGCGGTTGGCTTCGAGCAGATCCAGATGCAGCGCGGGACCGATGGGTGAGTGGCCGGGAGCGCGCTGGGTGAGGAAGAGCATGGGGTATTTTTTGCGCACCGAGTCACTATCAAAGACCTCGTGGAAGAGCTCGCGGGCGTAGGCGAACTGCGACTCGAACTCCGTCAGAACCTCATCGCCGACGGAGTAACAGCACGGGCCGACGCCGGGTCCGATGGCCGCGATCAGATCTTCTGGCTTGGAGCCGAATTCGGTGCGCATGCGGCCAATGCCGGTTTCGACGATGCGCTTGACGGCGCCGCGCCAGCCGGCGTGGAAGGCGGCGACGGCCTTGCGTTTGCGGTCGGCTACCAGCACGGGGATGCAATCGGCGGTTTGCACGGCGAGGAGGATGCCCGGCTCGTCGGTCATCAGGCCGTCGCCGCGCTGGGGACGCTCACGGGCTGCATCCCAGCGAGCGGCATAATGGAGGCCGTTGGAGTGAATCTGGCGCAGCGTGACGAGCGGGGTTGAGGCGCTGCCGGTGACAGCTTCAGTAAAAAGCAGGCGATTGCGGATGACCAACTCGCGTTCGTCGGCGGCGGTAAAGCCGAGATTCAATTCGCCGGTGAAATTTTCATTGCTGTCGCCTTGATTGGCGGAATAGATGCGACTGAGGCCGCCGAGGCGGGTGCTAAATCCATGCCAGAGCCACTTGGGCTTCTGCTGCCACTGGGAAACCCGCAGTAGTGGGACACCGTTCTCGGCGATCTGCGGCGCGGGCGCGGGTGGGCGGAGTTCCTCGGCATCCATGCGAGCGAGGCGGGTCTGACGCAACTGGCGGGTGATGCCTGCAGGAGTCTCGCGGCGGTTGCGGACCAAGCCGGCTTGCGCATAAAGAGCGTCCAGATCGGCTATGTTGCCTGCGGCGGGTTCATTCTGAGGCTGCGAGGGAGTTTTGGGAGCGGCATTGCGCGGCATATGGCTTTAATTCTATCTGCACAAAGAGTGGCCGGAAAATGTAACGAGCCTGCCTTCCGGCAGGCTCTTTTGAGAGGCATCGAGGGGGAGGGGATCCAGGGGGGATGAGAGATGAGGTCGGTCCGCACGACCCAAAAGCGAAGAGGTTACTCGACGTGGGAGGGAAACAACTTGAAGATGCCTCTGCTGATTAATTAGATAGATGCCCTACTGCGAAAAATGGTTGCTCCCAGGCTGGAGCGAAATATATCAACATTGCCAATTTGGTAGAGAATTGAGCGGAAGTGATTGAAAAAAGAATGATTTAATTTATTATTCGAGCAAAAAAATAGTTGGTGGATTGCCGCCGCGAACAGAATGACGGTGAGGTATCTGTGCCGGGAAACGCTGAACGGCAGTGTCTGAGATTTTTCCCAGATTGAATTTGTTCTTTCTAATGCCTTACCTCGGTTTGGGATCAGCGTTGATTCCCATTGCATTTGCTCCCTGAGGTGCGGAGAATTCTGACTACGGGAGCTGTTTTCCTATCCCGTGAAGGGGCTTGCTATGACCGTTGCAGCTATTTCCAACACCGGTACCTCCGGGTATTCCTCTGCCCTCAGCAACCTGACGGCTTCGCAACAGGCTTTTCAGACATTGCAGAACGCTCTGGCGACGGGCAATCTGACTACGGCGCAAACTGCCTTTAATACTTATCAGCAACTGAATCAGACGGCGTCGGGAACAAGTACAACCTCGGCCTCAACGCCGTTCACGACGGATTTGACGGCTCTGGGCAATGCCATCAGCTCGGGGGATGTGTCGGGGGCACAGTCGGCTCTTGCTACTCTGCAGACGGAGTTGAAGAGTACTCCCGCGCCGACCCTCACTGCCACGTTGAGCGCGGTGGAGCAGTCGGAGCAATCGGTGACCTCGCAGCTCAAAT
>CAZHKN010000052.1:0-21249 GCA_964532725.1 uncultured Occallatibacter sp.
CCTCGAACTACATGGACCGTAGTGTGGATGAGGCCCGCTATCACGCGGCTATTGATCCAACGCTACTGAATCGTATCCGGTCGCTGGTTCCCGTGGCGCAGTACGAAGATCTCAAGCACTTTCTTGAAGGCTTGCCGCAACGCTATCTGCAAACGCGGTTGCCGGAGCAGATTCGCAATCATTTTCTGATGGCCAGCCGCCTCGATGACGATAAGGTGCAGCTTGATCTGCGCCCCAATCGCCAGCTCTTCGACCTGACGGTGATTACCCGCGACCGCACCCGGCTTTTTGCCGATGTGGCGGGAACGCTGGCGGCGTGGGGAATGAATATCGTCAAGGCCGGAGCATTCTCCAACGAGGCCGGCGTCATTGTCGATAGCTTTCACTTTACCGATGTCTTCCGCACACTGGAGTTGAATCCCTCGGAGACAGATCGCTTTCTGGCCAACCTGCATGACGTGGTGGCGCAAAAGCTAGATGTCGAGCAGTTGCTCAGCGCCCGCCGCCATCTGAATTACCCCGGCAATGCCAAAGTGGACGTGGCCACGAAGCTGGAGTTCGATACCACCTCATCGACGCATTCGACGCTGTTGCAAGTTGTCGCGCAGGATGTGCCGGGGCTACTACGGCAGATCGCGCTATCGCTGAGCATTCACCACTGCAATATCGCGGTCGCGCTGATCGATACAGAAGGCGAGACAGCCATTGATGTGTTTTATGTGACTCACCAGGGCCTCAAGCTCACTGAGACAGAGCAGTTGGCGCTAGCAGAGGATTTGACAGCGGCTATCAATACGATGCGGACGCCGGCCGGAGCCTGATCTTCCGCAGTTTGCGTAGAATTATTTACCTCTGTGTCAGCATTGAAATCAAACGGCAAACACAGGTCATCTGTGACCTCCTCGAACGGCCGGGGCGCGTAAGTCTGCGCTCCCGGCCGTTCGTTTTTTGTTTTTTTGTCAATCTTTCCTTGTCCAATTGGAGCTTCTGATGCAATCAATGCAAGACGCGTTCTTGAAGACAGCCAGTGAGCTGGCCCGCGAGGCCGGCCACATCTGGCCGGAATACGCTGCCTGCGAGGCGGCACTCGAATCCGGCTGGGGACGGTCCGGCCTGGCGGTCAAGGCCAACAACCTCTTCGGTGAAAAACAATCGCATCCTCCTATTGCGGAAACGGGCACGCTGGAACTGCCAACGCGCGAATATCTGCATGGCGAGTGGGTCACGGTGACCGCGCAGTGGGTGGTCTTTCCCGATTGGGCGGCCAGCTTTCGCACCCGGATGGACCGCTTGCGCCGGTTGGCCAAAGCATATCCGGCGTATGGCCGGGCGCTGGCGGCTGCGAGTGGCGAAGAGTTCGTGCGCGAGGTCTCTATCTCGTGGTCAACAGACCCGCATCGAGCCGATAAAGTGCTTGCGGTTTATCAGCAGCACAAAGACGCATTTGCTCAAGCAGTTTCCTAAACCGATCTACTGTTTTATTTCACTTCATCAACAAGATATTCGCGCAGCATGTGTGCCGGCCACAGTTGACGGTTCTCTCATTCGGATGTTGTGATGGGGAGTCGGAGCAGGCGCTGACTTTTATTCAGCCTGCCCGCAAGGGAGAATCCATGAATCTGCGCCGGGCGATGCTGACTGCATCTTTTCTTGTAAATCTTGTCTTTACCGGATGCGGCGGCGGGGCGTCGTGGCATTCTATTCCTGTTCAAAACGTCGCGGCGACTCCTACTATTACCACAACCCCAGCTCAGAATGGCGCGGTGGTGGTGACGCTGACCTCCTCAACCTCCGGCGCAACTGTTTATTACTCCATTGATGGCTCCACGCCGACGACCTCCTCGAGACAGTACCTTGCTCCGTTCCTGGTCTCTTCAAACCTGACCTTGAACGCGATTGCGACGGCTTCGGGAGACACGAACAGCATGGTCGCGAGCAAAACATTCACGCCGAATATTGCTTCGGGGACGCTGGTGTGGAGCGACGAGTTCTCGAACTCTTCGCCCAATAAGGCGCAGCCCAGTCCGGCGACGTGGACCTATGACACAGGCTATCAATGCTGCGGCAACAACGAACTGGAGACCTACTGCGCCTGGGGATCTACGGCCTCGCCCTGCAACTCCGCCAACCCTAACGCCTATGTTGGTACGGATGGCTACCTGCACGTCGTCGCCGAGACTCCTTCGTCAGGCGTTTACACCTCAGGGCGATTGAAGTCGCAAGGTCTCTTCAGTTTTCAATACGGCCGCATTGAGGCGCGCATGTTGCTGCCTGAGTCGCAAGGGATGTGGCCGGCCTTCTGGTTGCTGGGCAATAACATATCGACGATCAACTGGCCGGCCTGCGGCGAGGCGGATGTGATGGAACACATCGACGGTAGCAACCCGCCCCCGAATGCAGGCGGCACTCCGCCGGGCTACGACTGGACGCAAGCCTCGATTCACGGCACCAGTCTCAACGGCGGCAAGCCGTATACCACCACGGGCTTTTCAGCCGCGGCTTGGCATACTTACGGCATGATCTGGACGAAGGGGCAGATTCAGTATTATGTCGACGATCCGACGAATATCTACGAGACCTTTACACCCAGCACTCAGAGCGGCACCTGGCCCTTCGATCAGGGTCCGCAGTTCATCCTTCTAAACCTTGCGGTCGGCGGGGACTGGCCGGGATCGCCGAATGGCAGCACGGTCTTCCCGGCTGATATGCAGGTGGATTATGTGCGGATATACGCCAATTAAAGCTCAATTTACGTATGGCGATATACTTGTAGCTGAGAGTTCTACGGTTCTCGAATACTGATAGTGCGAGATCGGAGGGAGCAGATGAGCGCAACTGCCGCGATTGAGATCGGAAGCGATCTTTGGAAGGCGCGCTTGTACGCCGGGATGTCATTGGCATCTGAACTTGCTGCAGGGCTGAATCGTCCAAGATTGTGGCTCACAGGCCTGATCTATCAGTGGAAAATGTACAGGCAATTAGGCTGGATGAATCGAGGAGTGAGCGAGATATTAGGCGCGGCGGAACGCATGGCCTTGCAGATTCAAGCTGGAAGGCCAGCGCGAACACTGACGGCAGAGGATTATCGTGCTTTTCGAGATGACGTTTTGCGCTGGCATGCCGTCCAGATGCGTCTGCTTGATCCGCGGGATGGTTTCCCTAGGAGCGGCCTGTTGCGTAAGAGGCTCGCTCAGTTCGAAGCCCAATACGAGCGGTTACTTGATTTGGCTGATTGGCTTGACGCGCTGAGTACTCCAGAGAAAATGGACACCAGATTCGATGCAGCCTTGGATGACCTGGCAAGGGGCGCTGTCGTTACCTGGGAAGCCATTCAATGAATTTACCGCTGACGGTCGTTTACACGCACGACGCAGCGAAGACTCTGAAGCGCCTTGATGTACCGACACGAATGCGAATGAAGGAAAAGATTGACGCGGTAGCGGCCAACCCGTACGACCCCGTGAATTCTTATCCGCTTACGGGAACTGAGAAGCGTTCCGCCCGAGTGGGTGGCTTTCGCATTATCCTGGTCATTCACGACCCCAATCTGCTTGTTGTCGATATCGAATCCCGTGGCCAAGTATACAAGCGGATTTGATTCCGCTTTATTTTTAGAGGAAGTTCCGTTTCAATTCCCGGAAGTGACCATCGGGACGGGATTGCACCCCATTCACTGCAATGCGGCTTGCACTCCGAGTGCCGGTGTGATACAAACTAACTATTCCAGTTTGCCCCAAAGGCAAACCTGGGTTTCATGCAGAGTGGTTGAGGGACGAGCCCTGTGACGCCACGACAACCTGCCCGCGCAAAACGGGAGTATGGTGTCAACTCTTGCCCGGAGACGGGGAACATGAGATTCGGGAGGCGCTTCAATCCTCATTCAAGGGGCGTCTCGCAAGGTACTTCGAGTCCTTTCACGTTCGCTCTTCATCGAGCCAGTCATATGCTCGTATTCCTGTATCCGCTCGCGCCAAAGCGAGGGAACTGTGACGATTGCTTACGAGTTGCGATGTCGTGAATGCGGAAAATCCTACGGGGTTCAGCCGCTTTCCATCTGTGACGAGTGTTTTTCTCCCCTTGAGGTCGTCTTTGACCTCGAATATGCCCGTACCCGTTTTACCCGTGAAGCCATCTCTCAGGGACCGCTGAATATGTGGCGCTATCGCGCTCTGTTGCCTGTCTCTGACAGCTACGAGCCGCAGACCCCGGCCGGATTTACGCCGCTGATGAAGGCTCCGCGGCTGGGCAAACGCATCGGCGCGCGCAATCTCTATATCAAGAACGACGCTGTTTGCCTGCCCACGCTCAGCTTCAAGGATCGCGTTGTCGCCGTGGCCCTGGCCAACGCGCAGGCCTTTGGCTTTGATACCGTTGGCTGCTCGTCTACCGGCAATTTGGCCAACGCCGTTGCAGCTGGAGCCGCACGCCTGGGCCTGAAGACCTATATTCTTGTTCCTGCCGATCTGGAACCAGCGAAGATTCTCAACACCCAGGTTTACGGCGCAACGCTTGTGCGCATCAATGGCAACTACGACCACTGCAACCGCCTCTGCTCGCAGATTGCCGACCGCTACAACTGGGGCTTTGTCAACGTGAACCTGCGCCCCTACTACGCGGAAGGTTCTAAGACCGTCGGTTTTGAGATCGCGGAACAACTCGGCTGGCGTCTGCCGGACAATGTCGTCGTGCCGATGGCCGGCGGTTCGCTGATTACAAAAATCCGCAAAGCATTTGATGAGTTGATTGAGCTGGGCCTGGTGGCCGACAAGCCAGTGAAGTTCTTCGGTGCGCAGGCTACTGGCTGTTCGCCGATCTCGACCGCCGTCAAGAATAATACCGAGATCATCGAGCCACAGCGGCCCAACACCATTGCGCGGTCGCTGGCCATTGGCAACCCGGCTGACGGTCCGTATGCTTCGCGGGTGATTCGCGCGACAGGCGGCTGGGCCGAAGATGTATCGGACGTGGAGATTGCCGCCGCGATGCAGGAGCTGGCCGAGACCGAAGGCGTCTTTACCGAGACCGCCGGCGGCGTGACCACGGCTGTTACCGCGCGACTCTACGCGCATGGCCGCATCCATCCCGATGAACTTACCGTCAGTTGCATCACCGGCAACGGCCTCAAAACCACCGATTGCCTGACTGGCCTTTATGAACAGACTGAAGCCATTCGTCCGCGCTTAGGCGACTTTGAGGCTTTTGTGCAAGATCGTCAGAGCGAACGCAGTGAAAACGCCCAGGAACCCGTCCTGGCAGGAGCCGCAGATGTCCGTTAGAGTTCTATTGCCGAATGCATTTCAGAAGCACACCAACAATGTCCGCGAGATATCGAGCGCTGCGGCGAACCTACCCGAGCTGGTCACAGAGTTAGAAGGCATCTTCCCGGCGCTGCGCCAGCATCTGCGCGGCGAAGACGGCCAGATCCGCCGCTTCATCAACTTCTACGTCAACGAAGAAGACATCCGCTTTTTGGGTAATGAGACGTATGCCTTTAAGGATGGAGATGAAGTGCTGGTGATTCCGTCGATTGCGGGGGGGAGCCGGTAGATTCGCTACTTTTGAACAAGAAGGCCCACGCAATTCGCGCGGGCCTTTTCATTTTCACTGCTCAAGCGAACCGGTCATCCAGCCCCAAGAGTGCAGTCATCTTGAGCGGAGCGAAGGATCTGTGTTTGCTCTTCGTTGCTATCCGCGCAGAAAATCTTTGGCTTTTTGGATGAGCACATCGCGGCTCACGTCGGAGATTGCGTTGGTCAGCGGAATGCCCTTGGGGCAGACCTCGACGCAGTTCTGCGCGAAGCCGCACTCTTGCACGCCGCCGTCGCCGGCCAAGGCGCGCAGGCGTTCTTCCGCAAAGACCTTGCCGGTGGGGTGATTGTTGAAGAGCTTTACCTGAGCAATCGTCGCAGCGCCCACAAAGCCGGTCTCGTCGTTGAACTGCGGGCATACCTCCATGCAGCAGCAGCAACTGATGCAATTGGAGAAGGGATAATTGGCCTCTTGCACCTGCGGAAAGACGCGCGGGCCGGAGCCGAGATCGTAGGTTCCATCCACCGGAACCCAGGCCTTGACTGCCTTCAGGTTCTCGAACAAAACCGAGCGGTCTACTTGCAGGTCGCGGACGAGAGGGAACTTCGAGAGCGGCTCTACCTTAATTGGCTGTTCGAGATTGTCTACGAGAGAAGAACAGGCCATGCGCGCCTTGCCGTTGATGCGCATCGCGCAGGAGCCACAGATTTCTTCGAGGCAATTCGAGTCGTAAGTGATGGGCGTGGTCTCGCGGCCGTCGGCGGTCTTGGGGTTGGCGGCAATCTCCATCATCGCGGAGATGACGTTCATGCCGGGACGCCACTCCAGCTCAAAGCTCTCCCACACCGCGGGTGAATCGGGGCTGGCCTGGCGCTTGATTTCGAGTTGTACGGTCTTCGTTGCCATTGGCTCGTCTCCCATTTTCTATTTTGCTGCGTCGTAACGGCGCGGGCGCGGCTTGATGTACTGCGTGTCTACGTCTTCGTACTCGAAGCGCGGACCTTCTGGGCTTCCTGTGAAAGAGGCTTTGGTGGTCTTCAAAAACTTCTCATCGTTGCGGTCCTGGAAGTCCGGCTTGTAGTGAGCGCCACGCGACTCATCGCGATTGAGCGCGCCCAGTGTGATGACGCGGGAAAGCTCCAGCATGTTCTTCAACTGGCGGGCAAAGGCGAAGCTGGTGTTGGCCCACTGGCTGCGATCGCTCAGGTTCACGTTCTTGTAGCGGTCGAGGAGTTCGACAATCTTTTCGTCGGCCTGCTTCAATCCCTTGTTGTAGCGGATCACGGTGACATGCTCGGTCATGGTCTGGCCCAGTTCGCGCCAGAGCTTGAAGGGATTCTCCGTGCCGTCGTTGTTCAGCAATTTCGTATTGATCTCTGCCTGACGAACGAGTTCCGCCGCATGGCCGCCGTCTCCCTCTTGAGCTTCCAGGCCCTTCGCGTATCTGAGGGCATTGGGGCCGGATTGAAAGCCGCCATAGATGCAACTGACCAGTGAATTCGCACCCAGACGGTTGGCGCCGTGGTACTGATACTCGGCCTCGCCGGCGGCAAAGATGCCGGGGATATTTGTCATCTGGTTGAAGTCTACCCAGAGGCCGCCCATCGTGTAGTGCATGCCGGGGAAGATCTTCATCGGAACATCGCGCGGGTCGTCGCCGACGAACTTCTCGTAGATTTCGAGAATGCCTTCGAGCTTCCTGTTCAATGTCGCCCGGTCAATGTGCGTCAGGTCAAGATAGACCATCGGCTGGCCGTCGATGCCCAGCCCGTGTTCGTAAACCACCTTGTGAATGGCGCGCGTAGCCACATCGCGCGGGACAAGATTGCCGTACTTGGGATACCACTCTTCGAGGAAGTACCAGCGGTCGCTCTCGGGAATCTGCTTGATGGGCCGCTTCTCGCCCGCCGTGCGCGGCACCCAGACGCGGCCACCTTCGCCACGCGCTGACTCAGACATCAAGCGCAGCTTGTCTTCGCCGGGGATGCAGGTGGGATGTACCTGGATGAACTCGCCGTTGCCGTAGTACGCGCCCTGCTGAAAGACCGCCGACTGCGCTGAGCCGGTGCAGACCACCGAGTTGGTGCTCTTGCCAAAGATCGCGCCGTTGCCGCCGGTTGCCAGAATAATCGCGTCCGCTGGAAAAGAACGGAGTTCCATTGAGCGCAGGTCGAGCGCGGTAATGCCGCGGGCCACGCCCTTGGAGTCGATCACCGCCGAAAGAAATTCCCAACCCTCGTACTTCTTGACCTTGCCCTCGGACTCATAGCGCCGCACCTGCTCGTCGAGCGCGTAAAGCAGTTGCTGTCCCGTGGTTGCGCCGGCAAAAGCAGTGCGGTGGTAGAGCGTGCCGCCGAAGCGGCGGAAGTCGAGAAGCCCCTCGGGCGTGCGATTGAACGGGACGCCCATGCGATCGAGCAGATCGATGATCGCCGGCGCGGCCTCGCACATGGCCTTAACCGGCGTCTGGTTGGCCAGGAAGTCGCCGCCGTAGATCGTATCGTCAAAGTGCTGTGCGGTGGTGTCGCCCTCGCCCTTCAGGTTCTTGGCCGCGTTAATGCCGCCCTGCGCGCAGACCGAGTGGGAGCGTTTGACTGGAACAATGGAGAAGAGGTCAACATTGCCGCCTGCTTCGGCGATTTTAATAACCGCCGCGAGGCCCGCCAACCCTCCGCCAACCACGATGATTCTAGGTGCTGCCATTGTCTTCCTTTCAACAGCTATTAGCCTTTAGCCTTCAGCTTCTAGCTTCCATTTCCAGTCCGATGGGTTAACAGTAACAACATGGAGGACAATGCCGTCAGTCGGAAAATTGGGACCAAGCCCAGCGCCAGAAGCCTTTTCCAGATGTTGCACAATGTCGGGCATACCGCTCAACCATTTCTCTGCGAAGGGATGAACAAAAAGCATGGCAATACCGGTGAAAAAGTCCCCGCTGTCTCTCCGTTGCCAATAGAATTCTTTGAGCTTCTTAACGTCCTCCCTTGGGTCACCGTAGGGGCCTCCAGGCTGCCAAAGCTTGATTTCAATGGCAATTCTGCAGGGTTGCCGCCAAAGATTATGCTCATGGTTATGCGACTCGGATAAGACTGCAATATCAACGCGCGGCCCAGATCCATTTGGGTTGAGCTGATATTCCGTTTTAACAGGATTGATGGCGTGGATAATACTGAAACGGTGTTCAACGCCACTAACATCATATCGGAGATCACTCATCTCACTGCGAAGCTCTGCGAATAACAAAGACTGAATGTCATTTTCAGATAGAAAGTCCGCTGGGTATTCCTGGAACTCCCTGACGGTCTTGCCTACGGCATTTCTCAACTTGTCAATAAGCGCTGAATCTGTGCTGCTAATGGCTCAACCTCCTTCAGGCAAGCATGGTAATCAGAGTTCCTAGCCCATAGCTGCCCGGTGCCCCATCCATGGTCCCTTTTCTAGGCCATGGGTGGTAAAGCACGAACCCTGACCTGCCGCTTAGTTCCCGGGCTTTAGCCCCCGAAGGACGTATTTGCCAGCCCTGGCGCAATCCTCATTGAAACCCCGGGCAACGCATTCTCCGGTGCATTCTTGTAATGCGGTCCAACAAAGGCCCAGATGCTGGCCAGCCCCATCCCGGCGAGCACGATGCCAAGAGCCAGGCAGGCATAGCCAAAGCGTTTGCGCGATTGGACGCCCGGCGTAATGCCCCACTTGGCGGCGAAGAGCCAGATGCCGTAGGAGAAATGCCAGCAGATGGCGATCATCGCAATCCCATAGACGGCGACCATCCAGGGATTAGACAGCTCCACTTGCACTTTATGGAAGGCCACGCCGGGATTCTCTGGCAAGCTTACGCCCATGAACCGCTGCCGCAAAACATGCTGTCCGATATAGAGAAATGCAATCAGCCCGGTCCAGCGCTGGGCCACATAAAGCCAGTTGCCGGCCCACGGGTAATAGACCACATTCGACTTGCCGCGCAGCCAGATATAGACGCCATAGATCGCGTGATAGAGGATTGGCAGGAAGATGAAGGCCCACTCCAGCACCCGCACCAGCGGCAGATGGTTGAGGAAGCGGACCTGCTCGCCATAGGCGATTGGCCCTTTGAGCGCCTCGAAATTTGAGAGCAAGTGCTCGATCAGAAACGCGCCGATGGGAACGACCCCCAGCAGCGAGTGAAGCTTGCGCAGCACAAAGGTGTTTCCCTGAGCAGCCCGCAGAGGGGGAACGCCACGGCGGACTGTTGGCGTGGCTGGATGTTGTGCAGTTGCCATGTGATGTCAGCTCCTCAGGGGCCAGCGACCGGTTGGGAAGTTTCAGATGCAGGGACGCGGGAAGTCTGGATTGTTACCCAAGCATTATCAGAGCCTTGCATCCCCCCCGTCAAGGCGCTCCGCGCCGCTTGATCTTTTGGCGGGAAGGTGTATTGCTGTCAGGGATTCAACATGGGCAAAAGTGCCGCAATGGCACGGCCCCGGTGGCTCAGTGTGTGCTTGGTTTCGAGGCCGATTTCCGCCATTGTGCGGTCCAGTTCGGGGAGGTAAAAGAGCGGATCGTAGCCAAATCCGCCGGTGCCGCGCGGCGCGTCCAGAATCAGCCCCTCCACAGCGCCCTCGGCAGTATGGAGAGCAACTCCGTCCCGGGCCACAACCAGCACGCAACGGTAGCGCGCGGTGCGCCGGGGCGCTGGCTGGCCTGATTGCGGCTTGGCGTCCGGAAGCGCGGCCAGCCGCTGCAGCAGCACCATATTGTTCCACACATCGGTATTGTCATTGGCGTCGGGCGAGTCAACCAATCCCGCATCGGCGGCAAATCGCGCCGAGCGCACTCCCGGCGCGCCGTCGAGGGCGTCGACTTCGAGGCCGGAATCGTCGGCCAAAACCAACTCACCCGGCGCAAAGCGGGAATAATAAATCGCCTTCAGCATGGCGTTTTCGGCAAAGGTCAGCCCGGTTTCTTCCGGCGCTTGAATATCCTCAAGGCCCGGGAGGGGTTCAATTTCCAGATTGTGAGCCAGCGCGGCGGTGCGAAAATCCCGCAGCTTGCCTTGGCTGGTGGTGGCGGCATAAATGCGTAGAGCCATGAGAGCAGTTTAACGGGAACAAGCGAGGACATTTCCACCTGGATGCAGTGCCGAAGAGAAAGAATCGGCGATAGAATGACTCCGTGATCAAGAGCTTCCGTCATGCGGGAATCGAGAAGTTCTTCCTGACTGGGAGCAAAGCGGGAATCCAGCCGGATCATGCAACCAGGCTTGGTGCGCAACTGCTGGCATTGAACCGCGCCAAGTCTCCCGAGGATTTGCGGCTCTCCGGTTGGGGATTGCACTCGCTACGCGGCGATCTCGCTGGCCAATGGGCAATCAAGGTAAATGCCAACTGGAGGCTGACATTTGGATTTGAAAAGGAAGATGTGGTTTTGTTGGATTACCGGGATTATCATTGAAGGAGGGGGAAACGTATATGGCTCTGATGCATAATCCGCCTCATCCCGGCTTGGTTCTCCGCGAGTATCTCGGCGGAATCGAGCTGGCTGACGCAGCTAGCAGGCTGAGTGTTTCCACCGAGGCTCTTTCTGATGTCCTTCAAGGCAGGTCCGCGATCTCGGCCGACCTTTCGGTGCGGCTCTCCGAGGCTCTCGGGACGCACATCGGATTCTGGAGCGGGATGCAGATGGATTACGATCTATGGCATGCGTCGTGTGCAGAACGTCCGAGAATTGAGCGGTTCGAGCGGGTAGCCTAATCTGCGCACCTTTACCCGTCAGGTTTCTTCCCTGTCAGTGTGCTCATCCATCATGAAGGTCCATGCCTAGATTCCCGCTGATCGCCTCACTTGCCTTCGCCTTGTTTAGTCCGACTGCAAGCTCGCAGACCGCAGCACCGCAGGTGCCGCTCGACGACGGCCACGGCGCTTACGCCACTCATGGTTACCCGAATCTCTTTGCCGAGCAGCACCACTCGCAAGCAGAGATTCAAGCCAAAATCAATACCGCATTCCAGCAGCTCTTTCACGGCAACCCAGAGACCGAGACGGTTTATTACACCGCTGGCTCGAATGCCAACGGGCCGCTGGCCTATATCACCGACATTGGCAACCACGATGTGCGCACCGAGGGCATGTCTTACGGCATGATGATTGCTGTCCAGCTCAATCACAAGCCGGAGTTTGACGCGATCTGGAACTGGGCGAAGACTTACATGTACATAAGTTCGCCCGCGCATCCCTCGCAGGGGTATTTCTCTTGGTCGTGCAAGCTGACCGGCGAGCCGAATGAGGAAACCGCCGCGCCCGACGGCGAAGAGTATTTTGTGATGGCGCTCTACTTTGCCGCCAACCGCTGGGGCAATGGCGCGGGCATTTACAACTACAAAGCACCGGGCGACGAACTGCTATCGACGATGCGCCATCATGAACTCCGCTCCGGCATGACGAAATTCGGCCCGCGCACAGTCGGGCCGGAGGTGAGTGAAGCGGTAAAGATGATTCGCTTTACTCCCAACACGGATTTCACCGATCCGAGCTATCATCTGCCGGCGTTTTATGAGCTGTGGGCGCGCTGGGGTCCGGTGGCTGACCGCGCTTTCTGGGCGCAGGCTGCTGCAACCAGCCGCGAGTTTTTTCAGAAGACGACCAATCCTGTCACCGGACTCTCGCCCGACTATGCCAATTACGACGGTTCGCCGCACACGGCTCCATTTAACAAATTCGCCGACGACTTCTCCTTCGATTCCTGGCGCACACAGAGCAACTGGAGCGTCGATTGGAGCTGGTGGGCCAAGGATCCGCGTGAGCACACGCTCAGCAACCGCACCCAGTCCTTCTTTGCATCGCAAGGGATCGACAGATTTCCCGACCAGTTCACCCTCGATGGCAAGCCGCTCTCTTCGCATCACGCCACGGGATTCGTTGCTACCAGCGCCGTCGCCAGTCTGGCCGCAACGGATCCAATCCGGGAAAAATTCGTTGATGCCCTGTGGAACTCATCCATTCCCAGCGGCCATGAACGGTATTACGATGGCATGTTGTATATACTGAGCCTATTGCACACCTCGGGAAACTTCCGCATCTGGAACCCCAAAAATTGACACCAAAGATGCCGGAATGACTTTGCGTTTATGTGAACTTGAAAGAGCTGACTTCGCGTTGGTTCAGGAAAGCTGTCTCCTATCTCCGATCGATGAGGTCTCAGGGTGCGGACAATCAAGCAATTGCAGTCCAGTATTCAATCAGGCGAAGATCATTTGGCGCAGAAGATATCGTGCGTTCTTTTCCTGCCGGCGATCATCGCCTCCGCGCTTTTATTCTGCCCGACATTTGCCTCCGCACAGGCCGCGTCTCCTGCGGGCAAGCGGCCCATTGAGAGCGAGATTGCAATCGTCAGCGGCGGTTCCTTCGGCGCGATTCACGTCTTCGCCTTTGCAGGTGATCGCCGCATCAACACCATCGGCTTTGAGTATGACCGCAACTCCTGGGGGAAATTTCTCAATGCGCGCGTGGACTATGTCGGTGAGATATTGCCGGTCGTTCTTCTGGACGAACCCGCCCATTACGGGCTAGACAGCCGGCCACTGCCCGGAACCACGGGCCGTCAGGAGCAATTTGGCGCGGGAATCTCGCCGATTGGAGTGCGCCTGCGGTGGAAGCCCTTCCACTCGTGGCAGCCCTATCTTGTCGGAAAAGGCGGCGTTCTCTACTATGAGAATCGCGTGCTGTCGCCGCTGGCCACACACATGAATTTCAGCGCCCAGTTCGGCGGCGGGGTGCAGAGGCCTATCTCGCCGCGGCTGAACTTTCGCTTCGGCTACAGCGACTTTCATTTCTCGAATGGCGATATAACTGCCAGGAATCCCGGCATCGACTTCATGTACTTCAATGCCGGGCTGAGTTATAAACTCGGCAAATGACTCAGGGAAGCGGCAGGTTTTTATCTAATCCCGCCGCAATAAGATCGTTGCGAAGCCGTGCCGCAGTTGAGAACTCGAAGCCGTTGATCCCCAGCGCCCGCGCCGCTTCTATGTTGATGAGCTTGTCATCGACGAAAAGAGTTTCTTCGGGGCGCGTCCCAAGCTGCCCAAGTGTGTGCAGATAAATTGTGGCATCGGGCTTGGCAACCTTCAACTGATAGCTCCACACCAGCACATCGAAGTTCTGAATCCACGGGCAGTTTCTGGCGATGCTCTCATGCACGGAGTCGCCCATATTCGAAAGAATCGCGGTCCGTATGCCTTGTTGCCTGAGCTGGCGTTGCCATTCCACCATTGCGGCGTTGGCAGTGCACCACATCTCGCCATCGAGCAGGCTGAGTTGTTCCGCGAGGCCGTTCTGTGACGATTTCTTCGCATCTCGCAGCAGCTTCTGCCAGAATTCCAGGCCGGTGATCTTGCCTTCGTCATAGGCATGACGGTCAACCCAGTAGAGGCTCTCGAATTGCTCTCGCGACAGCCCGGCGAGCCGGCAAATTTCCGCATAGATCGCAGGGTCCTGCGGAGCGCTCAACACCAACCCAAAATCAAAGATTACTGCTTGTATTGCCAACAGGGACTCCAAGGCCGCCGTGTAATGTGGAAAGAGACGCCTGCTTCCATTGTGCCACTTCGTGGGGCTGCGTTTTTGGATTGCATTGGGTTAACAAGGATGCGTTTCTCGCAACGGACAAACTGGAATACCGAAGAAAGCGACCTGGCGCGGGCGCATCGCTTGCGGCTTGAGGCCGGTTTGCCGATTGCCGATTTGACAGCATCGAATCCCACTCGCTGCGGATTTGAATTTGATGCAGGTCTCGCTGCCGCGCTCAACAATCCGCGGGCTCTCGATTACGACCCTCAGCCACGCGGCCTATTGAGCGCGCGGCAGGCAGTTTGCTCCTACTACGCGGATCACGCGATCGCGCTTGATCCCTGCCAGATCATCCTCACGACCAGCACCAGCGAGGCGTACAGCTTTTTGTTTCGATTGCTCTGCGACCCAGGCAGCGAGATTCTGGTTCCACAGCCGAGCTATCCGCTCTTTGATTTCCTGGCAACGCTCGATGATGTAAAGCTCAAGGGAGCGGAGCTTCTCTACGATCATGGCTGGCAGATTGATATCGAGGGGTTTCGCCGGGCGATTACGCCGGTGACCCGCACCATCGTCCTGGTACACCCGAACAACCCCACCGGCCACTTTATCAAGCGCTGGGAGGCCGAAGCGCTAACGCAGCTCTGCCGCGAGTTCAATCTCTCGTTGATTGTCGATGAGGTTTTTCTGGACTACAGTTTTGCGGGGCAGGGAAAGAGCTTTGCCAGTGGGCTGGAAGGCGTTCCTGTATTCGTTGTCAGCGGGCTGAGCAAGATTGCCGGGCTGCCGCAGATGAAGGCCGCGTGGATTGTTGCCACCGGGCCTGACGTTTCCGCATCGCTGGAGCGGTTGGAAGTCATCGCCGATACCTTCCTCTCGATGAATGCGCCGGTGCAGCACGCGTTGCCGCTGTGGCTTGCAGGCCGCGGTTCAATTCAAAGCCAGATTCAGCAGCGGGTGTGGGACAATCTCGCCGAACTGGACCGGCAATTGGCGAGCCTTCCACAGGTAGACCGGCTGATTGTCGAAGGTGGCTGGTACGCGGTTTTGCGGATTCCCGCCCTCCGTCCAGACGAAGAAACGGTTCTGACGCTTCTGAAGGAGGGCGTTTGGGTTCATCCCGGTTACTTTTTCGGGATGGCCGAATCGGGGTGGCTGGTGGTGAGCCTGCTTGCGGCGAAGGAAGAATTCCGCGCAGGAGTAATCATTATTAGTAACTACTTAGTTAAGAATACTTTTGGTAACAGTACCACGAGTTAAGTTCAAGTTTAAGTCGAGATAATTTATTCATCAATTTGTTAAATAAAGAGTTAGATTATTATTTGAAAATTGTCTTGTTGCCCTGAAAACTTTGCAAAAATGGGTTACTTTTGCGTTCTGTAGCGATGTTGGTTGCGGGGCCGTGGCCAGGCAATACACGGGTTTCGTCGGGCAGAAATAGCAGCCGGTTCTGGATCGAATCCAGAATTTGTTCGGAATTGCCTCCCGGAAGATCGGTGCGGCCAATGCTGCCGGAAAAGAGCGTGTCACCGGCGATCAGCAGTTTGAGCGGAGCAAAATGCAGGCAGACGGAACCCTGCGTGTGGCCGGGCGTGTGAATTGCCATCGCTGGAAAGCGGGTCAGACCAACCATCATCCCATCGGACAAGCTTTCATCGGGCGGCGCAGTCTCCGGTGTCTCCATGCCCAGCCACGAAGCCTGGAGTTCCATCATTTTCAGTTGAGGCAGATCATTTTCATTCATCAGGATCGGCGCGCCGGTCAGTTTTTTCAGTTTGAGTGCACCGCCCACATGGTCAATGTGCCCATGGGTGATCAGAATCTGCTTTAGCTTGAGTCCCAGATCGACCAGCCGGCTATGAATGCGTTTTACCTCGTAGCCGGGATCAATGACGATGGCCTCGCCGGCCTCTTCATCGCCGAGAATGGTACAGTTGCAAGCCAAGGGGCCGACGGGAAAGGTCTCCAGAATCATGTTTTCATTTTATGTTGCCAGAGGCTCACTCTGCTGTGCCGGAGATGGAGGCTGGCGCTAGAGTGAAACCAGGGTTACTGTGTTCTGTTAAGTTTTGTTCAAGGTTGCCGCTCCCTGATGGTCGCGTCAACTGGACGGACGTGCTTTCGGGATACACCATCCCTGGTTTCGCTATAACTTCAGCGCGCGGCTGAAAAGGCTGGGGCGAGCAGGGAACTCCTCGGGCAGATGAGTGGCCAACTCCCACAGCCCGATCAGCGCGAGACCGACCAGATTCGGAAAGAGCAGCGGCGCCATCGGCGGAGCGCCATAGACGGACTTCTCGAAGAGGTTTACGCCGGGGGTGTAGAAGTTCATGCGCAGGTGAAACCAGAAGCCGACGATTCCGACCAAAGCCTGAAGAGCGAGTACTCCGGCGCACAGGTCAAGATAGCGGCGGGTGACGGTCATCATCACCGGAACGATGAGGAAGCCGGTTGCCAGCCCGCTCGATATCACCGGAATCCACTCGGTTTTGAGAAAGAATCCGTTGGTGGCGTGATCGGTCAGGCACAGGACAAAATTTCCGAAAAATCCGCCTGTAGCCAGCAGCACCACCCAGCGCGCCCATTCGACGGTGTGCGTTGCAACCAGGCGGTTCATCAGTAATAGAAAGCCCAGCCCGGTATAGGCCAACGGCGCTACAAACGGCGCTGCATAGGTGAGTGATTGCAGGGTGCGCTCGGCAAAGAAGCTGCTTTGCAGGTGATAGATCACGCCCGCAAGTCCGACGGCAATGGAGAGCGAGCCAACCAGCAGCCCCAGATCGCGCCATGCAGCAACAAAGCCCCAGCGGCTCTTCGCAAGTACTCCAACTAGCAGCAACAGTGGCGCAACGGCAGAGAAATAAAACGGAATAAACTCAGCCGGCTTGCGGAATTGGTTGACCGAGTGAGCCAGCACAATATCTGCCGCCAGCACAGCCAGGTTCGAGGCCACAAACAACTCCAGCAGCAGTTGCAGATCGAAGACCCAGGCCACGAGCGGTGAGCGCAGCAGTTGATCAATGCGCGGCATGGCTGCCTCCTGCGTGTGCTGCGCGCAGCTCTGCTGCGTCGTGCTTTAACTGGATGGTCTTCTGCAGCAGCCCGTAGTTGCCGTGCCACTGCACAAAGTCCGCGCCGCCCATGAAGGCGCCATGCTTGCTGGTGCGCCCGTCGTAGTGCCAGAGGTCGAAGTAGGTGAAGTCGATGGGGTTGGAGAAGGGAGGTCCGATGAGCGAACCATCCTTGTGCAGCCCGTCCACAATGTCTTTGGCCGCCAGAACCTTGGTGTTGGTGCTGGCGACCACCTGCTCTGCCTGGGCATAGACACGGTCAATCAATCCCTGGGTGTGGCACTGGGAGCAGACCTGCTTCATGTTGGTTTGCGCGCGCAGGTAGTTGGGGCGCTTCTCGCTGATTGCGTTGGCCAGGTACCAGCCGAGCCGATCTGACGGGTCGTGCGTGACCTTGAGTCCGTTGATGCCGCTCATGTGGCAGGTGGCGCAGGTGGGCACAAACATATCGCGGGTGGTCAGCGTTTTGGGATCGGCGTCGAGCTTCATCAATTGGTGCTGCGCGGCAAACATCACGCCGTGCTTGGACTCGTCGTAGATCTCGATCTGCGAGTGATCCGGACCCATATGGCACTGGGCGCAGGTGGAGGGCAGCCGCGCCAGCGCCACCGAACTGGTATGCCGCGAGTGGCAGGCGGTGCAGGCGCCGATGGTGCCGTCGTCGTTGGGCTTGCCGATGGCATGGCACTGCTCGCAGCCGGAGGTCATTGCCGCGCCGCCTTCGGCGGTCACAAAGGGATGCGGAGGACGTTTGGTGCCGCCGGGCTGATACTGTTCGCTAAAGGCGACTTGAGCGGGCGACAGCCCCTTTTCGCCGTAGATCGCGCCCCAACTGGGCGCGGCATGGCGGCTGTGCAGAAACTCCTGATAGATGCCTTCGTGGCAACTGCGGCAGTTGCCCGCTGTGAGCTTGGCGCTGATCACAAAGCCGTGATGGTCTTGCTTCGTCTGGCCCTCGGCCGGTTGATGGCAGTCCAGGCAGTTCACGCCCTTCTTGGCGTGTGCGCTCATCTCATACTCGTGGACGACGGAGTATTGCAAGCGCGCATGGCACTCGGCGCATTTGCCGCTGGCGCGGACAAAATCCGCCGTGGGCTGCTCGGTTTCTACTTTCGGGCGGGCGCGATTGACCAGAAACGCGCCCAGAATCAGCGCAAAAGCGATTGTGACAGCAATGAATACCGAGCGGAAGGACATCGGGAACCCCGGGGGAAGCGATTTAGGCGCAGTTCCAGACACGTGTTCCAGAACCCTACCGAGGGTACAGTAACGCTGTGATTCTTGGAAGAGACTTTAGTCATTGTCTCCGCGCAGCGTTTATGCCTCCACCGGTTTGCGGAAGGTGAGCGCGTAAAACTGCCCGTCCCGCAGTTCTTCCAGATGAACTTCCTTCATCTCTGCAGGTACCAGATCGATGGGCGCGCTGACAGGCGCTTTGCGGTTCTTGAACATGCTTCCGGGTTGCTTTTCGTAGACTTGCTTCACATGTTTTTCGGTCTCGTCGGCGATCAGCAGCAGGCTTCCCGGCTTGGCTACGCGGATCATTTCGCGGATGGCCTTGGCGCGGTCGTTGAAAAAGTTGATGCCGCCGACATGAAAGACCACGTCGAAGCTGGCGTCGGCAAAGGGCAGGCTCTCGGCATTGCCAAGGTACAGATTTGCCTCCAACGCCCAGCGGCGGAGGTTGGTCTGGCAGTGGGTGAGCATCTCGGGAGATAGATCGAGGCCAGCCAGCCGGACCCCGCCGGGCAGGTACTTGTAATTGAGTCCCGTCCCCACCGAGGTTTCCAGCACAGAATCGCCCGGCTTCACTTCCAACAGGCTCATATAGCCGCGGAAGTAAGCCTCGCGGTCCATGCCCTTGAGCGCGCAGAAGACGCGCTGTATGTCGTCGTAAAAGCCGCCGATGGTCTCGTAGAGGTGGTTGTATTTGCCGTTGTTCCCTGTCAGTTCCTCCGGCTTGAGGAAGTCGGGAATGCCATTGCGGATGGGGAAGCGCTCGCCACTGTCGCTGATCAATGCTTCGCCGCTGCGCTCGCGGATCAGATGCACCGGGCTGCCGGTATATGGGCTTTGCAGCAGCGCTACCGTCTCCGGCTGCTGCGCCCATGGTTTGTGCTTGCCAGGATTGAAGAGTGCCCAGATAGTGAGAACAACGACACCGGCATGGGGAAGCCAGACCAAGCGCGGGTCGATTGTCAGGTTTATCGCCAGCGGACTTCCGCCAAATCGCGCGTAGATTGCATAACCGGCAAAGAACGCAACAAGCAGACCAAAGAAGGCCGCTCCCCAGCCGATTTTCTTGGCGCGGAACTCGTTGTTCCACATCCAAACGATCTCGGCAGCAACCCAGTTACCCAGAAAAATGAAGACGCAGAAAAGCAAGAGGAATGGTCCTCCTCCGATGCCTTTGACGATATGAAGCAAGGGCAGCTTTGCCGCTCCATCATCTGAGAGAAACTGAAATGCGCCCTCTGGAAGAGCTGATACCGAGAGGATCTGCGCTAAAACCGCCGCCATCGGGAAGGGCAATGTGGAGGTGAACCCCGGCAGGCGCGGACTGGTCAGCCGATGAAATATCAAGGGCAACACAGCGAGGAGCGATGCGAGAAAGATCCAGGCAACGTAGGTGAGTCCCTGCGCAGCGGAGACGCCGGCGAAGAGCCGCCAATCGAAAACAAGATGAGGAATGAACGCAAAGGCCATCAGCCAGATAAAGCCGCGTAATGGCCTTTGAGTGCCGACGAACCAGACGCCCAGGACAGGTCCGGTCCAGTCTCCTACAGCGGATGAGAAAAACCCGATGACAAAAAGGCCGGCCACTGCCCAGCCCACGATCTGTTTCCATTGCCTTGACTCCAATTTCGCTGCCATTTTGCAATCCTCCATTGAACACGAGACGTCTTTAATCCTCGGTTGCGGGGCTGCGGGAATGTCAGCCGGGTTTGACCTCGGGTGATTCTGTGGCGGTTGTGAGAGGGGTGCCAGATCCTGTCATAGCGTCTTCGAGCGTGACCAGGGCCGCGGCGCCCCAATCGAGCGCCGCGCGGGTGAGCGCAAGGCCCAGGCTCAGTGTCAGCATCCAGTAGGGAAGATGGGGACTTGGCGATGGATTTGTTTGAGCATATCTCTCGATCCCCTCCAACGTGATGAGCATCGCCTTGTTCCTGCGATTCAACTCCTGGATGTGCTCGATGGAAACCGCCGGAGACGCCTCGCGGCCAAAGAAGAGCTTCAGTAGAAACTCATTGCGCGGAGGATCGTTTTGAAAAGGCAGGGCGAGCCATTGGCGCAGGCAATCGCGTCCAGCTTCGGTGAGCGAATACTCCTGACGCCGGAGCTTCGCGCCTTTCGCCGTGTTGGCCGGGACAATCAAGCCATCCGCCACCATCCTCTTTAGCGTTGGATAGATCTGCCCATAGCTCTCGCCCCAGAAGTAGCCCACGCTTTGCTGGACAGCTTTGCGCAGGTCGTAGCCGGATTGATTGTCTTCGATAGACAACATGCCCAGCAGGACGTAGGCGGTTTGGTTCAGCTTCATATATCTTAAAGATATATCTATCAGATACTATTGTCAACAGGAATATTGAAAATTACATATACAGATGTGAGAACAGGGCCTTCCTGAAACTAAAAAGCGGCAGACTGTTCAGCCTGCCGCATTGAGGATTTAAAGTGTTGAAAAATTATTTGCTTGGCTTTGCCGGCGTAGAGGCAGGAGCGGACTTCGTGCTATCCAGAACCGAGTGGGTGTTGCCGCCGGAGCGAACATAAAGAACGGTCAGTGTGAGCGAGGTCGCCATGAAGATCACCGCAGACCAAGTGGTGAGCCGGGTGAGAACGTTGGCGGCGGCACGGGGGCCAAAGGCAGTCTGCGAACCCTGTCCGCCGAATGCACCAGCCAGATCAGCCGAGCGGCCCTGCTGCAAAAGCACCACGCCAACCAGAAACAGGGAAACGATCACATGCAGGGTGATAACTACATAGAAGAGAAGGTGTTCCATCTAAAGAGCTGCTTTCCATGTCAATCCGGACAACCGGACGAGAGAGATTTTGGTGCGGAGGAGGGGACTTGAACCCCTATGCCTCGCGGCGTCAGCACCTCA
>CAZHKN010000053.1:0-21158 GCA_964532725.1 uncultured Occallatibacter sp.
TGCCGTTGATGACCATCGGCTCGTCGGTTTCGTTGTTCTTGGTTTCGTTGGCGGTGACGCCCGGCATCAGCGCGGCAAAGTCGGTGGCGCGGCGCTGGTCGGGGCTGGATGCTGCGCCCATTTCAAGCGGCAGCGATTGATAGACTTCATTTTCCATCGCGGCGCCCAGCGTGGCGCTTTCGGTGTCCAACGGCGGCGGCGTGTCGGTGACCATGATCGTTGTGTCCGCTCCTCCAACTCTGACCGAAAGGTCAAGAGTCAGCACCTGCAAGCCATCCAGTTGGATGTTCTGGCGCACCAGCTTCTCAAAGCTGGGAGCGGTGACGGTGATGGTGTAGGATGCCGGATCAAGCGGGGCAAGAGTGTAGAGGCCGCTCTTGGATGTGGTGCGGGCCATTTCGTTGCCCGTAGCCGTATTCCGCGCTACCACCTTGGCGCCAATGACTACGGCTCCCGTTGAATCGGTGACAGTTCCGGTGATCGTACCCGTTCCGCCGATCTGCCCAATCGCGCAAAGCGGCGCCAAGATGGCGACGATCAAAACCGGCAGCCATCTCCATGTGCGGCAGCGCAAAAGTTCAAACATCGAACCGTTCGCTGTCGCCTTCGAATCCAACATGCCTGTTAGGGCTATGCTTCTCATTACAAGCCTCCATAAAATTGTTTCGTTGCGCCCTGGTCCGCTGGTTGGCGGTACAGGACAAATTCCCCAATTGTGGTCAGACCACTCATGAAACGCCCCTAGTTTCCGGCACCAGAGACACATCTGTCAAGCAGTAAAAATTCCATTCGGATGTCATTGCGTAAGACGTTTTGAATGAGCGATTTGCACGTCTCTTTGTGGATGTGCTTTGTCGCATATGGTCTGACCTTGCGGCGCTATTGCCACATGAAAGTACGAAAGCGGTAGGGATACGGACGCTGCCGGACAATGCCTTCATGCCTATATTATGCACGGAATCGCCTCGCAAGGCATCTGGGAGGCAAACGTTTTCTACTCCTACGTGCCTGTTATGGTTCAAGGCAGGCGGTGCGACCACTTTCCGGTAAAAACGGTGGTAATCAGAAGCGATGGGTAAATGTTTCCATTTTTGCAGCTTCAGGCATCATGCCTTCAAGATGGCGCCGCTGTCGGCTCGGTGACAAGGCTTTTGGGCTGAGGAATTGCTTTGGCCGCTCTTCCTGTTGCGGGACGCTCCATTCCCTGTGCGGTCTGGGCCATGTGCAGGTGCTGCTCCATGAGCTTTCTTGCCTCGATGGGATCGCGCGCGCGGATGGCCCGGTAGATTTTGCGATGCATCTCCGCGGACTCGCGCAGATCAGTCGAGCGTTCGACAGTCTTACGGCGCTTGTCGTACAACGCCGAGGTGATCGTCTCCATCAGCGCGGCTAGAATCGGATTGCCGGAAGCCTGCGAAACGATGCGATGAAAGAGCACGTCGTGGATCAGAAAGTCGCCGGGGCTATTTACATTCGCAAAAATCTCAGCAACTTCTTCGGCAAGCGCTGTGTGATGCTCCTCTTTACCGCGCTCAGCGGCCAGCGCTGCGAGATTGCTTTCCAGAATCATGCGGGCTTCAAACATATGCCATGACTGGAAACCATGCAGCGCGCCCATCAGGCTGAGAGATCCCTTGCTAAACTCGGCCGGCCCGTCGGCGACGAAGGTGCCAACCCCGTGCCGGACCTTCATTACGCCCATCGCCGCCAGATAGCCGATGCCTGTCCGGAGGCTGGCCCGGCTGACATTCAGCGAACGGGCGAACTCACGCTCCGCGGGAATTTTATCGCCCGGCTGCAATGTTCCATTCTCAATGAGCGAACGGAGATGATTTACTACATGCATGGTCCGATGCGAATCGGGAATTTCCTGTCTTTTCCGCGGCATAGAGGCTAAACACCTTCTTGTATTGTTTGAAAAGCTGGGCACAACGAGATTAACACCGTCGGCTATTTTTCGCCGCAGAAAAAATGCCTGCCTCCTGACGATTCGCGGGCAGGTGTGTATACTATGGTCTGACCGCAAGTGGTCAGACCTCATCACCTCGGTGCGAATTATAAGGTTGTCATCATGTTGCTGAACGAAGACCGACTGTTTCCCGCGGAGACCGCAACCCGGCGCGTTGCGCGTTCCCTTTACGATAGTGTGCGGACGCTTCCGATTGTCAGCCCGCACGGCCACACCCAGGCCGGCTGGTTTGCAAAGAATCTGCCGTTCCCTGATCCGGCAAAGCTTCTGGTGCAACCCGATCACTATGTTTTTCGGATGTTGTACAGCCAGGGAGTCTCGCTCGAAGATCTGGAGATTGGCGTCGCGGAAATGAAGAACCCGCGCAAGGTCTGGCGCATTTTTGCCAGCCACTACCATCTTTTTCGCGGCACCCCGACGCGGATGTGGCTGGACTTCGCATTTGAGCAACTCTTCGGATTGAGCGAGCGGCTCTCGGCCTCTACTGCCGACAGATATTTTGACGCCATCTCGGAGAGGCTCAGCACTCCGGAGTTCCTGCCCCGCGCGCTCTATGAGCGGTTCAACATCGAGGTGTTGGCAACAACAGATTCTCCGCTCGACTCGCTCGACGACCATGCCGCGATTCGCGCCTCAGGCTGGCAGTCGCGCATCCTGCCCACCTTCCGGCCCGATCCGGTGGTTGATGCGGAGTTTGCCGGCTTCCTGGCGAACATCGCTCAACTCGGCGAGCAGACCGGCGAAGACACATCAACCTGGGCCGGCTATCTGAATGCGTTGCGTAAGACCCGGCTGCGCTTCAAAGCATTGGGCGCAACCGCTACCGATCACGGCCACCCGACGGCGCGCACGGAAAATCTGCCAACTGCGGAAGCCGCGCAGCTCTTCGCTCGCATTCTCAAGAATCCTGAGGATGCTGAAAGTGCGGAGCGCTTCCGCGCGCAGATGCTGACCGAGATGGCGCGCATGAGCCTGGAAGACGGGCTGGTGATGCAGATTCATCCAGGCAGCACGCGCAATCACAACCGCAAGGTCTACGAGCGCTACGGCCGCGATGTGGGCGCGGATATTCCCCGTTCGACGAATTATGTCGATGCACTGCGCCCGCTGCTGGATGCCTTCGGCAATGAACCGGCCCTAACCGTTATTCTTTTTACGCTGGATGAATCGACGTACAGCCGTGAGCTTGCGCCGCTGGCCGGCCACTATCCTTGCCTGCGCCTGGGGCCGTCGTGGTGGTTCCACGACAGCCCCGAGGGCATGACGCGCTTCCGTGAGCACGTGACCGAGACCGCGGGCTTTTACAATACTGTAGGCTTCAACGACGACACCCGCGCCTTTCTTTCGATCCCGGCGCGGCACGACGTTGCCCGCCGCATGGACTGCGCATTTTTGGCAAGGCTGGTTGCCGAGCACCGGCTCGGTGAAGACGAAGCCATGGAAGTAGCGCATGAGCTGGCCTACGGATTGGTGAAGAAGGCGTATCGGCTCTAAGGAGAGCAAGATGATTGACAATACAGCTGCCGGTACCCTGCCTGAAGAGGTGCTCGCGCCTGGAGCACGGTCAGGGTATGTGCGCTGGACTATCTGTGCCATGCTCTTCGCGGCCACAACCATCAATTACATGGACCGGCAGGTTCTGGGGCTGCTGAAGCCCACCCTCATGCAGAGCGTTGCCAATCATGGCATTGGCCTGACCGAACAAAGCTTCGGCATGATTGTGGGCTTCTTCACCCTTTTCTATGCGATCGGCCAACTGGTTGCCGGACGCTTTGTCGACAAGGTCGGCACGCGCATTGGCTATATGGTCATCATGGCCATCTGGAGCCTTTCCGCGATGGGCCATGCGCTGGTCAACTCGGTATTGCAACTCGGCATCGCTCGCGCCTGCCTCGGCTTGGGTGAGTCGGGCAACTTCCCTGCAGCGAACAAGACCGTGGCTGAGTGGTTCCCGCAGAAAGAGCGTTCGCTGGCTTTCGGCATCTTCAACTGCGGCGCAAATGTCGGAGTCATTCTGGCGACGCTCATGGTGCCGGTTGTGACCATACATTTGGGTTGGCACTATGCCTTTCTGATCACAGGCGTCTTCAGCGCATCCTGGATTTTGCTGTGGTACAACAAGTACCGCAAGCCGGCCAACCATCCAACGCTGACCGGCGCCGAACTGCGCTACATCTATCAAGAGGCGGCCGAGCAGATGGGCCCATCGACCCCTTGGGCCAGGCTGCTGGGCTATCGCCAGACCTGGCCTACGCTATTCCCAAACTGCTCACCGATCCCATCTGGTGGTTTTATCTCTACTGGCTGCCGGGGTACTTCAGCGACAGGTTCCATCTCAGCCTGACCGGTCTCGGAATGCCGATTCTTATCGTCTACAACGCCTCGGCTGTTGGCAGTATCTATGGAGGCTATCTTCCTGCCTCCTTCATCCGCATGGGGCTTTCGGCTGCCCGCGCGCGGCTCACTGCCATGCTGGTCTGCGCCTGCCTTGTCGCTCCTGTTTTTCTGATCAACTACCTGCAGGCGGATAATTTCGGAAAATGGGCCGCCGTGGGATTGCTCAGTCTGGCAGCGGCCGCGCACCAGGGCTTTTCCGCCAATCTTTTCACTACCGCCTCGGATATGTTCCCGCGCACTGCGGTCGGCTCGGTCACCGGCGTCGGTACGATGGCCGGCGCGGTCGGCGGCTTTCTCTTTGCCCAATTGGCTGGTCACGTGCTGCAAATATCGCACAGTTATTCAATCCTCTTCATCTTCGCAGCCGGTGCCTATCTCTTCTCGATGTTCACCATGGTCGTGCTGGCTCCCGGATTGAAGAAAGTGGAGTTCCACGCATGAGCCTTTACTGTGCAACTGGAAGCGTCGATACCGATCTATCTTCGCGGCAATTGAACGAATTGCTCGTGGAAGGCTTGGCCAAACTTGGCTCGCGCAACAAGGTGCTTGCCGTACCGCCCGATCAGACCCGCGCGCACTCCCGGGCCGGCGAACTGATGCAAATGGCATGGAAGCACTACGGCGACCGGCTCAAAGCAGTACTGCCCGCTCTGGGAACTCATGCCGCGATGACGCCTCAACAGATTTCGCGCATGTATGGAGAAATTCCGCAGGAATTATTCCGCGTACATAACTGGCGCACCGATATTGAAGCTCTTGGCGAGGTTCCGGCGGAGTACATTCAAGAGCAATCCGAGGGCAAGTTGAGTTATGCCTGGCCCGCGCAGGTCAACCGGCTCATCTCGCAGGGAAGCTTTGATCTTATCCTCTCGATTGGCCAGGTAGTGCCCCACGAAGTTATCGGAATGGCGAATTACAACAAGAATATTCTTGTTGGAACGGGAGGCCAGGAGGGCATCAATCGCAGCCATTACCTCGGCGCTGTCTATGGCATGGAGCGCATCATGGGCCGCGCGGATAACCCTGTTCGCAACGTGCTCAACTATGCTTCCGATCGCTTTCTGCGGCACTTGCCTATCGTCTATGTACTTACGGTTGTTGCTCGCGCGGAGGATGGCCACCTTGCCGTGCGCGGCCTGTTTATCGGCGACGATGCGGAGTGTTTTCATCGGGCCGCTGAATTGAGCCTCAAGGTGAATTTCGAGATACTTGACGAGCCGATCCAGAAAGCTGTCGTCTACCTCGATTCGCATGAATTTCATAGCACCTGGCTGGGTAACAAGGCAGTCTATCGCACCAGGATGGCGCTTGCCGACGATGCGGAATTGATCATACTCGCTCCCGGCGTCAGCCAATTCGGCGAAGACCCGGCGATAGACAGCCTGATTCGCAAATACGGCTATCACGGCACGGAGGCAACGCTATATGCCGTCGCTGCGAATGAAGATCTCAGCAATAACCTCAGCGCTGCCGCACATCTTATTCATGGATCTTCCGAAGGGCGCTTCGACATTATGTGGTGCCCTGGAAAGCTGAGCAGGGAAGAAGTTGAGGGCGTTGGATTTCAATACGGTGACCTCGCTCGTATGCAATCCATCTACGATCCGAAGATTCTGCGCGACGGTTATAACACCGTTGCCGGAGAGAAGATCTTTTTCATATCCAATCCCGGATTGGGGCTGTGGGCCCACCGGGGAAAATTGTAAAGGCAGAACACATCATGGAAAAACAGAATTTGAAACTCGGCAAGTATTCCATCGGAACCGGAGACCGGTTCGCGCACCAGGCCAAGGCCCAGTTGCAGGCTTGCATCAATGCACTCGCTAGCGGTATTCAGGTCGAGCCGGTATGGAACAAGTCAAATCGCGAACACAACCTGATCGGCTCTGAGCCGGCCTCGACGCGGGCTGCGGCGGATGCCGCTGTGAAGGCGCTCGGCTGGAAGCACGCCTACTATTGCGATGCCGACCATATCGGCACCCAGACCGTCGGTCGCTTTCTCGACGCCTGCGATTTCTACACCATTGATGTCGCGGATTTTATCGGCCTCAATAGCGAGCAAGCAGCGGTTGATAACTTCGCCCGCCGTCATCCCGAGTTATGCGGGACAATTCATCTTTCTGGAACCGATGAAACCTTCGAGATAACTCCGCAAGTCTTGAGCCATACGGCACAGAAATATCTGACCGCCGTCCGTAAAGCAGGCGAAGTCTATCGCCTTATTCTCAAAGCTAAAGGCGAAGGAAATTTCATCCCCGAAGTTTCGATGGATGAGACCGACAGCGCGCAGTCGCCGGTCGAACTGCTTATCATTCTTGCCGCAATTGCCGACGAAGGTATTCCCGTGCAGACCATTGCACCGAAATTCAGCGGCCGCTTCAACAAGGGTGTGGATTATGTGGGTGACGCCGGTCAATTCGAGCGCGAGTTCTCGCTCGATCTGGCGGCGATCAAGTACGCGGTCAAACAATTCAACCTGCCTGCGAATCTCAAGCTCAGCGTTCACTCCGGAAGCGACAAGTTTTCCATCTATCCTGCAATTCATCGCTCCATTCAGCGCGCCGATGCAGGCGTTCACTTGAAGACCGCCGGAACTACCTGGCTTGAAGAGTTGATTGGCCTCGCTGAATCCGGAGGCGATGCTCTGGAACTTGCCAAGGAGATTTACGCCGAAGCATATGCGCACCGCGATGAGTTATGCGCGCCATACGCGACGGTGATTGACATCGATCCGGCGAAGCTGCCCGCACCGGCGGTGGTGAATGGCTGGTCCTCGGCTCAATTTGAGTCGGCTCTGCGCCATATTCCTAGCGCTGCGGCTTATAACAGCAGCCTGCGCCAGTTACTGCACGTCGGCTTCAAGGTAGCTGCCAAGCTAGGCTCGCGTTATCTCAATCTGCTTGAATCCAATGAGGCAGTGATTGCGAAAAATGTGACCGAAAACCTCTACAACCGCCATATTGTGCCTGTATTTCTTGGGCGCAACGCATAGTTAACGATTAAGTACGATGGCGGAAGCAGGTTTATTGACGCCAGAAGTGGAGAAGATATGGGCTCTCAGATACTAAGTCTTGAGGGAAAGATTGCGGTTGTAACCGGGGGGACCTCTGGGATCGGGCGCGCGCTGAGTCTTGGCCTTGCCGAAGCCGGGGCGGATGTCATTGCGACGGCGCGCCGGCAGGAACAGGTGGATGAAACCGCCGGCTTGATTGAAAAGAGTGGCCGCAAAACTCTGCGCCTTGCCTCGGATGTATGTGACCGGGCATCGCTGGAGGAACTGTCGGCAGCGGTGCTCGACCAGTTTGGCAAGGTCGATATTCTCATCAACTGTGCAGGCCGGATCAAGCGCGCGCCAACACTTACTTTCCCAGAAGACGAGTGGAGCGATATTCTCAACACCAATCTGACCGGCACATTGCGCGCCTGCCAGGTCTTCGGCAAACATATGTTAGAGCGTGGCTATGGGCGCATCATCAACATCGCATCCCTGAACAGTTTTGTCGCGCTCAGTGAAGTGGCCGCATATGCTGCAAGCAAGGCGGCAGTTGCTTCGCTGACGCGTTCGCTGGCTGTCGAGTGGTCGAAGAAGGGAGTTACTGTAAATGCGATTGCTCCCGGTGTCTTTCGCACGGACTTGAATGCCAATCTACTGGACAGCACGCCGCGCGGCCAGGAATTACTTATGCGGACGCCGATGGGCCGCTTTGGCAAGACCGAAGAATTAGTGGGATCCGCTATCTATCTCGCATCGGACGCATCGTCCTTCGTAACCGGGCAGACGCTGGTTGTCGATGGCGGATTTCTGGCCAGTGGTGTGAATCAGTAAGAGTAAAAGTGTCAGTCTACAAAAGCAAAAGGAGGCTGCGCCTGCGGGTGCAGCCTCCTTTTTGCTTTTAAATCAGCGTAAGGTGATCTTCGCTCCAGCAAGCTTCCGAATTGGTTGCCCATCCTCGGCCTGCACCGTTACGAGGTCGCCGGAGACTTCGGCATAACCGACGGCCAGGCCGGTCTTCGCGGAGATATTTACGTGGTGTAATGCAACGCCTGAAATCGGCGCTTCGGGCAACCCGACAATTGCGCCAGCTGACGTGCTGCCCGTCGCTGTCACATTTTCTATAGTGATGTCGTGAAAGTGCGGCGTCAGTCGTGTTATTGGCTCTGGGGTTGGCGAATCCGGTGGAAGAATTTTGGGGTAGTACTCGCTGATAATCAGCGCGTTCTTTACATTCTTCATGTCGATGTCGCGGAAAGACAATGAACCGACATCGTTGCCGCGGTCGCGGTTTGCCTTTACGCGAATGCCGTTGTCTGTCCCCTCGAAGTGAATGCGTTCAGCGTGGATGTTTTTAGCTCCCCCGGCAATCTCGCTACCGACCGAGAGACCGTGCCCATGCAGAAAAATGCAATCGGTGATGGTGATATCGCGGCTTGGCTCATCCGGCCCTGGAGAGCCGATCGCGCCGGACTTGATGGCGATATCGTCGTCGCCCACGTCGGCAAGGACATGATCGATGCGTATATTCGATGACGAGAAAGGATCGATGGCATCGGTGTTTGGCGAGTTAGATGGCGCGAGCACCTTTATATTCCGAATGGTTATATCGTCGGAATAATAAAGAACCAACTGCCACATCGGAGAATTTTGAATTGTAACTCCCTCAACCCGAAGATGCTTGCAATGGTCGAAGACGACGAGCCGCGGGCGTGGATGGTCCGAACCCATCACTCCGGCATTCTTGATGGTCCGCGCCATCTGCCACCAGGTGTCCCCTGCGCCATCGATAACTCCCTCGCCGGTAATTGCAACATTCTCGGCATTGGTTGCGCTCACCAGCGATTGCAGGCCGGGTTCGCGAAACTCAGTTTTGACGGGATAGTCGGCATGATCGACGGAGCCGAGCAGCGTTGCGCCTTTGTCAAGTTGGAAAGTGATGTTGCTCTTGAGCACGACCGGAGCGCTGAGATAGGTTCCGGCGGTAAGCCGAACCGTTCCGCCTCCATGCTGTTCACAGGCATCGATTGCAGTTTGAATCGCGGCGGTATCCTTTGTTATTCCGTCGCCCTTCGCGCCATGCGCGCGCGGGCTGCAAATAGTGGATGTATCCTGTGCGCCAGCGCAGTAACCGGTAAAGGCAGTTTGCAGAATGAGGCCAAGCAAGATGGATTGGGGCGATATTTTGTGTCGTATCACTGGAACTCCTGGAAGAGAATCATCGACTTTCCAGACCGATCATACACGCAGAGGCTTTAGTGGTCATACCACGGAAGATAAGTGGGAGGCGTGTACTGCACCATAGAGAATGCAAAACGCATTTTTCCTTCTTCCAGTGAAGTGTAGAGAAACGAGACAATGCAACAGTTTTGGTTCCTCTCAGTCGACAGACAAGACGGGGTCCGCCGGCCTGCCCGCCGGGTTCGCCGCTGAAATGATCACGAAAGCCAATTTATTAATATCATGTAAATTGTTGAAAATAAATTCCATAGAGAAAAAGAATTCAACAGCGTAGAAATCTGTTGACACCTGTTAGAGCAGCTCGCAATAATTCTCGCGCTTTAAAGGTCTGACCACATTTGGTTTTGAAAAATAGCTCGAATGATAACGCCCCCCACTTCATTCGGATTTGCCCCCCGATCATTTGTCTCCGGAGAAACGTGATGCTGACTCGCTTCCGCCTTGCCGTCGCAGTGCTGTTTGCTGCTATCTTTTCGCTTTTTACGCTGGCCGCCTCTGCACAACAAGCGCCCATTGCATTGCCCTACACCATGACAACAATCGGCGGACTCACGCCGATGGCAGCGACTGCGGGAACACAATGCCCGAATCTGCCGGCCGGTGCAACCTCCTCGGATGCGTTTGGGGATGGGTGCCTCGCAGTGAACGGAAATTTTGGCGTAGGTCCCTTTAGCGGCGTAGTAGTGGATAACTTCGGGAATGTACTGGTCAACGATGACATCAAGGGCGTATTGCACTTGATTAATCCCAACTCGGGGATCATGACGCTGGTGGCGGGCGGCAATACGGCCTGTTCAAGCAAACTGGATGCGACGGGCGACGGCTGCGTAGCTGCGACAGGGACGCCAACCACGCTGGTTTCCGATGCGCGCGGTGTGGGAATCGACCCCTATGGCAATGTTCTGCTGGCCGGCTATAACGACCACGTCGTTCATGTGATCTGCCGCAACGCTTCGCCGCTCTGCGGTAGCGGTTCTCCATCGCCCTCAAATCCGATTCTTATACCGATCGGCAATGTTGGACTGGTGGCGGGCTGCGTCTATGCAACGGGTTCGAGCGGCGTCACCGGCGTGGGCACGGACGCCACGCCGGGCTTTACAGCGGCGACGGCCTTGTTTAGCGGCTCACCCTTTGTCAATGCAGGCGGCGCCTCGACGGCATGTACCGCCGCTCTGGGCGAAGTGGATCAGCCACGCGGAGTAACCGCGGACGCGTATGGCAATGTCTATTACGCCGATACCGCGAGTGAGCGCTGGCGCGTGGTGCTGGGTCCGCAGACATACAACAGCGTGACCAATCCGCTATGGGCGATTCTGGAACAGAACCCGGCGTGGCCGACCGTGACCGCTGGATATGTTTATACGATTGCTGGCCTAACTACGACAGCGACGACCAAAGGAAGCTCGACCCATTGCAACGGCAACGCGAGTTTCCCCACTCCGGATGCGACGGACGCGGATGGCGACGGATGCCTGTTTACCAGCGCATCGGTATTTGCGAGCACAAGCGATACGCAGGGCGTGGCGGTGGATGCTGCCGGGAACGTGATCTTTACCGACGCAGGCCATGGGCTGCTGCGCGTGTTGTTTGTCAACGGCTCAGGTCTGGCGGGCGCGGCGATGGTAAATGCCATCGAGGTGAACAATGCCGGCATGACTCCCTCGACGCCGCAGCCAGGATTCGTTTATTCACTGGCCGGCGGCGGTGGCACGGGACTCTCGACGACGCCGACGCTGGGCAACAGCACTGCGGCATTGGATTCCGCAATAACCAAGGTGACGGTCAGTCCGCAGGGAAATATCTTTATTGGCGACAAGACCAGAGTTCTGTTCTTCGACATCAACACGGGTTATATCCGGATACTGTTTGCGCAGTCTGGCGGCAATGTGGCCGCGGGCAGCTTCTGCTCCGGCAGTTCCGGCCCGATTTCGCAGAGCGCCTATAGCGATGGTTGCCCGGCCTCCGATGCTGAATTTGGCAATGCCAACGGGCAGAGCGTGGCTGTCGACGGGCAGGGCAATCTCTACCTCTATGACGGCACCAGTTCGACTACTGGGCAGTTGGTGCGCAAGGTACTGGCGCAGGGATTTGCTCCACAGGCGCTTGGCGCAACACGGCAACAGATCTTTGAAACGCACATTCTGAATGCAAGTGCGGCTGCATCGACAGCTACCCTGACTGCTACATCGGACATGAGCGCAGGCTCACCATCCTGTACGCTTCATGCCGACGAATCTGTTGATTGCACGGTGACGGTTACCAGCATGCCATCGGCAGCCGGAGCGCGCTCGGCAACTCTGACGGTATCCAACGCGTCGAGTGGGACAAGCGGGACAGCTGCCAATGTCAGCCTGGGCGGAGTGGTGAGTGGCTCGGTGTTGGTTGCGGACAACGCTGCGACAACCGCGAATAGTGTAACAACCCCGACTGAGCCGACAACCAATGCTCTCTGGAGTTCGATTGCCCCTGCCAGCATCGCGCTAGATGGGGCAGGCAATGTTTACGCGGCGAGCGGTCAGTCAATTCAGGAGTTGATTGGCGCGAATACCTACACGTTGACGCCCTCGCTGCCAGCTGCTCCGAGCCAAATTGCTACCGACTTACTGGGCGATGTCTTTGCGGTTGATAGCGCGGCCTCGACAATTAACGAGCTTGCGGTCTCGGCAGCCGGTGCGCCGGCGACTTATGCGCTGAACTCAATCGCCTACGCGCCGTGCGCAAGCTGCACGGCGGCTCCGCAGGCGATAGCCGTGGATCAGGCGGGCAATCTCTTTATCGCCGACTATCAATCTGGAGGGTCGGCAATCTATCGGCTGTCTCTTTCCGGGAGCACAGTGCGACAGCAGGCTACGGTAGCCACCGGGCTTGAGAATCCGGTGGCGCTGGCCGTCGATCCATCGGGCAATGTGTATGTCGCGGATAAGGGTACTGGCAAGGTTTATGAATATTCGCCGGGCGCAAGCGGCATTTACGCTCTCAATTCGGCACGCGGAACGCTGCTTTCGGGCGTGACTCCGGTGGTGGTGGCCACGGATGCCGCAGGCAACGTTTACATTCAGGATGCAAGCAGCGAGGCAGTGCTCGAAGTCCCGGTGAGCGGACCAGAGACTGTGGTTGTGTTCACCGGCCTGAGCAGCCCAGCGGGTTTGGCCGTCGATGGTTTGGGCAATGTCTACAGCGCTGATGCAGGCACAGATGTGATTACCCAGGTGGCGCGCGGCAATGTGACGGAAAACTTCGGTACGAGCACGTCGACGGCATTTACGGCCACGCTGACGAACGTAGGCAATCTGGCTTCGACCGGGCAGAATACCAGCACCTCCAACACGACGAATTTCACTGTCGTGGCAGGCAGCGCCAACGGTTGCGCCTTCAGCACCAACGTCCTGGGGGCAATGGCGGTGGGCAATGCCTGCACCCTGAGCGCGGAGTTGACAGGCACCGGCACAAGCGAGGTCTTCGATTACCTCAGCTTCCTCCCTTCGGCGTCGGCAAAGGGAGTCCTAACGCTGGAGGGCCAGTTGCTGGGCACCTCATATCCCACAACCTCGACCATCGGCGCTGCAACGGGAACTCTTACCTATGCGAACAGCGGGACCGAGGCCAGCTTTACAATTACAGTGTCGTCAAGCACTGCGCCCAGCGCGCCCACAGGCAGCGTGAACGTCTATGTGGATTCAACCAGCCAGTCCACGCAGTATCCGCTGACGGTAGGAAGCGGCACATCCTCCACGGCTACGGTAAATCTATCCGGGTTGACGGCAGGCAATCACACCATTGCGGTTGTCTACCCGACAACTGGGCAGTTCAACGGCTCCGGCTCCATCGGTTTGACCACCGGATTCAGCATTGCGCAGGCAGGCACGTCGGTGAGCTGGACGCCGGGAGCGACCACACAGCAGGTCAGCCAGTCCATCGGTACCAGCGTCTTCAATGCCACGGCGACGCCAAGCATTGCCGGAACCTTCGCTTACACGGCGACGCCCAGCGGCGGCTCCGCGATCACAATCGATGCATCCAGCTATCTGGCTCTCGGCGCTTATTCGCTGGGAGTGACCTTCTACCCGGCCGACTCTACGGACTATGCGAGTTCGACGTTCACGGTTTCGAGCTACACGGTGACACAAGCTTCGACCACCGCCAGCGTGGGCGCATCCACGAACGTGGTAGCGGCGGATGGCAGCGGCAACTACACGAGCCTGACAACGGCACTGGAAGCTCTGCCGACGACCGGCGGAACGATCTACCTGAAGCCCGGAACCTACACCGGCCAGAATGTTATCAGTTATCCCAATGTAGCTCTGCGCGGTCTGGGCGGCGACCCGACCCGGGTAATTCTCACCGGCGAGAACGGAGACTTCAGCACTACCGTTCCTACGGGTTTCAGCCTTGGTCCCGCGGGCAAGGGAAGCGATGAGGGTTCCGCGACTCTCGACGTGAGCAAGAACGCGTATATCGGCACGCAAGCGACTGCAGGCGGCACGACCTACAATCCGAACAATTTTTATGCCGAGTATCTGACGATTCAGAACACTTACAACACCGATCCTGTAACAACCAGCCTTTACACGGCATCCAGCAATGGCGGCAGTTGCTCGTTGGGCGCTACGCCGCATAGCCTTCAGACCCTGTTCAACAACAATGAAGAATGCGGCGCGCAGGCGCTGGCGCTTTACCTCACTTCCGATCAGGCGATTCTCAACAATGTCAATCTGGTCAGCCGGCAAGATACGTTCTATGGCGCGGTCCAGGGCTGCGGCACTTTCTGCACGGTCGCTCGCCAGTATATCTGGCAGGGCCTGATCACAGGCAACGTGGATTACATCTTCGGCGACGCGGCGCTGGTGCTGGATCACACCAACATCTTCACCACCTGGAATGGCACATCGGCCACGGGCGAAGAGACCATCGAAGCGCAGAACATGAGATTCCCGACCGGCAGCAGCAGCTCTTACCTGAGCGGATTCGTCTGCAATGGCTGCACGTTGATGTCGCAGAGCGCGGGCATGACCAATCTTTACTACGGTCGTCCGTGGGATATCAGTACCGGCAACTATCCATCTTCGTATTCAACCTGGATCATGTTGAATTCGTATGTTGATCAGGTGAATCCCGGCGGTTGGATTGGATGGGACGGCCACACGCAATACCTGAACACCGCGACCTACGCGGAGTACAACACGATGGCCTACACCGACCCGGCGATCAGCACCAGCCCGTCGGTGAGCAGCTATCCGTATCCGGCCTCGCTGTTCAATACCACACCCTCGGTCTTGTACACATATTCCAGCGCCGCTGCCTTGGATGACGCGGTCGTACCGACCGGAGCCAATCCGGCAGCCGGAGCCACAAGCCCAGCGGTCACCAGCGGCAGGGAATCTTATGCGACGCAACTGACAGCGGCCGAAGCTGTGCAGTACTATCCGGTCAACTTCCTGGGAACCACGGTCTCCGCTGCCACGCTCTCCGCTGGCCAGTCGCCGACCTGGAACCCGATAACTGCAATGGCTGCACGCGTCAATTCATTTGCGCCCACCGGCAATGTAACCCTGCAATCGTATGGAAGCAGCGTAACGATTCTGGGCCGTCCGGTAACACCCGGCGCGGGCCTCGTTCCCACCGGAAGCTATTCATTTAAGGATGGCAACACGGTGCTTGCTTCCGGCAACCTCGACGCCAGTGGCGAGGCCTATCTGACGACTTCGACACTGTCGGCGGGCACGCACTCCATCACCATGATCTACGGCGGTGACAGCAACTTTACCGGCAGCACCAGCGCCGCGTTCACCATCACTGTTCCAGCAGCCCCGCTGATCTCCACCACCACCGCGCTGACAGTGAACAACCCGAGCAGCATCTATGGCGGCGCCATCAGCGGCACAGCGACGGTTACGCCAACCTCGGGCAGTGGAACTCCCACTGGCGCCGTAACATTGCTCTCCGGTTCTACTGCGCTGGGCACGTGCACACTCAGCGGCGGATCGTGCAGTTATGCGCTCACAGGCGTGGCCGCGGGCGTGCAGGCAATGACCGCGAGTTATAGCGGCGATACCAGCTACTCGGCCAGCACGTCGAGCGTCAAGCCTTTCACGGTATCGCAGGCCATTCTGCAGGTTTCTGCAACGAACGCGACGATGATCGCCGGCGGCAGCTTGCCGGCTTTTACTTACGCCACAGCCGGCTATGTCAACGGCGATGGCCCGAGCGTGTTGAGCGGATCGCCGTCGATTACTACGACAGCCACCGGCAGCGCCGTTGGCGAGTACCCCATCCTCATCACCACAGGCACACTTGCTGCCAGCAATTACACCTTCGCTTTTACCAGCGGTGAGCTTTTCGTGACTGAAACCGGTCAGGCAGCAGCCGTGGCCACCGGCGACAGCCGCACGGTTACCGAGCCTGTTATCCCGGCGGTGTGTGCAACTCTGAATGCGGCGCTTGCGTCGGTCAACGACGACATTCCTGCATCGGTCGATGCAACAATTACCAATCCCGACGGCGCGCGCATCCAAGCTGCGCTCAATAGCTGCTCGGGCACCGGCCAGGCCGTTGAGCTATCGGTAGACGGCTCAGGCCACAACGCATATCTGACCGGGCCGCTGTCGATTCCGTCGAATGTGACGCTGCTGGTTGATCCAGGGGTCTACGTTTATTTCTCACGCAACGTGCAGGACTACGATAAGGTTCCCGGCACGCATACCTGCGGCACCATTAACTCGGCGAGCGCTACTGCATCCTGCCTGCCGTTGATTAACATTCCCAACTCCACGAACGTCGGCATCATGGGCTACGGCAAGCTGGACGGACGAGGCGGCGATCCGCTGATCAACGCCTTCCCCGCGGCTTACGCTGGGCAAAGCTGGTGGGGATTGTCCAGCCTCTCCAACGGCGTAGGCAACCAGCAGAATCCGCGTTTCATCCAGATCGATACCGGCTCCAGCAACATCACTCTGTACAAGATCACGCTGCGTAATTCGCCGCTCTTCCATATTTCAACTACAGGCGCGGCGAGTAATTTTACCGCGTGGGATATCAAAATTGTTACGCCCACCAGTTCGCGCAATACCGACGGCATTGATCCGGGCAACGCGCAGAACTTTACCATCACCCGCTCCTGGATCTCGGATGGAGACGATAACGTTGCGGTCGGCGCTCCAGGGACAACCGTTCCAGCGGCAAATATCTCCATCACCAACAATCACTTCTTTGCCGGGCATGGCGAATCAATCGGTAGCTACACCAGCGCGGGCGTAAACAACATCCTCTTCGACGGCAATCTATCCTCCGGCAATGGAACCGCCGGCAGCGGCAGTTCCGTCAACAATACTGCCGACAGCAACTCGACCGGTCTCCGCATCAAGTCGGGATATGATCGTGGCGGCCTGGTCACCAATGTGCAGTATTCGAATTCCTGCTATCAGGATCACAAGGCCGAGATTGTCTTCAGTCCCAATTACGAAGCTACAACGGGAACTGAATCACCGAACCTCGAAAACATCCTGATGCAGAACCTGACCTTCCTGACCGCCGGAACAGCGCAGTTCACTGGGACAAACAACAACGGGACAGTCTATCCGCTGCAGCTTACGTTAGATAACGTGAGCTTCCCCGCCACCTATCCAGCCTCCGAGTTCAGCCCCGCTCCGACCAACGCCTCGCTGACCTACGGTCCCGGAGAAGTTTCGGCCAACTTCATCGCGGATTATGCCACCTTTGCGGGCACGAACAGCAATACGGTAACCAATAACATCACGGCGACCAGCCTGGCTCCGCCAGCCTGCAACTTCACTTACATTGCACCGGAGCTGACTGGCCCGAACGGCCTGCCGCAGACAATCACCCAAGGCGAGAACGCGACTGCTGTTGTGATTCTCACTCCAGCTGTGGGAGGCGCTGCGTATCCAACCGGCACAATTACGCTGACCGATGCACTGACCGGCAACGCAACGACAGTGACATTGCCTGGCGCCACGGACACCATCTTCATCCCATTGAGCGGCCTTTCAGTAGGAACACACACCTTCACCGCGACCTACTCAGGCGACAGCAACTACACGCTTACCTCCGGCCAAAGCGTCTACTCGACAACCGCGCCGTACGTGATCACTGTCAACTCCGGCAGCCTGGGCAGCACGACAACAACCCTGTCCGGAGTACCCAGTTCTATACCTTATGGCACTTCGTTTACGGCCACGGCGACAGTGACGGGCAGCTCTCCCACAGGCAATGTGCAATTCGTAGTAAACGGCACAGTCTTTGCCACAGCGGCGTTGACGGGAGGCACGGCCTCTGCCAGCATCAGCCTGCCGTTCAGCACCAGTTCGTATGGCATCTACGCCGTCTACAGCGGCGATGCCGCAAACGACGGCTCAATGTCGGCTGTCTCCCCGGTTTCTGTCACTGCGGCGCTCACCACTACTGCGATCTCGGCGAATACAACGATCACTACGCTGGGCCACCCAGTGGCGCTGACCGCTTACGTTACAGCCGCTGTGGGCACACCCACGGGAACCGTCACCTTCACCTACACCACGACAGGCAGCAGCACTCCTGTGCCGATTGCCGCGATTCTGAGCAACGGTGTTGCCACAACCGGCATCGATCTGCCTCTTGGCACGGACTCGGTTACTGCGACCTATGCCGCCAGCGGAAGCTATGCCGGATCAGTTTCAGCGCCGATGTCCTTCACGGTCAGCCCAGGAACGATTCTGCAGTTGCCTGCGAATCCGATTGCCCTTCCTTACACCATGACCACCCTTGCCGGTGGCGCGGCTGCTAACTGCGCCACTGCCTCGGATACTTACGGCGATGGCTGCCCCGCCACGTCGATTGTCTTCGGCGGCTCGGTAGATCTGCGCAGTGTCGTTGCGGATCCATTCGGAAATGTCTATCTGACGGATGCGGTTTCCAGCCTGGTGCGGCGTATTGCGCCAAACGGAATCATCAGCGACTTCGCGGGCCGGGTGTCAGGCACAGCCTGCGTTCCGACTGCGACGGTCGGATGCACGCCAACGCTGGTCAGCTTGAATAAACCGCGCGGCATCTCTTCCGATGCTCAGGGCAACATCTATATCGCCGGCTACAACAGCGACGAGATCTTCAAAGTCAGCGTAGCCAACGGCCTGTTGTATCTGGTTGCGGGCACCGGCACTGCGGGCAGTACAGGGGACGGCGGCGCAGCAACCTCCGCTCAAGTCAATGCGCCGCGCGGCGTATGGGCCGATGCGGTGGGCAATGTCTACATCGCAGATACTTCCAACAACAAGATTCGCATTGTCGATATCACGGGAGATATCCATACCTTTGCCGGTACTGGAACCGCGGCATCGAATGGCGATGGCGGTCTGGCCACTGCTGCAGCGATCAGCAATCCGCAAGGTGTGATGACCGATGCCAACCTGAACGTCTACATCGCCGATTCGGCAAAGGTCCGGGTGGTGTGCGTCACCTGCGGTACCGGCTCGCCGTTGGATGCATTGCTGGCAAAATTGGGCATCTCCGCTCCGCAGAACGGAGACATCTACACCATTGCAGGTGGAGCTGCATCCGCCTACTCCGGCGCGTATCCCACGCTGGCTACTAACGTGACAATGGCGCCGCAGAAGTTGGCCATCGACGGCAGCAGCAACCTTTACATCTCCGACGGCAACGGTGCGGCCTGGTTCCTCGACGGGCGCACCGCCAATATCCGGCCCATCGCGGGTAAACAGACAACCAACTGCAACAGCGAAACCGATAACTTCGGCGACGGCTGCCCGGCAACGCAAGCGGTGATCGGCGATGGCGGCAACGGCATCGGCGTAGGCACGGATACGCTGGGCAACATCTACATCTCCGACACGCTCAACGCGCGTATTCGCAAGGTGATCACCGATCTTGCGTCTCCGTCAACCTCAACCGGCTCGACCTACTCCAGACCCTTGCAGTTGCACTTCATCGCAGGGGACGCGGCAGCTACCAGCGGCGCCTTCGTGTCCAACTCAGCTGAGTGGTCATTGGGCTCGCCGAGTTGCACTACAAACTTCGACACCACGACCGACTGCCTGCTCCAGGCCGGCTTCACTCCAGCCGTACCCGGCGCGCGTTCGACGCCTCTTACGGTTAACAGCTCGCTCGGCAACACGGCTAATCTTGGACTGACAGGGATTGGACTCGGAGCCGGATCAACGCTCGACCCAGCCAGCCAGATCAGCGTCGGCGCGAACCTTCAGGTTGCCGGACTGGCCACTGACACTGCCGGCAATGTGTATGTGTCGGACGCGAACAGCAAGCAGCTTCTACGCTTTGCGCCAGCGGCTTTTGCGCAGGGCGCTGGCGCTACATCAACTTCTCTCATCACGCAGACTGCGCCGGGCGCGGTAACGGTCGATCCACGCGGCTACGTTTACGTTGCCGATACCTCGACAGGCCTAATCACGCAGATTTCACCTGCGGGCACTGCTGCAACTTTGCCACTCACACTCACTGCTCCCGCCGGTCTAGCGGTCGATGCGCTCAACAACCTCTATATCGCGGATTCATCCACGGCGACCGTCTATCAACTCAACCCGATCACTGCCGTCTATCGCACACTGGCCACGGGATCACTTGTTGCGCCCGCCGGTTTGGCAATCGACCCCTCCGGCAATCTGCTCATTACTGACCCCGGCGCCGGAGCGGTTTACCGATTCAATCTGCAAAGCGGTGTAACAACAACGGTCTCGTCCGCGGCTGTTAAGCCCTCAGCCATCGCTACAGACGCAGCAGGAAACCTGCTCATTGCAGATGCCGCATCAATTCTTGCTGTTCCTGCCAGCGCCAACAGTGCGGCCTTCACTGTTGCAGGCCTTGCTCCCTCTTCGCTGGCAATCGACTCCGCCGGCAATCTCTACACCGGTTCAGGCGGCTCCATCGTCAAGCTCATCCGCACACAAGGCTACGCGCAGTTTGCGGGGGCTTTGGCGTTGCCGCAAACCTTCAACCTGCTTGAGTCAGGCAATCAGGCATTGCTGCTGACTTCAATCAGCCAGAGCGACGCGGCAGATTACAGCCTCGCGGCAACTGCTTCCGCGGATTGCGCGCTCACCGGCGCCCTGCCCACGGCCCTGGCTGTAGGCGGCGTCTGCTCACTCAGCGCGAGTTACACACCAACAACTTTTGCTGCAACCACTGACACTGCAATCTTCAACGGCAACCTGTCCAACGCCGCGCTCTCCACACCGTCTTCGGTGCAGCTTGTGCTGACTGGACCAGCCGTGCAGCCCGCGTCAACGATCGTACTCAACCCCTTCTCGCCGGCCTCGCCCGTCTACGGTCAGACGATTACTGTCAGCGCTACGGTCTCCGGCCCGTCCCTGACGCCAGCGGGCGCCGTCGTCTTTACGGTAGATGGCTCCACAACCAGCGTCACTGTTATTGCCGGGATGGCAACCACTGCCCTGACCGGCCTGAGCGTCGGCTCGCACATGGTTTCTGCCGCTTACACCAGCAGCAACGGGTTTGCGCCGTCTACAACATCGACTGCAACCCTGACCATCACCCCCTCCACCCAAACGATCGCCTTCCCGTATGTGCCTTCGT
>CAZHKN010000054.1:0-21145 GCA_964532725.1 uncultured Occallatibacter sp.
TGGGAAAGTCCGTTGAACTGGGTTCCGGAGATGGCGTAGGTATCGCCGGGAGTGAGCGTGGCCGGTACCGAGGTAATGGTGGGTTGCCAGGCTGCTTCGTACGTGCCGGCAGGCGTAAACACTTGCATGTTTGTAGTGAAGTCCGAGAACAAGATCTGGCCGCTCGGCAACTCGAGCATGTTGCCAACATACGACGGATCACTGGCAGCGGTCGAAGGTCCGGTAATCTCTGTCAAGGCGCTGCCATTCCATTCCAAGAATGTCGCGGGACCATCAAAGACTCCGGGACTGGCCATCATGAGTACTTTGCCGCTCACCTCCAAAGCAGCGGGGCCGTCGGCTATGTTCAGAGAGCCGGGGAAAACCGGGCCAGCGGTCCAGACTCCGGTTGCGGTGTTGTAAAGCGCTGTGTTCCCTGCACCGCAAGAGTTCGCTCCGGTGTAGAGCACAATGCCGCTTGGCTGCAAGACGGCCGGCCCCTCTTCGTAGCTCGCTACATTGGCTCCACCGCAGGCAGCCGCCGAATCCCAGACTTGTGCTACTGTGCTTCCAGCATTCGACCACAGGCCGGTAGCGGGGTTGTAGACCTCGGAGGCGGTTCCAGTTGAGTTATAGACTGCGTAGTAAACCTCAGCGTTTAGCACATCCCCGCTCGGCAACAAGACCCAGTCTTCCTCCTCATTCGCATCGGGCTTGTTAGTGCCTGTAACGGTCCAGGTCATCGTAGTGTCGTTGAACAGAGCATTGGCCGCCGAAGTCGAACCAGCCTGACCCATCAAGAAGAGGTCGTTTGGCAGGATTGCTCCCGGGCAATCGCCAATGATGCTCCAGCCAGCCGGTGGCGGCACCGCTGTCCAGGTATTGGCAACAGGGTTGTAGAGGGCGCCGAGGTTGGTCCACACTTGCTCGCCTTGGTTGTATTCTCCACCTTCGACTAGAAACTGCCCATCAGCAAAGACGCCGCCGCAGAAATAGGTCGGGCCGTATCCGGCGGGAAGCGAAGCTATCTGGCTCCATGTGCCGTTGATATAGCTGCCGGTAACATCAGGTGTTAGTTTGTACCAGTTGACGTCGGCAGCAGAAAATTTCTGCTCGTGCGCAAGAACGCTTCCGTCCGTCATCAAAGCCATATAGCCGATGTCGACAGGTGGGGCGTTCTTGAGCGCCGTCCAGCTTTGCCCCCTCGTACCAAGAGCGAAAACCGCGAACGCTATTGGAACGAGGAGAAGCCTCATTGTCTTCATTTTCATTTCTTTTTCCTCTCAGCAAGATTCCTGCGGAGCTTCATCCGTTTCAAACCAACCCGTAAGCACACGAAAACAGAACCGATAGCAAGGTCCGTTCACGGCTATTGCAACGTGACCAGCACCTCGATGACGCCGATGCCGGAGTCGAGCGAGCCGAGAGCCTTGCCTACAATCGCGCCGAGCATCTGACCGCGATCCGTGCCCTTCATGGCATAGCCCACGGTAGAAGAGGAAACCAGCAGATCGCCTACCTTGATCGGACCGTTCTCCGCGCTGACCTTGGTTGGAACCCGGCCCACCATGGCCATCGGCACCTCCGTCGCGCTGCTCTCGGAGGTAGAGGGCTGCTTGCGGCCCACGAAGCCCGGCTTGGTGGAATAGATGCCCGCCACCATCGTCGAATAGGCCTGATTGGATTTGAGGAATTTTCCCGGAGCGCTGGGATCGATAACCAGAATATCGCCCGGTTCATATTTCGTCCGGTCTCCGGTCACATCAATGGCCTCGGCATAATCCGCGCCGCAATTAGCAGGGATGAATGCTGTAGCCTGCATGGAGCCGTCGGGAAAGATCACGCCGCCCGATGTGGTGCGTATCGTGCCAGCCACATCAAGCGAATAACCTGGGGCCGTTGTGCCGATGCCGACTTTGCCTGCAAAATAGTTCTTGGCAACCGAATCTTCCTGAGAAATGCCGTAATTGTTTGTTATTGCCGCGCCATTCGCATAAGTTGGAGCCCCTAATTCAAGGCCATAGTAGTTTGGAATTACAAGACTCGCGGGTCCACTCGTAGAGCCAAAAGATGGCGTCACCCAGACCCCACGAACAGCGGTCACGGCGCCGCTCTGGACCAGTGGCGATAGAGTGGCTACATTTACGCTTGAGACAATTGTTGCTGCGGGCACAGTTGGTGCAATTCCTGCGGCAAATGAACCCCCATTCAGCGAGGTATAACCGGCTGTCGTGGATGGAGATCCTAGAAACGCACTGCCGACCACGCCATACAGATGATTTGCAGTTGATGCGCCGGATGCAACCAATGATGGGGTAAAGTCTCCCCCTATCACATATCTTGACGTTCCGTCAGAAGCGGTTACGGCAGGTACGCTCAAATAGCCGTAATATTGGTCATTTACGGAAGTGCTTGGGTTCGTCACCTGAGCATTGATGAGGTCCCAGGCATAGGCGCTATAGCTGCCGCCATAAGAACTCGAATAGCTAGCCGTCCCCGGAGCCGCCGCACCTGTAGTCGAAATCAGTCCCGAATGAACAAATGAACCTTCAACATCCAAAAGACCGCCGGGGGTGGTCGTCCCGATCCCTACGCTACCACCCGAAACGGCAATGGGCGAGTTCCCAACCGTCGATGCTCCCGTGAAAACCGGGACGGTATTCGTTGTTCCGGTTCCTGTCACGTCCTGCGCTGCCGCGCTCATCGCAAACGCTACGGCGCAGATTGCCATTACCGCCATCTTCATTTGTATTGCCTTCCGTCCTGAATTGAGTTTCATCGACATGCTCCTTTTCGATTCCGTTTCGGGCAGGCAGTGCCTGGTTGCGAGTCTGTGATTTGCAAGAGCTATGGATCTGGGCGCAAATAATCCGCCATGCCATTCTTGCGAACAGCTTGAGCGACAGAAATTCTCCATCGCGTGGATAAGGTTGCGATCAAGGCTTACAAAAAAGATTGGGGGAGGGGCGATGAAGAACAATCATCGACCTGCGGGCACTGTGCGCAGAAACCTATTGGACGCACAGAATAATAAATCGTGTAACGCAGATACAGTGTTACAGTCCCGCAATAGTTGACCGCGAACCGGCCTCAGTCGAGGTGCTGAGGCGGAGCAGTTAGTGCGTCCGAAGAAACTGAACCTTCAAGACAGTGTAAATATGCAACAATCCGCGCAGCGTGTCAAGGAGGAGTCCTTTGAGCTACGCGCCCGTCCGGTTCAAGAAACAGACTTTGCTATTTTTCTCTTTGGCTGACAATAACTTCAGCCTATCGATGCGGCCCATAAATTACGATGGACCCCAGATCTTTCGCATTTAGGAACCTGCGGCGCTGTCATTCACCATTACTTGTACTGACTGTTGACAACCCACAGCGAGGGATCAATCTCCGCAAAGATGCTGTCGCGGATTTCGATGGCCTTCAACGCTTCTTCGTTGGCCTCGCTGAGCGAGCCTGTTGCCGCGAACTCGTCCCAGGCCTTTTCTACCGCGGCAAATTGGTCGATGTGGGTTTGGAAGCGGGCTTCGGAGTAGTCGCGGGCGGCGCCGGTGGTGATAAGGAATTGCCAGTCAGAGGACTCCAGCAGCAGCAGCTCGCGGCAGAGCTGCTTCATGATCCGCTCACCGGTTGCGCCGTCCTGCCACTTACCCTCTGTCGCGATTTCTCGCACACGGGCCTCGGCGGGATAGATGTGGGTCCACGTGTAACTCGTATCTGGATTGAGCCACACGTAGTTGTTTCCCTTCTCGCCCCACGAGCCTTCTTTCATGCCGATGAAGCCATGCGAGGGATGTTTGTCGAGATACTCGCCGCAACTGATCATCGCTATGGGAATCTCTTCTTTGGCCATGGTGCGGGCGACATGCTCAAGCCATGCCGCTCCCTCATGCCACCAGTGGCCGAAAAGCTCGGCGTCAAAGGGAGAGTTGAGGATGGGCGGATGCTTGGCGTCGAGCAGCGACTTCAGAGTCTCGCAGACCACGCTGACAAAATGCTCGGCATGGGCGCGGGTGCGGGCCAAAGCGCGCTCAGGATAATAAGGAGTCTTCAATCCCAGGTCAGCCTTGGTGTCCGTCACCTGCCAGTAACGATGACCACCTGGCCAACGCTTCTTGTGGAAGTCGAGATAGACGCCGTCGCCGGGGTATCCGGCATCGCCGGACCAGACCTGCAAGCCCGTGCGCGGGTCGCGCGGAAAGACATTGGTGCGATGCTCGCGGGCGCGAGGTCCATCGACGATGTAAGGTCGATAGACGGTCTTTAGCCAGCCGGCGGCTTCCAACTCTTCCGCTGCGCCGGTGGCGCCGGCCATCAGGTCATAGGGCGTGTAGCTGACGGATTCCTCGACGAGGTGCGTATCGACGAAGAAGTACTCGATGCCGCCTTGATACAAAGCCTCTTCAACTCCGATGCGCTCAAACGGTTCCCAGGGCTTGTCGGCTCCTGCGGGGATGACGGGCGTTTGCCAGAGACCGGCGGGGCGGTAGCCACACTCCGGCGCCCAGATGCCGCGGGGGTGCTTGCCCAGATGCTTCTGATGCGTGGCCGCGCCGGTCTTCACCTGAGCAACTACGCTTTCATCGGTTCCGAGCAGGGGGAAATAGCCGTGCGTGGCGGCGCAGGTGATGATCTCGATAACGCCGGCATCGTTGTAGTGGCGGAATCCCTTGATGATGTCGCCTCCGAGCGCGGTGAAGTCTTCGAGCGCCTCGGTGAAGTAGCGCAGCCAGTGGCGCGACGTCTCCACCATGTGCAGGTCGCCCGCGGCGGCAAAGGTCTTCTCGTCCTCGCGCGCGGCTAGGAGCTTACGCTCCAGGTACTCGGGCAGCGCGGCTTTGAAGACCGGATGCGCCAACTGCTCCAGCAGAATAGGCGAAAGATTCAGGTTGGCTTTGAAGGGAATCTCATCCCGCTCCAGCCGGCTCAAGACTTTGAGCAGGGGCAGGTAGGTTTCGGTTGCGGCTTCCAGCAGCCATTCCATCCCGTGCGGCCAAGTGCCATGGTTGACCACGTAGGGCAGATGGGCGTGGAGAGTAAACGTCAAGTAACCAGAGGCAAGGCCGTTTTTCATTGATCGAATCTGCTCCGGACTGCTGTGAAAATGGTTCGGTGGCAGGAGTTCCACGCTCTCCGGCAGCAGGAACAGGGCCACCTGAGGAAGAGCGAAGAAGGCTTTCCCGGCGGGAGGAGAACGAGGGCGAACTTCACCACAGGGTAAAACCAGTGTAGCAGAGAGATGAATTTGCCTCCCTGGCGAGTTCCAGCTTCATGTGTTGAGGATCGAGTTGAAATCTCGGTATCGATTTTGGGATCCAGAGCGCAGCAGAGCAACTATATATAAGAGTGATTAGGAGTGCCGCCGGTTGCGGCGCAATGGCCAATTTTGATACGCTGGGTTATTCGCCGCTAAGCGAAGGGAGATTTGCCATGTCAGATGGAAACAAGACAAACGGGTTGGCCTGGTTTTTAGCCGGGCTGGGCGTAGGCGCTTTGGTTGGAGTGTTGTATGCCCCCAAGAGCGGCAAAGAGACCCGCGAGACCCTCCTGGCCGGCGCGCGCGAAGGCACCGACTACCTGCGTGAGAAAACTCGCGAGGCCGCCGAGCAGGTGAGTTCACTGGTAGATCGCAGCAAGGAACAGATCAACGAATATGTTGAGCAGAGCCGCGAGGTTGTTGACCGGGGCCGCGCGCAGTGGGAAGAGTTTGTAGAGCGCGGACGCAGCTTTGTCACCGACCAGACAGGCAAAGTAGCAGCTGCCGTGGATGCGGGCCGTCAGGCCTACCAGGCTGGCGCATCGTCTCCCTCAGAGCCGACCGAGTTATAAGGCTGTGCTCTGAAACGGGGAACAGGCGTGGCCCAGTTCGAGCGATTTGCTCTGAGCCGCGCGATGGGAGCGCTCTCCGCTGGCAGTGAGTTTTTTTGGAGCCTATCCTCACGGCTTGAGCGAGGTTTGCACCCAGTGAATTGCAGCTCGCAATAGAGAAAGACGCGGAGATTCCGCTCACCCGCCGCGTGAGGCCACCCCGATGCCCAGCCATAACGACTCGACAATTTTGCTTGCGATTCTGGCTGTGACCGGAGTAGCGGTCTTTCTGCAAACAGTTATTCTGTTTGCGCTGTACCTGGCTGCGCGCAAGGCCGTCAGCGCCATCGAAACCGTCAGCTCAGAGTTTCGCGCGTCGGCGCTGCCGGTTTTGCAGAGTTCGCGCGAGGTGCTGGAGCGGTCAAAGTCTGTGCTCAACAATGTAGCGCCCAATGTAGAGAGTGGCGCCAAGGACTTTGCCGAGATTGCCCATAATCTGCGCGCCCAAACCGGCGAAGTACAAGGCTCGATTACTGAACTGATTGAGAAATTTCGCGCTCAGACCGCGCGGCTGGACGCCATGCTGAGCACTTCGCTGGATACGGTTGATCGAGTCACTGAGTCCGTCGCAGGAGCTGTTAGTGGGCCGGTGCGGCAGGTGTCGAGCCTGCTGGCGGGATTCCGGGCTGCGCTGAAATCTCTGCGCCGTTAGGTTCCTTTCCGCCTTGTCGAGGTGTTTTCTCACCCAGATCTGCCTTCCAAAACAACGTCAGAAGTTGAACCTGATTGTCATTTCTCCAGGCTTCAATAGTGCGGTTCAGAACCCCCTCCTTGGTCCCGGTAGCGTCCATCAGTTGTTGGTTATATTCCTTGTCCGATCCATTCTGGCTAGCTTGATTGCCGCCTTCTCCGCTTGCCCCCGCTGTTGGGACCGGCTTAAAGCCCCATGCCAGTTCGACCGCGCTCACAGGAAGCCCGGCATCTTTCATCTTCTCCACTCTTCCCGGAAACCGCTGGATAAAGATCGCCTGGTCTACCCAATCCATGATGGTATAGAGAGGTGAACGGGTGTGCAGGGCCAGCAAAACAAAGTCGGCCGTTGCCAGGTGCTGTACACTCTCGATGCCCTCTTCCATCAGCCGCTGCTCTTTCCAGTAGTCAATGCCCTGCACAAGTTGCAGGCTGAGTTCATTCTGCTTGGGAACAGCGTCAGCCTGGAAGAGCTTGGTCCTCAGGTTGCGGGTCAGGCCATCAAGAACCGAAACGCTCGCTGTTGCAAGCAGGAAATACAAATGCGGATCTAGTTTGTCGGTAGTGTAATGAAGCACTACAGCCAATCCAAGCGAGAGCATTACCCGGTAAGCCGCCCACCAGAACATCTGCCCGCTGATGTCCCATACAAATATGCGCCTAACCATGATCCCGGTATTAAATACAAAACAGCCCACGAAGGCATAGATTAGGCAGTCGATGAGGTCAGTCATCGCCGCTTTTTCCGATTCAGCCTTAGCCTCTTTGGTCTTCTCCGCGGCATCCTGATCTTTATTGACCTGATCCAGCTTTCCCTTTTCCTCGGCGTCCTTCAGCTCTTGCTTTTTTTCTATCTCAGCCTGCTCCGCAGGGGGCTTGGCTGTTGCTGCGCTTGTCGGCGCAGGTGTTTTGTCCCTAGGCTTGATCACAGGGATTTTGTCCGCTGCCGCTTTATCCGCAGGCCCCGGCTTTGCCCCGGAATCGGAAGGAGTTGCGGAGCCGGAACTTGGTGTCAGAACCGAACTGCTATCGGATTTCGAGTTACCCCGCCCCGCCCCTTGCGCGGAAGTCTGGCTCGTTGCTGCATTCAGGCAAAAGAATCCTCCCTCGCAACGAACATGGGCGGAATGAAGAATCAGGATGAAACCGATAAGATAAAGCACCGAGAGAAAAAGCGCCGGGATTCCATAGCGCGCGCCGTCTTTTATAAATCGCCTCCACCAGGTCCACAGGCTAGGCTGTCCGCCCCAAAAGAGCGGCTTCAATAAATCCGCGTGCTTCTCTTTCTTTTCCGTGGCATTCAGCGCGCCGTAGATGGCAATAATCTGGTCCTTCTTGCGGTCCGAGGCAAATCCGCTGACATGATCGATGCATTCAATAACTTGATAGTGCAGGTTCTTGTATTCGTCCGCGCTGAGATCTCGAACCGTGTCCAGCCGGCCGAGGAGAAAATCGGCCCGCCATGCCATACCGACATAAACATGAAGCACGGTCACAAATATCGGAGTGAAAGCGAGAATCGTTATCGGAATCAAATACGGCGAGAGTCCGATGACGGGCAGAACAACTGTCATGTAGAAAAATCCTGCCGCAAAACAGCACAGCAACAGGAAAAGACAGCACATTGCCTTTGCAGCGAAAACTGAGATCATGGACAGACCTCCGGCATGGGGATGCGGGATGAGGAGATCATGTTAAACGTGAATCGGTTGATTTGCGCAGATATATTTACTATTTATAAAGTAGTAAATAGCCCTTCAACGAAACCTGCCCGGCAATCCAGTACTATAGAATCCATCCCCCGCCGACGACTTCATCGCCATCGTAGAAAACAGCGGACTGACCGGGTGTAACCGCCCGCTGCGGCTCGTCGAAAGTGGCGACCGCCTCATCGGCTCCGGCGGGTTCGAGTGTAGCCCAGGCAGGCTCGTGGCGATGGCGAATCTTGATCTGCACTCGCATGGGTTCAGTGAGCGCGGGGATGCTGATCCAGTTGAGTTGGCGGGCGCGCAATGTGCGCGTGGCCAGCTCGGCATCTGCTCCCACTACAACGCGATTGCTGGCTGGGTCAATATTGAGCACATAGAGCGGTGAAGGCGAACTGACGCCGAGGCCCTTGCGCTGGCCCACGGTGAAGCTCGATATTCCATCGTGGCAGCCAAGTACCTCGCCGCTCGAAGCAACCAGCTCGCCGGCAGTCTCCGGCATCTGCTCGCCCTGCTCCTCAAGGTATGCGTTGAGAAACTGCTTGTAATCGCCCCCAGGGATGAAGCAGATCTCCTGCGAGTCGGGCTTCTCGGCCAGCGCCAAGCCGGCAGTGCGCGCGACAGCCCTGACTTCCGGCTTTGTGATTGCCCCCAAAGGAAAGAGCGTGTGCGCCAACTGCTCCTGCGTCAGGCCGAAGAGGAAATAGGTCTGATCTTTTGACCTGTCCGCAGGGCGCTTCAATATCCAGCGGTTGCGTGCGGGGTCGAACTCGTTGATGGCGTAGTGCCCGGTGGCAATGCGGTTCGCGCCGATGGAGCGCGCGGTCTGGAGCAGCGCGTCGAACTTGAGGTGGTTGTTGCAGAGCGAGCAGGGAATCGGCGTGCGCCCGGCGAGATACTCGCTGACGAAGGGACGAACGACATCGGCCTCAAAGCGCTCCTGCTGATTGACGACGTAGTAGGGGATGCCCAGATGCTCGGCGACGCGGCGGGCATCGTAGACATCATCCAGCGAGCAGCAGCGGCCGGCCTTGGGCGCGTCGGGGATGCCGTGCTTGCCTGCAAGACGCGTCTGGTCCCAGAGCTGGAGGGTCAAGCCGACAACGGTAGTGCCGTCCCCCAACTGGGCAAGCATCGCCGCAACCGTCGAGGAGTCTACCCCTCCGGACATGGCTACGGCGATGGTGATGTTCTCCATAAAATCCCTGCGTCTCCATTCTCCCACTTGGAAGAAGTTCGAACCGGGTTCCTGCGTTCAGATAGCCAATCCGCCTTCTTCCGCTATCGATTGGATATCGCGGGAGCCATGAACGACGCGAACAATGACAGCCTCATCGGCTTGCTTCAGATAATAGATTGCGTAATTCCCGCAAAATATGACCCGCAAGCCAGGTGCAAGAAGTGGCCGCGGCGAACCGGATCGGGGAAACTGAGTGGTCTGGCGAAATCGTCGCTCAATTTGAAGCAGAAAATCCGTAGCAATTGACTCGGCGGATTCCTCGGCCAGATAGCACCAGATTTCGGCTAGGTCCGCTTCCGCCGTTTCGGTGATGCGGAGATTGAGCGGTCTCCTAATATCTTCCTCCCGTGCGCGATGATCCTAGCGTGGTCAAAATCCGCAACGCGGCCATCGGCAACGTCGGCCAGGCCGCGGGCAATTTCAGATTTCAGTTCGGCAAGCTGAACCTGGCGCAGTTCACGCTTCAACCTCCAGTCGCGCAGCGCTTCTCGCACCACTTCGCTGGTGGAAGCATAATCGCCTTCGCCCACGGCACCTTTCACCAGTCCAGCCATATCGGCCGGCAGAGTGATCGTCAATCGCTCAATCGTACTCATTGGCACCTCGTTGCTTACTTTATCATACTTATGAAGCGGCAAGATGCGGTGCTGATGGCTGGAAGAATCTGATTCGATTGCAGCGAGGCATCCTCCGGCGCTGATTCACGGGTGAGGCACACGGCAACGTCGCAACCGTCGAGGAGTCTACCCCTCCGGACATGGCTACGGCAATGGTTTCGGGCTTGGTCATTTGCGCACTATACTCTCAGGATCCAAAAAGGGGGCATTGGCATGGTAAACGGGCGAGGCCTTTCGCAGTTCATGAGGATCGTGAAAGTACTGCTCAGTTATGTGTTGTGTTAGTCCCTCCAAATCGGGGAACAATGAGAGGCTGGAAACACCTGCTCTATCCAGTTGCTCTCTGATTGTTGAGAACGCGGACGCGGCGATTTCAACTTTCATCAGTCTCTTTTTGTAGTTCTTGTTCTTTTCCAGTGGCACGAACACACCGCTACTCTTGAGGTAGTGGCATGTAAAAAGCCCGGCCTGTGCCATGATGCGCCTGGAAACAAAGCGCGGTCTAAAGATGCGAGTCCGCTTCTGATTGAACGGTGTTCCCGCGCTTCCTTCTTCTGTTGTAATAAAGTCTTCGACCTTGGTCTTAAATAGCCAAACGACCCCATTCAATGCGTCTCTGTTCTTTTTTCTTGCTGGTCCCTTCTCCACACAAAACCACAGTGCGGCCAAGGCACTGTATGTCCAGTCAAGAAGGCGAGTTGGCAACTTGTGGTGTTGGGCCATTGCAAGCAAATCCCATTTATCTCGCGGCTCTTTCTCCGCGAGGAGCAGAGACTGACGCTCAAACTGATCCAGCATCAATTTCTCGCTCTTTACTAGATTGGCCCCTTTCAAATGAAGTCGAGAAATTCGAGGAATTAGGGGTTCATCCCTTTGCTGTCCGCGAAATATGAAATCTGCGTTGTTGTCTTTTCTAACCTCAGATTCCTTCTCACTCTCCACTCGATCCACGAATTGGCTAAGAGACCAAATCAATTTCGATCCATTACTGTGCGTAGTCGATGAGTCAGGATTTTTCATGTTTCCCGCGACCTACTTAACCCAGCGTCCCCGCTGCCACCGGCGAAAGCGCGCGCAATTGCTCGACGGCCGCAGGGACGACTTTCAGCACATAGTCCACATCGGCCTCGGTTGCCGTCTTGAGCAGGCTGAAACGCAGGCTGGCGCGGGCGCGGGCTTTGTCCAGGCCCATTGCCATCAAAACATGGCTGGGTTCGGTTGCGCCGGAGTGGCAGGCCGAGCCGCCGCTGACGGCCACGCCTTTGAGATCGAGCGAGATCACCAGCGCCTCGCCTTCGAGAGTATCAAACCAGATATTTGACGTGTTGGCCACACGCGGCACGGGTCTGTCGCCGTCCCACGCGCCGTTGACGCCGGTTCCGGGTAATTCCAAAATTCCCGCTTCAAGCCGGTCGCGCAAACCCGCCAGCCGGTGAATGGTTCCATCATCGAGCGAGTGCATGGCCAGTTCCGCAGCCTTGGCAAAGCCGACAATGCCGGCGACATTCTCGGTGCCGGCGCGCTGACGGCGCTCGTGGCTGCCGCCCACCAGCAGAGGCTCAATCGGAGTGCCGCGGCGCACAAACATTGCGCCAATGCCCTTGGGACCATGCATCTTATGCGCGCTGACCGAGAGCAGATGGCAACCGAAGCGGCGGACATCGAACTCGACCTTGCCCGCGCCCTGCACGGCATCGATGTGAAAGAAGACACCAGTTTCCGCGGCGATTTTGCCGATCTCTTCGACAGGCTGGCGGACACCGGTTTCGTTATTGGCCAGCATCACGCTGATCAGCCGGGTCTCGGGGCGAATAGCACGCAAAATATCAACGGGGTCGATGAGTCCGCTGGGCTGAGGAGCGACAAAGGTCGTCTCGACGCCGAAGCGCTCAAGGCGTTTGGCCGCCTGCAATACCGCTGAGTGCTCAATCGAGGTGGTGATGAAGTGGTCGCCGGGGTGCAACAGGCCGAAGATTGCCGTATTGTCCCCCTCGGTGCCGCCCGAGTTGAAGACCACCTCGGCGTCGTGGCAGTTGAAGAACGCTGCCAGGGTCTCGCGGCCGTGATCGACGGCCCGGCGGGCCTGCTGCCCATCCAGGTGAATCGAGGAGGCATTGCCGAAGTGCTCCATCCAATACGGGCGCATCGCCTCCAACACCTCTGGTAACAGAGGGGTAGTGGCATTGGCATCCATATAGACTCGGCGCATGGTGTAGTTCTCCTTTCATTTGATTGTACGGTAAATGTGCATTTTCAGAGAGCAGGAGAGGGCGAATTGAGCGATTTCGAAGCTGGAGCGCGAGAAAGCGGCGTCGCGCGGCGGCGGGTTTTACTCTCGCCTGAGCCTGCGCTGTTCCATTGCCTGCATCGCTGCGCTATCCAAACAATCTGGATTTGCCGGGACGCTCAACGAAACCGGGGAAAGAGCTCTCCGCTAAAACGCCGGGGGCAGGAACAGAAGTAATTGGTTGCCGCACGGGGAAACAAACCTGAGGCAGCTTGCTGGTAATCTCGCGGCAGTTGCTGCTTTCATCGTAGAATATCTTAGAAACATTGAATAATTGCAGTTTTACCCCAGTTCAGAATGCACTGCATCGACTGTCGCCGGCGCACAATTGCGCGTAACTCATTTCCTTTTGTTGGGTTTGACTCAAGCGCTCTTCGGCGGGTATAACTGAGAGGTTGGACAGGTCTGCATGACCTTTCCGTTTGAACGTCCCAGCGGCAATCGTTCCATATAGCTTGCGAGGAAATTTTTAGACGTTCAATCGCTTCTCACGCGAATGATGATCGGCTAACCGGTTTGAGTCGATGCCGTAATTCGCGGGCATTCGCCGGTACGCTGGAGCACCACGAAAACCCAGCATCGCATGTCGAGCGCTGAAAGCGAGGATGAATCGTTGGAATTCCGTCAAAACAGTGAACTAACTGTGCGCGACCTGCTGGTTATTTTCCGGAAGCGGCGCAGGATTATTTATGGAACGGTATTTTTATTCGGCGCTCTTTGTGCTCTTTACTGCGCGTTTGCTACCCGCCGGTACGAGGCAAGCGGTGTTGTTCAGATACAAAAGGAAAGTTCGGACGGACTGGGACTGGACAGCTTGATGAGCGAGAGCGGCGACTCGTCGGGAGCGCTGGATGTGAATATCACCATCCAGACGCAGGCAAGTATCCTCAAGTCCGACACGCTGGCTCTGCGCACGGTGCAAAAGCTGCATATGGAAGAGACCCAGGACTTTCAGCCTCATTGGAGTTTGCGCGGCTGGCTCTTTGGACTTCTTTCACCCAAAGAACAACCTGAACCCAAAGGACTTTCTCTCGAAGAATCGCCTCACCGCAGGGTTGCGGCGATCAACGTATTCGAGAAGAACCTGACAGTGAAGCCGATTGCTGGAACCCGGCTGCTGGAGATCGACTATCTGAACCCCGATCCCAAGCTGGCCGCGGCCGTAGTCAATGAATTGACGCAAGAGCTGATGGACTACACCTTTCAGACTCGCTTCGATGCAACGACCCAGGCATCTACGTGGCTCACCGGGCAACTGAGCGAATTGCGCAAGCAGAGCGAGGATCTGCAGGCCAAGGTTGTCGATCTGGAGCGCCAGTCAGGGGTATATAGCCTGGGAATAGTGGATGCCAAAGGCGGTGAGCAGGCTTATTCGGGGGTGCTCGACCGTTTGCAGCAGGCCACCGCGGCAGTGACTCAAGCCGAGCAGAACCGTATCCTCAAAGGTGCGATTGCGCACGCGGCGGCCGAGGGAGACGCGGAGATGCTCTCCGGGCTGGCAGGCAATGGGGCAGGCAACGGAGTCATGTCAAATTCCCTCTCGGTGATCCAAAACCTGCGCCAGCAGGAGGCAACCGAAAAAGCGGCTCTCCAGGAGGCGGAAGCGAAGTTCGGCTCATCCTACCCCAAACTGAGTGAGATGCGAGAGAATGTCGCCAGCCTCGACCGCTCGATTCATGAAGAAGTGGACCGCATCAAGCAGCGGGCACAAAGCGACTACGATGTCGCGGTACGAGCAGAGGCGGACACCCGCCAACGGTATAACACCGCGAAAGGCGAGGCCGACAAGCTGAATGACAAGGCAATTGAGTACGCTATTACCCACGAGGAGGCCGATGAAAGCCGCAGCCTCTACGAAGACCTGTTGAAGCGGCTCAAGGAAGCCGGTGTTCTGGAAGGGCTGAAATCCTCCAATATAACCGTCGTTGACCCCGGCCGCGCTCCCGCAAGTCCCAAGAAGCCTAACATTCCGGTTTACTTGGCCATTGCCCTGGCCGCGGGATTCTTTGTGGGCTGCATCGCCGCGCAGATCGTTAACAGTCTGGACAACAAAATTGGCGGCATTGCTGAAATCGAGCAGATAACCGGCCAGAGCTTGCTTGGCGCTACTCCTCTCTATCAGCCAGTTACACAGGGAGAGTCCCCAATCGGAACGACTCATCTGGCCAGCCTGGACGAGCCGCAATCAACCTACGCCGAGGCTATCCGTTCAATCCGCACCGCGGTCCTGCTTACCGGCGGCGGCGACCGCAGCCGCGTTATATTGGTAACCAGCTCCATCCCGGGCGAGGGCAAAACAACTTTTGCCGCGAATCTGGCTGCCATCATGGCGCAGTCCCACCGGAAAGTCCTGCTGGTCGATATGGATTTACGCCGCGGCACATTGCGTCATCGGATGAACTTATCCGCGGGGCCGGGGCTGAGCGAATTGCTGGCCGGGCAGTTGCAGAAACCGGATTTCCGGACCATCGAAGCAACGCCGCGGCTGGATATTCTGGTCGCGGGAACGCCGCCGCCGAATCCTTCCGAGCTGCTGGATTCAAAGATTGGCGAACTGATCACACAATGGCGGGGGCAATACGATTATGTGATTCTCGATGGAGCGCCCTTGCTGCCCGTGACCGATTCGCTCATCGTAAGTCCATTGGCGGATGTGACCTTGCTGCTGGCGCGGACCGGACTGACCGAGAGGCCGCAGTTACTACGCAGCTTCCGCATGGTATCGCAGAACTCCAAACACTTCGTCGGGATGATTCTTAACGGATTGCGTCCCGATGATGAAAACTATTATGGGTATTACGGGTACCGCAAGTACTCCTACAACTACGGCGAGGATGGCAATGCGAAAAAAAGATAGTTGGATTTTGAGCTTACTGTTGCTGCTGCTCACTCCAGCACTTCGGTCGCAGACGGTCGAGACTCTGCTGATCGGGCCGGGAGATGCCCTGCATTTACAGGTGTTTGATACGCCCGAGATGGAGCAGCACGTGCGCGTGACCGATGCCGGAGAAATTCCGCTGATTCTTGGTGGCAACGTCAAGGTCGCCGGGTTGACTCCCGAGCTTGCCGGACGCGTCATTGAAAAAGCGCTCATCGATGGCAAGTTTTTCAGCCACCCCCATGTCACTGTCGAAGTGGAAGAATTTGCTGCGCAGAAAGTTTTCGTGATGGGCGAAGTGAATCAACCCGGCGCCTTCGATACCCATGCCCCGCGCACTGTTTACGAAGTCCTGGCGCTGGCCGGGGGTCTGACGTTGCTGGCTGACCGCAAAGTGCTGATCCAGCGCAAAGGCTCGCAGGAGAAGGTTCCTTACTTCTTCTCCAACAACGCGGATGCGGCACTGGACAGCTCGGTAAAAGTGAATCCCGGCGATACGGTCTTTGTTCCAAGAGCCGGCATCGTGTACGCGCTGGGCGATGTTCGCCAGCCGGGCGGGTACACAATGACCAACAACGAGGCGCAACTGAGCCTGCTGCAACTGGTGGCCCGCGCCGGCGGAATGAATAACTCCGCGGTGCCGACCCATGCCCGCTTGATTCGCAAGAGCGCAAACGGGACAGTCGAAATCGCACTCAACATCAGTGCCATGCAAAAGGGCAAGACAACGGACATTCCGCTTCAAGCCAATGACATTGTCTATATTCCCTTCAGCTATCTGAGAAACTCGGTTGTCAATGTACAGGGCCTTGCTACGTCGCTTGGTACCGCTGCCTTGTACAAATTCTGACCTGGAAACGCATTCAAACCATCGATACGGAGTCTTCCTGTGCACAGCGCCGAGGCGAATATGAAGTTTGAAACTGTAAAGTTTCTCGACATCTCGGTAAATCCCATCACGCGAGCGGAGCTGCTGGAGTTTTTTCGGCGCTCCATCGAGGGCAACTCCACGGCCGTAGTCGGTGCGCATAATGTTCATAGCCTGTCTCTGGCGCAAAATAATAAATCCATGCAAGAGTTTTACAGGCGCTGCAACCTTGCCTATGTCGATGGGATGCCCCTGGTTTGGCTGGCCAGGGCGCTGGGACTATCGCTGGGCAAGGTACACCGGGTTCCTTTCCTTGACTGGTATGACGAGTTCTTCCGGCAGGCCTGCAAAAACGGCTGGAAACTGTTTTACCTCGGAGGGTCGCCTGAATCCTCAGAGGGCTTCGACCTGATTCTGAAGCAGAGATACCCCGGCATCCAGGCCCGCATCCATCATGGTTACGTAAGCGGAGTCAGCGTCGCGTCACTCTGCGAGCTGATCAACGAGTTTGAACCCAATGCGCTCCTTGTGGGCATGGGGATGCCGCTGCAGGAAGCTTGGATTGTCGAGGCTCTGCCTTACCTGAAAACCAATCTGGTCTTTGCCGGCGGAGCCATGCTCGAATACCTCACCGGTGAGCAGAAGGCCGCCCCGCGCTGGCTCGGCCCCATCGGGATGGAGTGGCTTTACAGGCTGGCGTGCCGTCCCAAGAGCCTCTACTACCGCTATCTGATCGAGCCCTTTACGCTGTTGCCCCTGATCATTCGCAAACTGCGCGAGGGGAGGAATTATGCCCGCGAATGACGGTGCCAGCCTGCCCCTGGTGAGTGCGGTTATCCCCACAAGAAATCGTCCCGATCTTGTTGTGCGCGCCGTGCGTTGCGCGCTTGCCCAGACGTATGTAAATCTCGAAGTGATCGTGGTCGTGGACGGCCCGGATTCCGCAACAGAGGCTGTCCTAAGTGCGTTGAATGTTCCAAGGGTCAGGGTTTTCCCACTCGCGGAGAACGTTGGCGGAAGCGAGGCCAGGAACACAGGCGTGCGCGCTGCTCGCGGAGAATGGGTGGCCTTACTCGATGACGATGATGAATGGTTGCCGGAAAAGATCGAGAAGCAAATGCGCCTGGCGCTGGCTTCGGAGGCAAAGCTGCAACTGATCAGCTCAATGCTGATCGTCCGCTCCTCAGAGGAAGACACGCTTTGGCCGATCACCTTTCCGCATCCCTCTCTTCCCGTCTCTGAATATCTTTTTTGCAAGCGCGGCCTTGGCTTTGGAGGCGGCTGCTTGCAGACTTCCACGATTCTGGCATCGAAGGAACTGCTGCTCAAGATTCCCTTTCAGATCGGCCTGAAGATTCATCAGGACTGGGATTGGGTTCTGCGTGTCGGCCAGTTGACAGATGTGAGAGTCGATCTCGTGCGAGAGAGCTTAGCCGTATGGAATGTGGAAGGAAACCGGCAGAGCATTGGCCGTTACGGCGACTGGGAGTTTTCCTTGCAGTGGGCGCGGAGCCGCCGCGCCCTGTTCACGCCGCGTGCTTACTCCTATTTCCTCGCAACGGAGTGCGCCCGCAGCGCATCAAAGCGGCACGCACCGGTCTCGGTGATGATCGGCATATTGCGCGAGTGCCTGAGCGGCGCGCCGGATCTGAATTGCCTGCTCTTCTTTGCAAAAGTGTGGCTGATACCTCAAAACCTCCGCCGCTTTCTTCGTATGCGGCTTGGACTCGGCAAGCCAAGGCAGGAGAACTTGCCTGCGGATGCAAAACTCCACACCGACGGTGGACTATGACCCCCCCGGCTCTTGTCAGCGTCGTGATTCCAACACTCAAACGGCCAGCGCTTCTACGGCGCGCCATATCGAACGCCTTGGGGCAGACGTATAAGCAACTGGAAGTCGTTGTCGTTGTCGACGGACCGGATGCGGCCACTCTCGAAGAACTGTCTAAATGGAACGAGCCGCGCCTGCGCATCGTCGCGCTGCCTGCAAATGTGGGCTTGGCTGAAGCGCGTAACTCCGGCATTCGGGAAGCAGCCGGGGATTGGGTTGCCTTTCTGGATGACGACGATGAGTGGCATGAAAATAAAATCGAGATTCAGGTCGCTGCTCTTGAACGCGAGGATCAGGAGAACAATTTTGTCGCCTGCCGGTACGAAGAGAGAAACACGTATACAGTCCGGCAAATGCCGAGACGCTTCCCTCATAGCGCTGAAAATTGGAGCGAATATATCTATGTACAGGGCGGCGTTTTGCTCCCATCTACTTATCTCGTAAAACGATCGCTCATGCTTGCCGTGCCGTTCGCCAAGGGACTGCGCTACAACGAAGATGCGGACTGGCTGCTGCGGACGTTCTCTACCGGAGTAATCCGCCCTGCCTGGGTAGAGGAAGTGCTTGCCATCTACCACAACGAAAACGAAGAAGAGAGGCTGAGCACCACCACGCCCTGGGAAGCGCGGTATCAGTGGCTAAGCGAGAACCGGTCATTGCTGACGCGCACAGCCCTGCCATATTTCGTCGCAAGATTATGCCTCCCGTATGCCCGGCGTTCCCGCTCACGCTTCTCTGCCTGCGCTTTTTTGCTTTGGGATGCGATGAAGCACGGCAGGATGTCAATCCGGTCCATTTGCTACCTCGGCGCAGCTCTGTTCACCGAACCGGAATGGCGGAGACGGATGAGAGGCGGGATAGACTTTAATGGACGATAACAGAGCGACGCAGCACATCGGCCCGCCACTCCTGCTACAGGTCAGCACCTGGGTGACCATTGTGCCTCTTGTTCTTTTGTGCATGGGCTGTGACCTGCCGTTCATGTCTGACTCCGCGGGCGGAGGAAGGACCATTGTTCTAGTTATATGTTGGATGCTGGTCATCTTTTGCATTGCGCAAAGGACGGCATTCTTATTCGAGCAATGTTGGCGGGCAAAATACTGCTTCGTAATTCCAGCCATTGCGACTTTGTCCACGCTCTGGTCGCAGGATCCCTCTCGCACGCTTCTCAAGGGGCTGTGCTTGTTCCTCGTTGCAGTCTTTGCGGTGTATCTGGTTAATCGCTATGATAATGAAGAAATTATCCATCTCTTCTATCTTTTGAGCAATATCATCCTCGTTCTAAGCTTCATGTATAGCCTCGTATTTCACGGAACGGGCATCACGCCGGATGGAGCCTGGCGGGGAGTTTTTCATACCAAAAATGACGCGGCGCGAGTAGTGGTATTCCTGTTGCCCAGCGCCCTCTACTACAGGCCGCGCGTCGCATCTGCTGAAACTTTCAGGCAAGCGTCCATCTGCGCCACCTTCGTATTTGCTCTTCTCACTCGGTCTGTTACGGGATTGGCCAGCGCGGCCCTTCTCATCCTTCTGTTTGCATTATGGACGCTGATCCGCCGTGTGGCTGCAACAGAAAAAGGGATCATTGTCACTCTGGCGGTCTTTGCCGCGGTCACGCTTTCGTTTCTCGTCTTTTACTATGCAAAGGATGTTCTGCCGCTGTTCGGGAAAGATATCACGCTGACGGGAAGAACAAAAATATGGTCCAGCGTTCTTCTTTCCATCGCGAAACGCCCTTGGCTCGGCTATGGCCACGGCGCGTTCTGGATTGGACAAGGCGAGGCAACCAACACTTATTTGGCCGCTAATTGGACTGTTTCATATGCTCACAATGGATTTCTGGATGTGCTGTTGCAATTAGGGTTTGTTGGCCTGGCGGCTGTCTGTTTCGTTTTCGCCAAGGCTGTTATAGATACGGCTGCCGTGATCTCCAGGGTAACTTCCCGCTATTCTTTCTGGTGCGTTTCCATCCTGGCGTTAACGCTCACGTTCAATTTAGACGAGGGCACATTCATCTCCGAGGAGAGAATCTACTGGCTTCTGTTTCTGGTAGTGGCGCTGGGCGTGCATGGGCCAAATCGCCGCCATGCGCAAGAGGCTGGGCAGTTCGCCGAGGAAGCTCTCTATCAAATAGAAACGATTCGGTAGGCAGCGTTGAAGCTCACTGCTGCGCTAATTCGAGCGACGTTGATTTTTTGCCAATGTGGAATTGAACGTGAGACTGTACGGCCCCCGAGGAGAGCCGCGTCTGCCTGGCCGAGTACAGAAATGAGATCCCTTTGAAAGTCGCCATTGTTCATTATTGGATGCTTACGCCCGGGGGTGCTGAGCGCGCTGTGGAAGTACTCGCCTCCACTTATCCGGACGCCGGTATTTATGGGCTTTTTAAGAGCAGCGATCCTGCGCGGGCATTACGGAGTGCATGAAGTGTACTTTTGTAAATCGGATACCGCTGATTGACATCATTTATAAATCATTGTTGCCGCTCTACCCTTTGGCTGTTGAATCGCTCGATCTGAGAGGATACGATCTGGTGATTTCCAGCGACACAAATGTAATGAAGGGGGTGCTGGTTGATCAGGAAGCGGTTCACATCTGCTATTGCCATACACCCATGCGCTATGTATGGGATCCGTATCGCGACTTTATGAGACGTAAGCCCATGCTCTTTCGCCCCATCTTCGCAATCGCTTAACACTACCTTCGCCTGTGGGACTTCAGCGCTGCACAAAGGGTGAATTACTTTGCCGCTGACTCCAAATATATTCAAGATCGCATCTAAAAAATTTAGCGCCGCGAATCCACTGTAATTTATCCTCCGGTAGATACGGCCAGGGGATATATCTCTGAGCGGCATGAAGATTACTACCTCTCCGTCGGCCGGCTTTCAGCCACAAAGAAATTAGACCTGCTGATCCATGCCTGCAATCGCATGGGGAGAAAGTTGGTTATTGCCGGCACTGGGGTTGAAGAAAAGCGTTTGAAGTCAATCGCCGGACCGACGATCAAGTTTCTCGGCCGCGTTTCTGATACGGAACTTCCTCGGCTGTATGCTGAGTGTCGCGCCTTCTTATTCGCGGCCGATGAAGATTTTGGGATCGTCCCAGTCAAAGCGCAATCCTATGGCCGCCCTGTAATTGCCTACAGCCACGGCGGTGTTCTGGAAACGGTCAAGGTCAATTGC
>CAZHKN010000055.1:0-21076 GCA_964532725.1 uncultured Occallatibacter sp.
AATCTGCTGATCTTCAAGCCAAACATTGTTGTTTGCATTGCAGAAATCAAATGACATATTGTTTATCTTGCTGCACATGTCTATATAGGAATTATTTTGAAACGCAGGAATGTATTGATATGTTCCTGATCCAACAATTTCTTTCGTAATGCTCGATGCGGATGAGTAATAAATCGGCGTATAGGGTGGAGGAACAGATATAAAAAATCCTTCTGGGTCGAGAGCAACACCTACACCTGGATCACCCAGTCCTTCGGCTATGGATTCGGCGGCGTCTGTGCACGCGGCACTAATTATATTCGGATTTTGTAGGATTGCACTGCAAAGGGGAACAGATGCGAAAGGCAAGCTTCCTGGGGCATTCAACACGAAATAATGAAATGCATTCACAATATATGAAACACCGGGGAGAATGGGAAATTGAACTGTACACTGAGCCGATGGATTTTCCGTTACAAAATTACCACCGATAATGCTGCAAGCCGGAGAATTGCCTGGGAACGAAGACCCATCAGAGCCGCTGACAACACATCCGGCATAAAAGAACGGATAATCCGTGGCTGCGGGCGAGGCTTTGCCCGTTGCAGGATTGATCGCCGAGGTGCTGCAATAGGCTGTTGCATGTTGGGCGTCGGTTCCGGGCGTGAAGCCGGAGGAAACCCAGACCTGCGCATTGGCAGCTTTCGGCAGAATCAAAAAAATAAATACAACCAGGGGAAGAAAGATTGGGGTGGAACGGAGGAATGGCACTTTAATTGCCCCCCCCCCCCCGAGAGGCTTTCGGTTGCGTTGGCATCGGCAGCTCTCTTTCAATGCGATGGCACTCGGTTACGTCCAATGACTGGACAGTGAAACCATAGTACCTCGATAACTGCGCGGAAGTCATGTTTTCTCGAATTAAAATTTAGAAGCTGGGTAGCAGCCTGTTCATCACCGACCTCAGTTAATCCCATCCCGTCGCCAGACAGCGGCGTCGAAGGCGTGGGTGCAGTTGTATCCTTCGGCGTTGTATAACTCGATGGCATCTGCATTGGCTTCGGTGACGGTGAGGGAGATCTCTGTAACTCCCTGGCGGAGGAAGAAGGAGCCGGCGACGGAGAGGAGGAGACGGGCGAGTCCGCGGCGGCGGTAGTTGGGATGGACGCAGAGCTGGGTGATGTGGCCGCACTGCGGGCTGATGCGCGAGCCGAGAATGAGCGCGACCGGCTCGCGGCTGGTGCGCTCGATGACGACGTGGGAGACCGGCGCGGAGAAGAGTCCGCAGCCGGAGAAGCGCACGATGTTATGCAGGAAGCGCACGGAGCCGTGGACGGAGCGGTACTGGTCGTTGATGTGGCTGTCGGGGTGGTGGCGATAGGCCTCGGCAATGAGGCGGCCGGCGGGGTTCAGGTCTTCGTCGCGCCAGGGGCGCAGTTCGAGGTCGCCGGGGAGGTTGAGGCGCGGTTCAGGCCGGGCGGCGGCAGGGCCGGTGAGTTGCTTGACCAGATAGAGGCGGCGGAAGATCTGGAAGCCGGCCTCGCGAAAGCTGGGTTCGTGGGTTCCGGCTGGATGGAGGAGCAGTTGCGACTCGATGCGCTGGGTCTGCGGGGAGTTGAGCAGCAGCTCGAGAATGTGGCGCAGCAGCGTGGTCTCAATCTCATGGGCGGCATCGGTAAGAAAGCTGTAATTGGGGTGGTGCGCGGAGAGGGGGTTGGTGGAGATGGCAAAGACATCGCCGATCACCGCCTTGGTGTCCTCGTAGACGCAGAAGGAATAGCCGGTGACGTGGCCAGCCTCAATGGCCGCGTAGCCGGGCAGGGAGCGGGTGTCGAGATACTGCATGAGCAGCTTGGCGGCGGGGCGATGGTCCCAGTGCAGCCGCTGTCGCCAGAGTTCACCCTCGGCTTCGAGGACAGGGCGAATCTCCGGCGCAGCGAAGTGCCGCAGGTCGAGAATCTCGAAGGTGACGCCCGATGCCATGCTCCTATTCCTTTTGACGCAGTTTCAGCGACGGATGACGTACAAAATCATCGCCCGGAGCTGCCTCGATCTGTATTGAGCCTTCCGCTAACTGTGCCATGAGCGGAAGACTGAGCGCAACTCCGGCTTTATTTGGCGCCTACAAGGTAGACCACCATGCCATGCTCGGGCCAGGTGAAAAGCTGCTCATAGTGGCGGCCTTCGAGGTAGGCTTCGAGAGCCGCGGGAGTATCGAGGTCCTCGCCGCCGTGGCCGGTGACCTGCGCCACGAGCAGGTGCTCTTCGCTGGGCACGCCGTCGTCAGCGTAGTTGACCACCTGGCGGTTGCGATAGAAGGAGAGGCCGTACTCAATGTCGCGGGGAAAGTAATGCTTGCGGTCGGGGTTGGTTTTGTCGGGGATAGTGCAGCAGACGGCGATGGTTAGCACATTGGGCGCGGCCTGCGCCAGATTTTCGGCTAGCGGGCGCGCGGAATAGGAGCGGTCGAGGAGATGAATGACCTGCTTGCTCGCCGCAATTGCAGGCACGCCGAAGAAGGGGCCGACGCCGTACAAGAACAGTATCAGCACGATCAACACGGCGGTTGTGACCAAGCGAAGGCGGGCCACGCCAAAGCCGTTAACGACGATCAGGATAAGCAGCGTCGCGCCCAGCGCCGCCACGATCGCAACGGTTAGTTCCGTGGCAGGCGGCATGACGTGCCCATGCGCCACGAACCAAGGCAGCAGCAGCGCAGCGACGGTCATCACTCCGCAGAGCAGGGCATGGCCGAGCAGCACCCAGCGGTTCAGCCCTTTCTGGCGGCGGCGGAAGAGATAGTCTCCGGTAAGGATGGTGATGGGAGGAATGGCGGGGAGAATGTAGCCGGGGAGTTTGGAGCGGGAGATGGAGAAGAAGAGGATGGGAATGAGCGCCCAGAGCACCAGGAACTCGGGAAAGGCATCTCCGGGGCGGCCGGTGCAGGGCCTCAGCGGGTCATAAAGCGGCTTCGAATGAGTTGACCGGCGGATGCGCCACTCGGCCACGGAGGTTTGAATTCCATCGATCAGCGCGCGGAGCGAAATTACCGTCCAGGGCATGACCGCCAGCAGCACTACGACTCCGTAATACCAGAAGCGCTGCATATGCTGGTAGCGGTCGGTGGCGAAGCGCTCCAGATTGTGTTCGAGAAAGAACTCGCGGAAGAAGGTCGGGTTCTGGTGCTGCACGGCGATAAACCAGGGCAGCACGATGGCGAAATACAACAGGATGCCGGGCCACCAGATGGAGCGGCGCAGCACCGACCACTCTCTGCGCAGAAAGGCAAAAGCGGCCAGGATCAGCAAGGCCAGGAACGGCGCAACCGGACCCTTGGCCAGCGTGGCGACAGCGGTAAAAAAGTAGATATCGAAGAGCCAGAACTTGGAGCCGGTCTCATACCAGGCGTACCAGCCGAGCAATCCGATGGAGAGCGGCGCGGCCATCTGCATGTCGGTGGATGCGCCGCGCGAGAAGCCGAGGATTGCCGCGCAGGCCACGGTGATCAGCGCCGCGTCCAGATGGCCGCCGCGCCGGAAACGCCGCATGTGCAGGTAAATCAGCACGGACATGATGAAGGCAAAGCTGGCCGAGGGCAGTCGCGCGCTCCAGTCGTGCACGCCGAATTCCTGGAAGACGTACATTGCGCGCCAGTAGTAGAGGGCCGGCTTTTCCAGCCAGGGATGGCCGTAGAGATAGGGCGTGACGCAGGCGCTCAGGCGGCTTTTGAGCGTGTGGGTGGCGTCAAAGCGGTCGAGCATCTCATGGGCAATTTGCGCATAGCGGGGTTCGTCCGCGCCGACGAGGCCCAGCCCTGCGCCGCCCAGAACCGGCGTTTGTCCATAGAGGATAAAAAAGAGCGCGAAGAAGAGAAAACAGCCCGCCTCAGCCACTGCGGCCCAGCCGGGCAGCTTGCTGCGCCAGAATGCCACCGAGGGTTTCTGCGGACTCGCGGCCAGGTTCAGTGTCGCGTCCGGCAATGCAGTCTGTGAATTTTCTGAAGTCATTTCCACTGTCAGCGGTTCTCCAACAGAGCCAGGCTTCTTATCTGCTATCAAAATGATTCCGGTCCGAACTTTGGCCCCGGACAGGAATTGCGCGGGCATCCTCCAGCCAGAAGCGCGCCCGCACTCCCCTAAAAACGCAAAGAATCCTCAGTACTTCGACAGGGACAAGGCTAACAGATTCGCCCGGAATCTCAATGGCACTGGGAACTGTCTCTACTCCGGAGGGTGCTGCTCTTGCACTGGCGCAGGCAGTTCCGGCGCGGAATTCTGCCCCTTCTGGCGCTTGCGCTGGCGGCTCATCAGCTCGTCGATGCGCGCCTGGTAGCGCCCGGAGCGATCCGCCAGAAAACATAGCTCCGGCACATGGCGGACGCCCATCCTCTCCTTGACGACAAAGCGGATATAGCCCTTGGCAGCCTCCAGGCCGGCCACGGTTTCCGCTTCAGCCTTTTCAATGTCCTTGACCGAGCTGTCCAGCGCCACGTACACCCGCGCCGACTTTGCGCCGGGGTTGAGCGCGACCTCGCTTACATAGCAGAAGTGGATGCGCGGATCGACCAGCTCGCCCTCGATCATTGCCCCGATTTCTTCCCGCAGTGTCTCCGCCACCCGGTCCTGATGATGCTTTCTTGCCCTATGTTCAGCCATGTTTCCGCTCCTCGACCGGTAAACCTTTAAGGATAGCAGAACGACTATATACGAACCGCTTGCGCTCCTGCCGAACTCAGAGAGATGTTGAAACAATGTTGCAACATTTGCACGGATGGGCGTACTCTGGACTCATGTCCAGCCCGAAGGAGGAACGAATGCAGGTCCGGGTTAAAAAATGGGGCAACAGCGCTTCGGTGCGAATTCCTGCAGCTCTGATGGAGTCGGCGCGGCTGGAACTCGATGACGCGGTCGAGATTCGTGAGCAGGACGGCGTTCTGGTCATTGAACCGCTGCAACGGGCGGAATTTGACCTCGACCAGTTGGTCGCCGGGATTACCCCGGAGAACCGTCATGAGGAGATTTCCTTCGGCGCGCCGGTCGGCAGGGAGCTGCTGTAGTGGCCGGGTACGTCCCGGATGCCGGAGAGATTATCTGGCTGCAATTCGATCCGCAGGCTGGGCACGAACAGGCCGGGCACAGGCCTGCTGTGGTTCTCAGTCCGAAAAGCTATAACAGCAAGGCCGGATTGTTGCTTTGCTGCCTGATGACGACGCAGATCAAAGGCTATCCCTTTGAAGTGGTGATTGCCGGGGAATCAGCGAGCGCGGCTCTGGCCGACCAGGTGAAGAGCATGGATTATATCGCCCGGAAAGCGCGATTGAAGGGCAAAGTCTCAGCCCGCGAGCTTGCGGAGATACGCGCCAAGGCCATCGCTCTGGTTGGCAAGATATGAACAGCGCAGATGGCTATTGGGGAAGATATTCCGGTGGAATTTTCAGGATGCGGGCGAACTGGAAGCTGGGCTGATCGGCACTGGCCAGAGCGGCAGCTTGTAGGTATTCCTGCCTCGCGTCGTCTTCGCGGCGCATCTGTTGCAGGATATTGCCCAACACCGCATGAGTCTCCGCCGATTTTGGCGCAAGGTCAATAGCTATATGCGCTTCTATGAGGGCGTTTTCCCATTGCTGCCGGCTCGCAAGCTGCTTTGCCTGGCTCAGATGCGCAAGAGCCGAGAGCAGGGAAACATCGAACTGGCCGTGAAAGACCAGAACGCTGTTGGCGATGATTGCGTCTGGCCGCTGGCGCAGAAACTGCTCATAGGGATTCAGATCGCCCGGACCCCAATATACCCCGTCTGCCTCTGAGCCGCTGACGAGAATAGTTCCCTCGATGCGGGCTGGAACGGGCGGCAGGGGCTGGTCCCAATAATGCGAGGTGGAGACGGGCAGCGGTGTGCAAGGGATGTGGTAGTAAGCCGGATCAACATCCCAGCCATAGTGGGCAAACCAGCACTTCTGGATATGGTTCGCGTCGAGGTAACTCTTGACCTCGCGCAGGCCCTGGTTCCAATCCGCATTGGAGTCGGTGAGCAGCCGGAAGGTATTTGCCGGCCCGCCCCAGGCTTCATTGGAGTAAGTCAGGTAGTAGGGGAAGGCATGGACCGAAGATGCAATGTGGCAGAGCACGAGGCTGACAGCGGCATATTTCCCCCAGCGCTGCCAGCGAAATAGCTTTACTGCCGCTGCCGCGGCGATCAATGCAAGAAACGGGTAGACCGGCAGGATGTGGCGGATGCCGATGGCCATTGTGGAAGCCAGGCTGGCGGCGAAATAGAGAACAGGCGGGATGAGCAGAAACGCGATCTCTCGCGTTTTGCCGTTTTGCCAGATTTTAAGGAACGGCGCGAGCGCCAGCAGTGCCAAGAAGCCGAGCGTGGACTTGATCACGAAGGCTACCGGAAAGTAGAACCATTTTCCAGTCGCATAGTCTGTGCCCAATAGAAACATTGGGTCGCGCCGGGCGGCAACCAGGATATCGACAATGCCGTAGAGATAGGCCTCGGGCAGCAGATGCCATGCGGCGAGGCGTGGAATCACAGCTTCGGCCATGACTGAATGCGGAGACAAGGTATAGACCGCGAGCGTGGGGAGCATCGCCAGGGTCCCCGGTCGCGCTTGATAGCGAAAGCCGTAACAGGCCCAGAGAATCGTATATGCGATGAGGAAGATCTCTGCTAGAGAACCGGCTATGCGCAGGGCATTGCGGGGACTCTTGTTGCTGGTGTTGGCTTGCGGCGCTGCGGCGGACATCTGCCTTGCGAAAGCGATCTCGATGAGTGCCAGAAACGCCAAAATTGGCAGCAGCAGAATCGTGGAGTGTTTTGCCGCGAGAGCCAGCCCGGTCGCGATGCCACAGAGTGCAATTGCTCCCAGTGAGGGATGCTTTCGCCAGCGATAAAAGGCATAGACGGCGGCGAAAAAACAGCAGGCTGCGGCCATATCGGTGGTAACCAGCGCGCCATGCGCCAGAAGATTCGGCTCAAAGACAAAGATCACGAGCGCTGTGAGGCCGGCTGCCGGTCCAAACATCTCCCAGCCCGCGGCTAGAACGAGAAGCGCGAGGGCAAAGGTGAAAACTGAGATCGCGCTGCGCGAACGCCAGATCATCTGGCCGGCATTGTGCGAGTAAAGAAACTGGATGCCACTCTGAAAGTTCTCGAGCTTGAAGAAGATCGGATAGGGCGCGGGCGGAGGGACCGAAAGATTGAGAATGGGCAACGCCGCTACCAGTTTGGCCAGCGGCGGATGCTCTGGATTGCTTCCGAAATCGGAGTACTTCCAGTAGCGAACTCCACCCAGCAGATGATTCGCTTCGTCCGGTGTCTGTGCCTGTTGATGCGCCGGAACCAGCAACTCTACAGCGAGAACGATCAGTAGAGTAAATGCGGCCAACGCATAGAGCCACTGCTTGCGGAGCGATATGGCGGCCACTCTGGCAACGGTAGAAGGGACGGATAGTTGACCTTCATCTGGAGCGCCTTCTTTCGTCTTCGAACCGGATGCCATTTCTCAAAAATATCCGATTGATCCGTGGGCATGTACAGGAATTCCCGATGCGCTGGATTTCTCCAAGTCAATAAGAGCTATGGAATCGAATCCGTTTTGAATGAGATTTCAGTCGCCGGATCGTAATATCATCACAGAGACGCACTGCTCAAAAAGGGATTCATCTGCCGGAGGCAGCAACCGAGTGAAACCAGGCCCGTGGCGTACCGCATTGATTTACTTCGCCGTCTTTCTTGTTTTTATCGCGATAGCCGCAACGGCTTACAAGCTGGATTTCCTGATTCATTACAAGGGCGAGCCCTTCAAGGATGTGCTGCATCCGGCTGGCGCACAGCAGATTCCTGGGCGCGTCGAGTGCGCGTTGTATGACATGGGTGGCGAGGGCGTGGCGTACCACGACACTGACGCGGCGAACCACGGCAGCGGGGAACTGAATCCGGCGAACGGGAAATACCTGAACGAGTTCCGCAAGCGCGAGGGCGTGGATACTTCGTATACGAAATTCAAGCTCGATCCGCAGATTGACGACAATCCGTATAACCTGACCGTGCCGCCGGGGAACCAGCTCTATGTCGGTTGGACCGAACCAGGTGAGTGGTTCAATATCACTGTGAATGTGGAGCGGCGCGCGCTTTATACCGCGGACCTGCTTTATACCGCCAACGGTGGCGGCACGATCTCACTGGACCTGAACGGCAAACCGGCGACTGGGCCGATTACGATTCCATCGACGAATAACGCTGCCGATCCACTGGCGTGGCGGCAGTGGCATCACTGGAATACGCTGCCGGGCGTGGTCAAACTCAAAATGCTTCGCGGGCGCAATGTTTTGACCGTTCACGTGCTCAGCGGCGGGAATATGAACCTGGCGTATTTTGATTTCAAGAAGGCGCAGTGAGAATTTTCTTGCGGTGAGGGCGATTAAATAACACGCATCGCCAAATAAATCGAGCGCTTTGAGGTGGCGTTTCGTCCAAGCAGGACAGGAGATCTCCGCGATGAGGAAATCCCTCGCTCTGGTACTACTGGGCTGCGCAAGTCTCTCCGCGCAGCAGACTCCTGCGCCGACTGACTTACTGGGAAAGCCTTTCTTCGTCAAGAAGTCCTGGGTGATTGGAGGAGAAGGACGCTGGGATTATGTTGTCCTCGATCCTGTTCGGCTCCAGCTATTCATCGCTCACGGGGCTGTGGTGCAGATTGTGGATGTAAGTTCCGGAACGATCTTCGGAACCATCTCACTGACGCAGGGAGCAAGCGGACAGTTCAGATCTCCTATCGCACACCTGGCGCAGGGAATCGCCCTCGACGACAGCGGAGCATTCGGCTACATCACGGACGCGAAGGAACAATGTGTAAAAGTCTTCGACCGGTCAACATTGGAGATTGTCGCTACGGTGCCTGTGGGAGTGAACCCGCGCGCGATTGTCTTTGATCCTGTGAGCAGGCTGGTCTTAGCGGCCAGCGAGGTACCGGAAGCGAAGACCGCCGCAGCCGGTTCAGGCAATCGAACGCCGGCGGGAAAGCAAGCAGCAAAACCTGCCGCTTCCGGAGGAGTTGCAGCCCAGCAGGCGGGCGCGACGGTCACGGTTATCGACGCAGATAAACATCAGATTCTCGCGAACATTCTGCTGCGCAACAGGCTTGGATTCGGACAAGGGGATGGAAATGGCGGAGTTTACTTTGCTGTTCCCGCGAAGGGGACCGTTCTTCGGCTGGATGCCGAGGCTATCGGGAAGCAACTGCGAAACCCGAGTCTTTATGTCAGCGAAAGGGAGAGCAACACACCTGTCACTCTGGATTGGGCCGGCCATGAGAGTGGAGGAGGCTTGCTGCGAGTGTTCGGTCTCGGTCCCGGTTGTGTTGATCCCAACGGTCTGGCGATTGATGAGCTCCATCTGCGCCTCTTTGCGTCGTGTGCCGAAAGGAGGATGGCGGTTGTCGATTCCCTGAGCGGGCAGTTCGTTACATCCCTGCCGATCAGTTTCGGTTCATCTTCGATTGCCTACGACGCTGGCCGTGGGCTGATCTACACGGCAAATGCGAGCGGAAACCTGATCATCATTCGCAGGGACGTCAACGATTCCTATGCCATTGTTCAGAACCTACCCACCGCCCAAAATGCGTGGGCGCTTGCAGCGAATCCAACGACCGGAGAGGTTTACCTTGTCACCGAGGATTATGGTGTAGACCCTGCAAAGATCGGGACTCCCAATCTGCAGATCGAGCCGCAAAAGGGAAGTTTTAAGGTGTTGGTTGTGGGGAATTGACACGAAGAACTTGTTGAAACAGTGACTCAGAGCCGAGAAATTAGCCCTCAGGGGCTGAAGCCCGTCTTGATTTTGCGGCATTTGCGGCATGACTGAAGTCATGCCCTGATACAAAGCCAGAATATTTCAACAAGTCCCTACAGGATTATCATCCGCGCTTCAATCTCTATACCTTTTGCGTACGCTGGACAGTGCGCACACCGGCTACGCGGCGCAGGCCAAGGACCATGCGGTTGAGGTGGTGCAGGTCTTCGGCTTCGGCGAGGAACTCAACGACGGCTTCGTCTTCGCCCTGGCGAATATCGACGGCCCGGATATTGGTGTTGCAATCGGAGATCACCGCCGTCAGCTCCTTCAACATGCCGGTGCGATCATCGCAGAAGACGGTGATTTTGACGGGGTAGCGTTGCGGCTTGCCGGCCTGGTCGCCGACACGCGCCCACTCGACGGCGATGCGGCGGTCGCTCTCGTAAAGAAGATTTTGCACGTTCGGACAGCCGCGCGCGTGGACGGCCACACCTTTGCCGCGGGTCACGTAGCCGACAATCTCTTCGCCGCGAATCGGGTTACAACATCGGGCGCGGTAGACGAGCAGGTCGTTCTGCCCCTCGACCTGCAGTGAGTCCGAACCGCTGAGGTGCAGCTTGCGCACGGCGTCCGACATGCCGGCTTCGCCGCTACCGGGGCGGGTCTCGGGCAGTATCTCGGCTTCCGCCTGGCTGGTGCAGCCGGGGGCCAGCTTGTTCAGCACCTGATGGGCGGAGTGCTTGCCCTGGCCGAGCGCGGCCAGCAGATCGGCAGCCGTGGCCACGCCGTATTCGTTGGCCATGCGGCCGAGATCCTGGTCGTTGATCTGGCTTAGCGGGACTTTGTATTTCTTTGCTTCGCGTTCGAGCAGCTTGCGGCCAATTTCCACAGCGCGGACGCGCTGGTCTTCGTTGAGCCAGTGCTTGATCTTATTGCGGGCGCGGGGACTTTTTACGAAGGTGAGCCAGTCGCGGCTGGGTTTGTGGTCTTTTTGCGTGACGACTTCGACAATATCGCCGGTGCGCAGCTTGGTCCTGAGCGGAACCATGCGCCCATTGACCTTTGCGCCGACGCAGGTGTGGCCTACATCGGTATGGATGGTGTAGGCAAAATCGACCGGAGTGCCGTCGGCGGGAACGACAACGACCTTTCCCTTGGGCGTGAAGGTGTAGACCTCGTCCGGGTAGAGGTCCATCTTCAGGCTGGAGAGGAACTCGTTGGGGTCGGTCATCTCCTTTTGCCACTCGACAAGCTGGCGAATCCAGTTGAGCCGCTCTTCGTCGCGGGCGGTGACCGAGCCGTCGCCAGCCTTGTACTTCCAGTGGGCGGCGATGCCTTCTTCGGCGATGCGGTGCATCTCCTCGGTGCGAATCTGCACCTCGAACTGGTGGCCACTGGCGCCGATCACAGTTGTATGCAGCGATTGATAGCGATTGGCGCGGGGGATGGCGATGAAGTCCTTGATGCGCCCCGGCACAGGACGCCAGAGCGTATGAATCAGGCCGAAGACCGCGTAGCAGGCGGCTACATCCTGGGTGATGACGCGAATCGCCAGCAGATCGTAGACCTGATCGACTGAGACTTTGGAGCGTTCGAGCTTCTGAAAGATCGAATACAGGCGCTTGATGCGCCACTCGACCTTGGCTTCGATATTGTTCTCGCGCAACTGCTCGACGAGGGTGTCTTCAACGCCATGCAGGAACTGTTCGCCTTCGATGCGGCGGGCCTCGACGGCGTCGGCGACCTTCTCGTAGCTGACCGGATCGAGGTAGCGGAAGGCCAGGTCTTCCAACTCGCCGCGTACCTTGCCCATGCCCAGGCGGTGCGCCAATGGAGCGTAGATGTCCATCGTCTCGCGGGAGATGGACTCGCGGCGCTCGGGCTTGAGGTGCTCCAGAGTCCGCATGTTGTGCAGCCGGTCGGCGAGTTTGATGAGTACGACGCGCACATCGGAGACCATCGCCAGCAGCATCTTGCGGACGTTCTCGGCCTGGCGGTCTTCCCGGTTGGCAAACTCGATCTTGTCGATCTTGGTGACGCCCTCGACGATATGCGCCACCTGATCGCCGAAGCCGGATTCAATTTCCTCGCTGGTGGCAGGCGTGTCTTCAACCGAGTCATGCAAGAGTCCGGCGGCAATCGCCGTCGAGTCCAGCTTCATCTCCTCCAGAACTTCAGCAACTTCAAGCGGATGGATGATGTACGGCTCGCCCGAGGCGCGCAACTGCCCGGCATGATGCTGTACGCAGAACTTCCAGGCCTTGCGGATCAGTGAAACATCTTCAGTGGGCCGGTTGGCCTGGACGCGCTTGAGCATGGCTTCGAAGCGGTCGTCGATGGTTTTTTGGGGCAGGATTTTGGCGGATTGCGGGGCGACTGCGGGGGGATCGGTTTGGTCCGGTTGAGGGGGCGGCGAGGGCAGGGGATTGAGCAGCGCAGTTTGGGACTCTCCGCTCAGAGAAGCGGGCATTGCGGAGATCTCATCCGGAATGGGTTGCCGGGCTGTCGCCATACTTTATTATAGGCCGCTTTTATTTTTGGCGCAGCGGCGGGCTGGCTGGCCGTTACCGCATCCGGCCTGGCGCTTCATTTGGTTGAGCGCTCAGACTCGCTTTGTCCAATACCCTGGACGGCGTTTTGCATGGGCAAGGGCAACGACGAGAATGTTTCCGTTCGCCTCTTTGAAAATTACAGAAAAGGGAAAGCCATCGAGCAGCCGCTTGCGCGTATTTTTTGTATAGACGGAGTAGAGTTGCGGGTGTTCCGCAATTGCTTTGATCGCTGCTCCAACTTCGGTGAGAAATGCCTCGGCTACATTCCGGTTGCGGTCAAAATAAAACTCAAATGCGGCGTTGATTTCTTGCTGAGCTTCAGAGCGAATTCGAACGGCCTTTGTGCTCACCTGGATAGCCGCGCGCGTAGCGGCGATTCCACTTCTTCCCAACTGCACGCCGCCCCATTGCCGGCTTCAAACTCGGCAACGCGTCGCTCGACCTCGGAGTGCCACAGGGCTTCAATTTCCGGGTCTGAAGAGGCCGCTGCGTCTCTGTTGCCAACGTTCTCCCAGAGGGAATTGGCGAGCAGAATCTGCTGATCTTCCGGTAATTCGGAGGCGATCCGACGGACTTCTTCGTAGGTATGCGGCATGAAAAGATTGTACCTCTGAATGGCAAAGACGCAGGTGGAATTTATAAATTCCAGGCCAATTGCGGGGGATTGGCTTGGTCGGTTTGCGGGGGCGGCGGCGAGGGCAGGGGGTTGAGCAGCGCAGTTTGGGACTCTCCGCTCAGAGAAGCGGGCATTGCGGAGATCTCATCCGGAATGGGTTGCCGGGCCGTCGTCATGCTTTATTATAGGCCGCTTTTATTTCTGGTGTAGCCGCAGGCTCGTCAAGAAGCTGTGGCAAGCGGAACAGGTGACGCAGTTTCCCATTCAACTGCGCTCGAGAAGACGCCTCTTCGTTACTGATCTTATCTCTCAGAGTACATTGAACGTTGGCAATCTATAATTCAATGCGTTGGCGACTCCAGAAGAAATCTCTCTTTATCGTGTCATAACCGTTTGAGGAACCAAAAGAGGCATCAATGCGTCGCAAGCTCTTCTCACTCAGTGTGGTTTTGGCTTCTCTCTTGCTGTTCATGACTGAAGCTATGTTCGAACCAAGTTCGCTCGGTCAGGTGCAAGCCAACAACGATCCTCCAGAGCTTCGCGCTGTTCGGCTTGGAGTTCCAGGAATTGATGCATTTGTGAAAGCAGGCGGAAGATTTACCGGACAGAAAAACAGCCACGGACAGACAGCCGCAATGCTGGCCGCCGCCAGCACTCCAGAGGTGATTGCGGCTTTTAGAAAGGCAGGCGGCGTATTCACGGAGGATAAAGACAACGACGGACGAAGCGCATCAGTCTATCTCCTTGAATTGAAACCACATCCGGAGCCGGGTGTCGTGCATTATCGCCAGGAACGCGCCAAGGCGGTTGAGGCTTTTGCCCGAGCCGGTGGGCGGATATCCAATGAATTCGACAAAAAGGGTATCTCGCCTCTCGTCATGCTCATGAACAATCCTGTAGCAATTTGCGCGTACAGAAGAGCCGCCGCTCCGGACGATCTGCATGTGAGCTTCAGTAACAGGCAGGAACTTATGGCTGTCTTCAATGGCGTGACCGGTATCCAAGCTTTTGTAGCATCGGGGGGCGTGTTTTCTTCAAATGGCGACGATGCCAGGCAGAGCGATGCCGAGATGGCAGCTAACAGGACCATGACGGGATCTAAGCCAGCGCAATTATTAGCAGTTGGAGGAGCATACGACGAGAGTGCCGGCGATTTAGCAGCAAGAAAAGGCGGTGACGTATTCAAGGCCTATACTCAGGCGGTCAACAGACAAGGCGGGTTGGAGTATTTCAGTGGCGATGACGAATACACGGCACTGAAGAACCCGCGATCTATAGAGTTGTTTGCAAAAGCAGGCTGTCAGTTTGATGATCGCCCCAAGCAGAACGGTTTAACTGCGGAGATGATCGCCGTCATGGGCGGTCCCAGCATTGTCGAGGCTTTTTCTAAGTACGGCGGCAAGTTCACGAACCGGTTGTACTCAAATGGAATTACAAGCGGGGAATTGGCCGCGCAAGAGGATCCAATTAATGCGGGCTTGTTGATTGCCTATGATGCGGCGGTGAAAAGGCAAGGAGGCTTGGTGCTCATCCTTCCCAAAGATGAGTATGAGGCGGCCACTATGGGGGCTACCGGAATTGAGATGTTTGCTCGCCATGGGGGGCATTTTACGGAAAGACCGAACGCTAACGACCAGACATCAGCCATAATTGCGGCTTCCAACGGCCCTGAAGCAATCAAGGCTTTCGCGCGGGCAGGTGGGCACTTTACAGACTGGCAAAACAAACTAGGGTACACAGCGGCAATGGCGGCAGCCTATTGCAGTGCCGAAGCCATAACCGAATTCGCAAAGGTGGGTGGACACTTCTCCAACCAGCAGAATCATAACGGCGTGACTGCGGCAATGATCGTAGCGATGCCGCAGGAGGACACTTTTCCAGGCCTGGCGATAGATCTTCATCTTGCCGGTAAACAGATGAAGGGTGGAGCGGTGAATAGGGGCAGCGCGGCGATTCAAGCCTTTGCGAATATTGGCGGTCGATTCACTGACCAGCAGGACCATCTTGGACGCACAGCAGCAATGTATGCAATCTTCAATGGTCCCGAGGCAATCGCAGCTTACGCCAACGCCGGGGGGAAGTTCTCAGAGACAGAGGATCAAACATTAGGATCAGCTGCTTTTTGGGCTGTGACCATGGGCGCGGACGCGATAACTGCCTTTTCTAAAGGCGGCGGAGTTTTTACTGACCGGAAGAACAAGAACGGGTTGACCGCTGAGAGATTTGCTCGTGACAAAGTGGCAGCAAGGGCCTACTCTGAGGCGGTTGCTCGGCAAGGCGGCCTGCGCCACGTCCAATAACGTTCACCAGGATATTGATTGTGCGCTCGACCAAACTAGGACCCTTGATTTGTACTGGAAAACGCCCTCGCGGCCTCCTATATCCAGAAAGTCGACGCCCCAAAAGTAGTACCGTTGCCCCGCAAGCTCCTCAGCGGTATTGACGCGAAGCACTACTCAATCATCAAGGCAACCTGAAGCTGAAGCGTAAAACACAAAAAAAACGGCCCCCGTCATTAACGGGGGCCAAGTTGCCTTGGTTCTCTCGTGTTTCGAGAGCTTGGTTGGCGGCCTTACGGCTAGGGCCGCAGGAACGGACAGGAGCCTCCGGGGGGATGGGCTACGCGGATTTAGGGCCGCTCCGAACCTGTGCGGGGAGAGGCATCCTGGGGCGATGCGGCTCCCTGGGCCGCCAAACTGTTTTCCATCAACCGGATATGCACGTTGCTGGTCCGTACCGGGGTCACAGTGGATGCGCCGGATACGGCGTTCTGGGCATTGCCCAGAGCGACGGAGTGCAAACGGTAGACGGGAATCTGATGTTCTGTAACGAGGTAGCGCTTGACCGCCTCGGCCAACCGCTCTGAGTTCTGGATGCCAGCCGCGCCGGCTGCCGGAGAGTGTGCTTCCAGCTCCAGAATGTATCCCTGGCGTCCGGCCAATGTTGTTGCCAGATCGTCCAGTTGCTTACGCGCTGCCACCGATAGTGTCGGCAGGCCACCGCGGAAGGCTACTTCCAACTCACTGCTCTGGTGATACTGATCCAAACCGTTGACCGTCGAGTTCAACTTGTCAACGTGCCCGGAAGCATTTTGCGCCGTCAAACCAGCCTTGCCGGCCTGATCGTTGGCAGCGTTCGCCGCCTCATTGGCTGCGTCAGCCGTGCCCTGCGCGTGACGAATTCCTGCCTGCGCCCGGCCATCCACATCCTGAATGTCCTTACCGTTCTTGGCGTTGACGTCATCCAGTTCGCTGAGCCGGTCGTTGATGGGATCCGTCTGCTTGTGGACCCATTTTTTGCCTGCAAAGGGATTCACACGTCCCCAGAACCCCTCCTTCGGGCCATTCGTAGCGTGGGAGGACGCCTGCGTAGCCGAAGGAGAGGGAGGTGCGCTTTGCGGAGTCTGGCTAGACGGCGTTTGCTGCGCATATGCCGGGATGCCAATCGCAGTTGCCAGCGCGAATACTGCAATCTGGCTGGGGAACAAGTTCCGGGTTGTCGCCTTGATGGTCATATCTGGGGGATTCCTCGCAGTATCAATTCCGCGACTGCCAAGCGGTTGAGCCATTGATGCGCTCGCCCTATAGATAGCAAAGGCCGTGCCAAAGCGCGCAACGGCGCGGCCAAATAAATATCCCGTTGTGTATCTTTTATTTGCAGCGCATAGGCGGGGCGAGGAGCGGTACGTTTTTCAGCGGGGAACTTGTTTCCGCTATGTAATATTTTCTGATCCGGGCACTTTCTACACAGTAAGAGTGGGTTGGCGCTGCTGGTCCAAATGAAACGCCGCAGTACTTGAGGGAGAAAGCCCGACCGGGTATTGGGGGAGTGGCAGCTACTTTGTTTCCACCTTGATCACCCGCATTTCCGGGTAAGCGCCATTCCAGTCTGGGCTGACTGCATCGAAGATCAGCCGGAAATCCTTTTCCTGAGCAGGTTGCAGCGGCTCAGCGGAGACCGGCTCCAGATCGACCTCCGGCTCCCGGGTGCGGATGAACTTCAGGGAAAGGGTCTCGTTCTGGGTGACCTCCTGGGCCATATCGCGAAAGAGCACCTGCACGGTTATCCCGGTCACCGTGCGGTTGCCCTGATTGGCGATGTGCCCGTCGAGATAGGTAAGCTTACCGCCGGCCAGGTTGCCGCTCTCGCTCATGGCCAGGCGCGTCACAGGCAAGCTGGCCGCGTAGGCGTCTGGCTGGGCAGAGACCGGCGTCACAATTTTGCCCTTTCGGCCGTGCTCCAGCAGAAACACTCCTACGGCGACAACCACGAGCACGACCCCGGCGGCGATGGCCATCGGCAGCCAGCTGCGCTCCTGCGGGCGGGGGGAGGAGGTGGAGGAATCTGCATCGGGAACAAGTTTCAGAGGGGCGCTCACGAAAGGAATTCTACACCTGTTACCGAGGGAACCTCTGCTCTGCATTCTCCACAAGCGAAGGCTTGGATATTTCTCTCATGGCGACGATAAGCACGATACCGGCAGAAATTCTTGAAACGATCTTCAACCCAGTTTCACATTCTTATGCAACTTCGGCGCGCTCCAGGTGTCTAAGCAGATAAATGGCGCGCACCGGTCTCGTAATTTTTTGCATAACCTTTGCCGCAAGGCGTAGAAAGGCAGGCCGACGATGCATCTTCTTCAAAACAGCGCGAATCTTCTGGCCGATACTGCATCCAAGATCATCGCTGCCCGTGCTCCTGCCGATCTGGCCTACCAATCGGTGACCGTTGCGGCGATTTTGCTGGTGCTGGGCAGCCTGTGGGTTTTTTAGGCACGGCCAGAGGAATGAGTGCTGGGGTGGTGTGCCGACCTGAAAATAGAGTCCTCATTTCCTGATTGCGAGGCAACGGATAAAACAGCGCTTAAGGGTGGGCGGCATTGAGGCTTTTTTCGCCCCCTGCCGTTTCCAGGACGCGGTTCTCCTCGCTCTTACGAGTAGTTTGCAAGGTTCGCACATAATGAACCAGATCCCAGGCATCATCCGGCGTCAGCTTGTCGGCATACGAGACCATTGGGCTGCCATCCATACCTGTCATGAACGTGCGATACAGATCGCGATTCGTCACACCGCATTTGAATCGCTCCGTTGCGGTAAAGTCATAGGGAGGAAGCGGCTCGTGCTTGATATTCACGAGGGTGGGTGCATCCGGCCCATTACCATGACCAGACGCGCCATGGCACTTTGCACATTCGAGTTTTTTGTATAAGCCGGATCCGCGTTTGATGCTATCAATCGTAATCGCAGTCTCGCCTGGGATCGTGATGGGTATTCCCGGCGCTTCATGGGCAAAGCGCGGCGAGAATCCCTTCAAATAGACCACAATATCCATGCGGAGCTGGGGAGGCAGCGATGCCCAGGGAGGCATGGCCGCGGTCACGAATCCGCGAGTCATGGTGTCGTAGATGTCTTCGTCCGTCGGCAGCGCTCCAGTGGGGGTGGAACGGCACTTGAAGATTCCCATTGTGTAGTCGCGGGGTTTGGGATCAAGGTAGGGCGCCAGCGTTCCCTTGCCGTCGCCGCGGACGCCGTGGCATCCGTTGCAGTAGCGGGGGAATTGCTCCTTTCCATTTGCAAAGTTCCCGGAGAGCTTAGCTTTCTGAGGCTGCTGCCCGGCCACGCAGAGAACCGCTCCCAGAGCAATCACGCCAACCGACATCCCACGAAAAACCTTCATAAAATCCTCCTGACGGTCAAATGCGCTGACGGCTAAAATGCAAAGTCCAGGCCGATGAATGCGCTGGTCAGTGTCTGATTGGATCCGATCGCCGATGCGCCGATCTGATGCGACTTCGAGTACTCGGGCGCAATGGCCAGACCGGCGCGGCTATGCATGAAGGGCATCCAGCGGAAGGCGATGGTCTCGACATCCATGTCGCCAAAGTTGCCTGCGCTTGAGGCGAATATCTGGCGTGAGTTGCGGATGTCTTCATACCGGGCGATCACGATGAACTGGAGATTCTGCGTGTAGTAAAGTTCCAGCATCCGGCCATTCCAGCTCGGATTCCGCACGCCGGCGGGCAGAGTGTCGTTCGAGGGAATTCCCAGCGCGATGTTGACGCTCTCTGTTGCGTGCGTGAACATCGGAACTACATCCAGCTTCTTTGCCGAGAACATCACAAAGCCGCCGGTGCGCGTGAAGGTCTTGTTCCCGTAGCCGCTGCCTGCGATATTCACCGGAGCGCCTCCGCCAGAAGGTGTCTGCGTGAGATAGCGCGTGGGCGACTGGCCGATGTAGCTGAAGGCGCCGAAGGTCTCCGGCCCAAGGCTGTTGATATTGATCTGTCGGCTGGCCGCGAGAAAGGTGTCATAGGCCTTGCTGGTGGGCAGGTTTACATTACCGTCGCTGCTGGTGAGCAGGGCGGCTGAGAAGCGGGTGTAGTCGTCATGCGAGTGGCTGGCAAATTCCAGCCCAAGCTGGTTGTCGCCCAGCCCGAAGCCGGTGGTGCTGACTCCGGTTTCGCCCGCAGCCTGTGTTGACGCGGCGAATGCCTGGGGATCGACCAGTGGAAGATAGTGGTAGATCTGATAGATGCCGCCAACCTGCGAGAGGGTCAGCATGCGTTTCTCGGAGATCATCTCATCCAGTTCGAACTTGCCCGCCTTGACGTTCAGCCAGGGCTTCTGGTGCAGGTTGTCAAAGCGCACCCAGCCGGACTCGAAATGGAAGTTTCCGTATTCGTCGGAGGAGGGCAGCACCAGAAACGAGATGTTCTTTTCCAATATCCCGGCAGTCCACAGATCGATGCCCGAGAGATCGAAACCCTGCGTCGAAAGGGGTTGAACGCCGCTGGCGGATTGATTGGTGGCCTGGGCGCTGTTCCGCTCTCTGTGCCACTGCGGCGTGTAACGAACCCCGGCCGGCCAATAGAGCGGCGAAATATAGCGCGGGGAGTCGCGCTCGTTACCGATCTGGTATCCGTTATCGCGGAAGTTCTGGCCAAAGGCGTTGAGCTTGGGCCAGGCCTCATGGCAGGCGGAACAGCGAAGCCCCGTTTTCTTTGCAAAGGCTGGAATTGCGGATGCGGTCTGCGATTCGGCGGCCAGCAAAAGCAGGATTGCCATTGCTGTTGCACAGAACCTGCCCCGTCTGAGCGGAAATCTTCCGCGCTTTATGCGGGCGCTGAGTTCTTCGTCCGGCGAGATTGTAATGGCCTGACGGGGCATCGCGCTCTCCGTGGCCTCCAATCTGCAATCTGCGGTGAACTTGCAAATAATACCCATTCCGATACCCCGATTTCGAAGGTTGCGTGCTGTTGCCGGCCGCAGGGCAGAGCGCCGCGGGATCGTCTTCTTCCAGATGACACGGAGAAACAGATTGGCCCAGGGGAAGGCTTGAGATCAGAGCGAACGAGCGTGCGCGTCCGGTGTCAGAAACCTATCTGTCAGAGTTCACTATCTCTACAACGAGCTGACCGGACAAGACAGCAGAGGGCGAAATCACAACTCCGGTTCCCGATACAGGCTCAAGAACGACAGAGGTCCTTTTTTAGTATTTCCAGCAGAGGCTATGCAGCCTCATGCCGGAGTATCGAAGGATAGGATTTGCTGGAGTGAAGGGATTGTTCATCGAACGTTAAAGGATTTTCGATTCACTTGCTGACGTTTGGAGATCGTGCGAGGTGGCTTTTACTTCCACCTCAGCGTCAAACGCCTGTCGCTGGGGGCCCCGGAACAGGAAAAGCCGTTCAGCATAGCGGTTTCTGCAAAGAGCGGAATCGAAAATGCAGCAGCGGCAAAATTTTCTGTAACGATCTTCAACGCAGTTTCACTTTCTAATGCAACTTCGGTGCGCTCTCGATGTCTAAGCAGGTAAGTGACGCGTACCGCCTCGCAATTTTTCGCACAAGTTGGTCACTGTCGCGGCGATTCTGCTGGTTATGGGTACCCTTTGCGTTTCCTAGAACGATACATTCAGCGGAACCGTGCTTGCTGGCACTCAGATGAAAGGTCTAGAGATACGGATTTTTTGCAAACGTTCAATCCCTGTACGCTGCAAGCGCAGCAGGCAAACGCAGACAGTTATTCGGAGGTGAGTGACCGCTTGGCCAGATACCAGAGATAGGTGAGTTAGAAAGAGGAACAGGAAAGCGCTCAGGCGGTGTGAATGGCGCGCTTCTCAACTGACTCAGGCT
>CAZHKN010000056.1:0-21015 GCA_964532725.1 uncultured Occallatibacter sp.
TCGCTAGAGCCGCCGCAGGAAAACCAAGCCGGACGGAGAGCCATCTCCGTCCGGCGTTGATTGTTGATTGAGATGCTTTCTCATTTGATGCAGATGCTATCTGGATCCGGCGCTTCCAACGGCCCGGCGGGTGCGCCAGGGACTCTGCACTTTATAGCAGGGTGTTGCGGTTACAGTGGCTTTGCTGACACTCAGCAATTTTCGCTGAATGAGCCATGCCACAGAGGTCTGTGCTGAACTTTTGGAGATCCCAACTGACTCTGCAAGTTCCTGGTAGCTGATCTGGACAGATGAATTGCGGCGCTGCTGTTCGGCGGCAAGCCACAAATAGACCAGAAAACTCGCCGGCTTCTTGTCGTGCCCGACAAGGTCGCGCATCAATACATCGGTCACATAGTCGTCGATCACTGGCATGGCTATACCGATCAAAAATATAGTAATCCCTACCAGATTGCAATGCCGCAATGGGCCGGATATATTCCGAGCATCTCAACACGGAGGCCACGCATGATTCGCGGAGTCAAGATCGTCAGTATTCCAGTGAGCAATCAGGATGTAGCGTTGAAGTTTTATACCGAGCAGATGGGGTTCAAGGTTGCAACCGATCAGGTATTTGGCCCGGGCCAGCGATGGATCGAATTGCTGATTCCAGGCTCGGATGTGAACCTGGCCTTGTTTACGCCGCAAGGCCACGAAAGCCGCATCGGAGGCTTTCAGCCGCTAACTTTCTGGTGCGATGACGTATTCGCCACGGCAAAGCTCCTCAAATCGAAAGGAGTGGAGCTGGCAGCCGAACCCAAAAAAGAAATCTGGGGCACGATGGCAAAATTCAAAGACCCTGACGGCAATCAGTTTGTATTTTCCAGCAGATGAGGAGGAGTTACCGGCTCTCGGCAATCATCTGCGCCGCATGTTGGAGGCTAGATCGAATCCCACGTTGCAACGGCGATAGCTTAGGGTAAGCGGCCAGTGTTTGGGGGAACGGGAGGGAATGGTGTGATTCGTTGGGGTTCACAACGAATCCCGAGGAAAAATTATGTATGCAGCAGATGCGCCATCGGCTCAACGCGAATCTTGACTCGCGCCTGAAGCTGCCAGAGATCGTACTTGGCCTGCATCCGGAGCCAGACCTCGGGAGACGAAGTGCCCAATGCGGAGGCCAGCCGCACAGCCATCTCAGCGGAAACCGCGGCTTTGCCATTCAATACCCGTGAAAGCGTGACCCGGCCCACGCCCAGATGCTCGGCTGCCGCTGAAACGGTCATCTCGCCCAGATATTCCCGAATGACTTCGCCGGGGTGAGGCGGATTGTGCATCTTCATTGTGCTTACTCCTCTCAGTGATAGTCCCGATAATCGACCAAAATGGCGTCCACGCCTTCAAAGCGAAAAGTGAGCCGCCAATTTCCGCTCACTGTAACCGACCAATGGCCTTTGAGGTCGCCTCTCAGAGCATGAAGTCTCCATCCCGGGGCATTCATATCCTCAGGCGCACCGGCATCGTCCAACATGCCTAACTGAATGCGCAACCGCGCGGCGTGTTGAGCCTGAATCCCTGCTTTCGAGCCGGTGCTGAAGAACTTCTCAAGCCCCTTGTGCGCGAAGCTCTTGATCACTGGATGAGTGTATCGCGTAGGGATACAGGAGTCAAGGAGAACTCTGCTTTCACAAGCCCCAAATGCGAGAGACTTGGGCCTTCGGCTTAGTTCGTCGGGGTCTCCCATGCAGGCGGTTGCCATTGCATGGTCTGCTTATCAGTCTCTTGGGGCTTGCAACGTTTGCGGATAAGAAGGAGGGTTACAAAAATTATTGCGAGAATTGGCGGACCAAAGAATATTGCATTTTCGACCCGGCGCAGAAGAATGGCTCCCGGATCCTGGCTGCGGAAGAATTGAGTTTCAACCAACTGCAGGGGATGACCGGCTTCGGTGGTCAACTGGTTGAGTGTGTCAATGTTCTTGACTTGCCCGGTGCGCGTATCGAATATGAAGTAGCCATTGTCCTGATTGGTGAAGGGATTTTGATCGTTGTCAAGATGTCCATATGCGCCGTAAACTACCTGCCCCCTTAGCTCCAAACGCCTGATTCCACCACGCATTGAGGGCTGCTGATTTTTTGGGGAGGTTACATCAATGTAGGAATATTCGGGCATCTTGCCAAGGCCTTTGAGGAGATAACCGTTGGGCAGAGGCTCGGAGATATCGCCGAAAAAGAGATCCGGCTGGTTGGGAACAAAGATTGTGAGGCCGATGGCGCAGAGGAGGATATATGCAGCTGAAAGTGTCGGGACCACTGCTGCCAACACGACGAGGAGCTTAGGGCGGTGACGGCCCCAGAAAAGTAACCATGCTCCAAACGCAAAACAAAGCCCAAGCATGATCGCCAAACCGAAGAATACTGCGGTCCCGATGATCAAACCGATAATTTCAAACATGGTTCTGCGTCCTCTTACCGGCTCCCCGCGATCATCTGCGCCGCGTGTTGAAGGCTGGTCTCAGTGACGGTTGCGCCACTTAACATGCGAGCAACTTCATGCGTGCTGGCGCGCTGGTCGAGCAGCGTCACTTTCGTCTTCGTGCGGCCGTCAGCCTCGCGCTTGTCGATCAGGAAGTGCTGGTCGGCGAAGGCGGCGATCTGAGGCAGGTGCGTCACGCACAAGACCTGTTGTCCTCTGCTGAGAGATTTGAGTTTCTGCCCGACGGCTTCCGCTGCGCGGCCTCCGATGCCGATGTCGATTTCGTCAAAAACCAGCGTCCGCGGGGTGGGCGATTTCTTCCTCGACTTTGCGGAGTTCTCTTCGACAGCGACTTTGAGCGCCAGCATGACACGGGACATTTCGCCGCCCGAGGCGATCTCGTGCAGCGGCTTGAGGGGCTCGCCGGGGTTGGTCGCGATGCGGTATTCGACCTCATCCCAACCAGTCGCAGTCCATTGGGATTCGGCAGCGGCGGAGTGAATCGCAATCTCGAAGCGAACCTTCATCGCCAGCGAGTTGATCTGCCCTTCAGCCAGCTTGGCCAGTTTGGCCGCTGCCGCTTTGCGTTCGGTGGTGAGAGCAGTCGCGGAGGCCCGATACGCCTTTTCGGCATCAGCGAGAACAGCACGAAGTGCCTTGAGAATTTCGTCGCGGTCTTCGACCTCGGCGAGTTTGTGGCTCACCTCTTCGCCAAAAGCGATGACCTCGGCTACGGTGGTTCCGTATTTGCGCTTGAGCCGGTCGAGGGCGGCGAGGCGGTCTTCAATCTCGGCAAGGCGTTCGGGCGACGCGTTGATGGACTCGGCGTAGTCGCGCAGCCGGTCGGCTACGTCACCGACGGTGGCGCGGGCCGACTCCAGTTGCTGGGCCGGCTCAGTGAAGCGGCTGTCGTAGCGGGCCAGCTCTTCCACGTTGCGAATCGCGGCGCGCAACGCTCCCTCGGCGGAGGTGCCGCCTTCGTAGAGCTGATCGAAGGCGCTCTGTGCGGCGGTGTAGAGCTTTTCCGCATTGGCGAGGACGCGCTTTTCGGTTTCCAGAGCCTCGTCTTCGCCGGCGATCAGGCGGGCAGCGTCGATCTCTTTGCTTTGATAGCTCCAGAGATCGACCATGCGCAGGCGGTCTTGTTCTCCGCGCTCCAGTTCGTCGAGCTTTTCCGCAGCCGTGCGCCAGCGGGCGTGAGCCTCGGCAACAGCGTCGGTATTGATGCCGCCGAAGCGGTCGAGCAGAATGCGCTGCTGGGCCTGGTCGAAGCTGGTCAGGGTCTCAGTCTGCGCATGAACCAGCGCCAGTTCCGGGGCAAGCTGCTTGAGAACGGCCACGGTAGCCGGCTGATTGTTGACGAAGACGCGGCCTTTGCCGGACGAAAGAATCTCACGGCGGAGAATAATTTCGGTTCCCTCGGCGTCGATGCCGTTCTCTTCAAGAATCAGCTCGGCGGCGGGCGTAGATTCAAAAACGCAGGCGACGACGGCTTTGTCCGCGCCGTGGCGCACCACCTCCGCCGAGGATTTGCCGCCCATCAGCAGGGCCAGCGCGTCGACAAGGATGGATTTGCCTGCTCCGGTTTCGCCGGTCAGAAGATTTAGCCCGGGGCCGAAGACGGCAATGGCGTGATCAATGACGGCGTAGTTCTCAGCGCGCAGTTCTACAAGCATTCTTGCGTCATCCTCTTATCTCGTCTTCAAAGCCCGATTTTCGAATCTGGGGCAATCCTAGAGCAGTCATCCGCAACTGACAATCCGAGCGCAGCATAGCATGAATACCCCGCTGATCGCCGTCTGTCGAGCAAAGCGTGCCTCAGGTTTCACAACACGCGGTCGCGTCCGGGTCTGCATTTAGACTACAGAGATGACGCACCGCGAGGTAACGATGCGACTGTCTTCGGTTGCCCTCGGCGCACTCCTCAGCGCCACCAGTCTCTGTAGCGCGCAAAGCGCGGCATCCATCCATGTAACGGTGCTGGACGCAGACGAAAAGCCGGTCACTTCAGCTGTTGTTCAGGCCGATGTTGACGCCGATGAGGATGGGAAGTTGTGGGACATGGCCCCAATGTGCAGCACCGGGGAAGACGGAAGCTGTGCGCTCGACGTTTGGAGGCCAGGACAGTGGGTTGTCTCGGTGTCCAAGTACCAAGATGGCTATCCAGGCCCAGACCAGTTTTATCTCGGCCGGAATTTCAAGCAGACGATTATCAAGACCACTGAAAAGAGCGCGTCAGAGAACGTCGTTGTTCACATTGGACCGAAACAGGGCTTTCTCACGTTGATCGTCACGGACGCAGTGACCGGAAAAGAAATCACATCTGCGCGCTTCAAGTTCCACTGGGTCTCAGACCCAACGAACTCAACAGAGTCAGGGAATGATCCAGATATTGCGACCCTGGCGCCAGCCAATGTGCCTGTAACGATGGTCGCTACCTCCCAAGGTTACGAAGACTGGACCTACACATCATCCACCGATCCAGCCGACCACGTCCTCCTGCTCCAATCCGGAGAAAGACGGACGCTCTATATTCGCTTACAGCCCAAGCCATAAAACTGCGATTAATTTTTGGGGAACCCTGCCGAATCCGTCTCTACCGGCCATTTGGCAGGGTCCGGAATCGACTTGAGAATTCCTTTTTGATCATCGATTTGCGAAAGCGCTGTTAACCGAATCGATGCAATGAGCGTTGCTGCGGGAATCGCTCACTTGGGCGCGGGGAAGATCGTCTGATACCGTAAATATAGAGGTGAATATTGACTTCTGCCTTCTTGCTTTTTTTGCAGGCTGACAGCGGTGCGGCCCCGGCGGCTCCTGCTCCGTCCTCAAATGCGCTATGGGAGATGCTCACCAACAGCGGCCCGGTAGCCCTCTGCGTTCTATTGCTGCTGTTATGCGCCAGCATTTATTCATGGTCCGTGATTCTGGGCAAGATATCGGTTTTTGGCAAGGCGACCAAACAGAATCTCCGCTTTTTACGAACCTTCCGCAAGGCCGGCCGCTTGCAGGAGATTGCTACGTTGACCGGCGACTTCAAGCCCAGCCCGCTGGCCGAGGTCTTTGACGGAGTCTACGAAAGTTATACGCGCCAGACCGGCGGCGGGGGCGCTCCGCTGAGCTTTACTCCGCTCGAACGCGCGGCGCAGACGGCCGCCAGCGAGTCCATCACGCAACTGGAGCAGAAGCTCACCTGGCTGGCCACCATTGCCGCCGTCAGCCCATTTGTGGGGCTGTTTGGCACGGTGATGGGCATTGTGGATGCATTTCACGGGCTGGGGTCGGAGGGTGCGGCGACATTGCGTGCCGTGGCTCCCGGCATCAGCGAGGCGCTGATCACCACCGCTGCCGGATTGTTTGTGGCCGTACCTGCCGTGGTGGCGTACAACCAGCTCTCTGCGCGGGTTCGCGTCTTCGCTGCCGCCGCGGATGACTTCGCCCGCGAACTGCTGAATGCGATTGAGGAGAGCGCGCTGCGCTCAGCGGCTCCGGCTGCGGCCCCTGTTGCCCCGCCGGCAGCGGTAGCGCCGCAAGCCGCGCCCGCTCCGCCGCGCACGCCAACCTTTGTCTCCACACGCGAGGTAGATCGTGGCCTTCACCGCTAATAACGGCCAAACCCGCACGTCGCTGGCGGAGATCAACATTACGCCGTTGGTAGACGTGGTGCTGGTGCTGCTGGTGATCTTCATGATCACCGCGCCGGTGTTGCAGTCGGGGATTGAAGTCGCGGTGCCCAAAACGCGCACCGTCAAGCAGATCACCGAACAGCGGATGGTGGTAACGATTGACCGCCAGCAGCAGGTCTTTCTGGGCGATAACCCAGTCAATATCCATGAGCTTGCCGCCAAGCTGCGCCAGGGGACGACCGACCCTGCGCATAAGGTGATTTATCTGCGCGCCGATGAGCGTGTTCCGTTCGGCGCATTTGCCAGCGTGATGGACGCGGTGAAGCAGGCGGGAATTACCAACATCTCCATCGTCACCCAGCCGCTGGATGCCAAGGCAGCAGGCGGAGAGTGAAATTGCGATGACAGCAGCCTCCAGAGAACGGCCCAGCGAACAGATTGACCGCCTGGAGCGGGAGCTTGGCCGTTCGCAGGAGCGGCTCGGTCCCACGGTCGGATCGCTTGTGCTGCATGGGGCGCTGGCCGGGGGCCTGGTTCTCTATGGCATGATTGGTGGCTTCTTTCATCACAACACCTGGGGCGGCGCTGCCAGCGGCGGCGCAATTGAGGTCAAGTTGGTGTCCAGTGCTCTGCCGCTGCCCGCCGACCACCCGCCGAACGAAAATGTGCTGGCAACCGAGACCCCCAGCGAAGCCCCTGCGCAACCCACGCCGAAGGAAGAGAAGGCCGTGGACGAGACGGCGATCCCCATCAGCGGCAAGGTGGAAAAGCCCAAGCCGGAGACAACGCAGCCCAAGACCCAGCAGCATCAGCAGCCAGTTGAAGACAACCGCGCCCACTACGGCGAGCAGCAGGCGGCGTCGATGGCGCGCTCCACGCAGGCCCAGAATGCAACCAACGGGCCGGTGAGCATTGCCAATGGGGATTTTGGCAGCCGCTACCCTTGGTACGTGGCTGCGATCAACCGCATGGTCAGCCAGAACTGGTACCGCGCCGAGGTCGATCAGCACACCGCGAAGGGAAGCAAGGCGACGGTTTACTTCCGCATCAACCGCCAGGGAGTTCCCTCGGATTTCAAAATTTTTACCTCCAGCGGCAACTCGACACTGGACAGGTCGGGACTCAGGGCTGCCGAGCGGGTAGACTCTTTTGGTCCGCTGCCGTCAGATTCCAACCTCCAGTACCTCGACGTCACTTATGATTTCACTTACTGAGAGATCGCGCTGAATTCCGGGGCGCTCAACCAATTAATTCGCAAGATGGCTTGCACCGTTTACGATGAATTGCATTCGGCAGGAAGGATTTCAGAGGAATGAAGAGAGCATTGCAACATCTTTTCCCAGTTTTGCTTGTCGTTTTGGCGCTTTCATCAAAGCCTGCATTGGCCCAGGACTGGGTCCATACCGGCACGAACCTGGGCAATGACCGCATCCGCATTGCCGCAGCCGATTTCAATTCCGGCGTTGTGCCCGGCGCCAGGTCTTCGGCGCCAGGGTCGGTCAATCCAGAGACTCCGGCATTGAAGGCCGTCTTCGATGCGACCCTCTATAGCGATCTCTCCAATGCGGGCATCTTCGACGTGGTCTCAAAGAGCATGATTCCCGCGGTGTCTCCCGGCTCGCCGCAGGAGATCAATCTGGCGCAGTGGTCCGCTGCCCCCTCTTCGGCTGCGATGGTGGCCTTCGGCGCGCTCTCGGTTGCCGGTGACAAGCTGACTGTCTCTGGATGGCTCTTTGACACGCGCAATACCTCCAGCCCGCAGGTGCTGGCCCGGCAGTATTCCGATGCCGTGAGCCAGGAGGCGGCGCGGCTGACGGCGCATAAATTTGCCGACGAGATCATCTCGACGCTGGGCGGCGGCATCAACGGAATTGCCGAAACCAAGATTTACTTTGTCAGCTCGCGCGGCGGTTCCAAAGAGATCTGGGCGATGGATTACGACGGGCAGAACCAGCACGCGGTGACGCACCTGGGCGCCATTTCGCTCTCGCCGCGTATCTCGCCCGATAACTCGCGTCTGGCCTTTGCCTCGCTCGGCAAAGAGGGCTGGTCAATCCGCATGTACTCGCTGGATCTGGGCCGGCAGGTGAGTTTTCCTGCGGGAACGGTGGGAGGCAGCAACCTTTCACCGGCGTGGTCCGGCGACGGGCTGAAGCTCGCATTCTCCTCTTCGCGCTCCGGCGATCCAGAGATCTGGGTTGCCGATGTGAGCGGCTCCAGTCCGCATAAGCTGACCAGCTTTCGCGGGCCGGATGTTTCGCCGGTCTGGAATCCAAAGACCAATGCGCAGATTGCCTGGGTCAGCGGGCGCACCGGTTTGCCGCAGATTTACACCATGGACCAGGATGGCGCGAATGTCTCGCGGCTCACCGACGGCGGTTATGCGATCTCGCCCTCGTGGTCGCCGAATGGGCAGTTTCTGGCCTTTAGCTGGAATCGCAAATACGGTCCAGGAGACCCCGGGGGGCAAGATATTTATGTAATGGACATCGCCAGCAAGCGCTGGCTGCAACTGACTCATGAGGCCGGCAGCAATGATTTTCCCAGTTGGGCTCCGGATGGACGGCACATTGTTTTTGAGCGCACCGTCGGCGGCCATGCGGAGATCTGGTCCATGCTGGCCGATGGAACCGAGCAGCATCAACTGACCAAGTCGGGCAATAACACCATGCCCAACTGGAGCTGGAAGTAACCTGACACGGCTTGTGGATAGCGTGTGTTGAATGCCTTGATTCTGCGGAAGTTTTCGGCTCGGATGTGCTGCGTTGAAACCATTTAGCGTTCCATCGCGTCGAAAAAAACTGGAGTCCCTTTGATTTCTGTTCCGCAGTTCATGTCTAACTGGCAGGCTGAGCGAAGGCACAGCCTGCCGCGCCCGTTCGAAGGGTGGGTCATCCGTCGGTACTTTGCGCTTAAAGCCTGCCGGCTTTAAGCCGTGCCGGGCAACGATTGCCAGATCCTTCGGGCTATACATTGAAATTGAAAAAGGAGTAATGCAATGAATCGACTCTCTCGCCTTTCCGTTCCCTCAGTTTTACTCTTCTCTCTTGCCTTGGCAGTTGGTTGCGGAAAGAAGCCCGCGCCAACGGCCCCAGAGGAGACAGCGCCGGTAGTTCCCCCGGCTGCCCCTACTGCGCAAATTACCGCAACTCCAACGACGATTACAGCCGGCGATCCGGTAGAGCTCAAGTGGAGCACCACCAATGCAACCAGCGCCAGCATTGACGGGCTTGGCGATGTGCCCACATCCGGCACGCAGTCTGTTTCGCCCACAGACTCGACCAGCTACCATTTGGTCGCCAAGGGCGCGGGCGGCACAACGGACGCGACGGTGCGTGTCACCGTCCATCAGCCGCCGGTAGTCGAGAAGCCGAAGCCAACTATCTCGGCGGAAGAAGAGTTCGCGGCCAACGTGAAGGACATCTTCTTCGATTACGATGCCTATACCATCCGCGGCGATGCGCAGACGACACTCTCCTCTGACGCCTCCTATCTGGTCAGCCATCCAGATGTGAAGATCGTGATCGGCGGCTATTGCGATGAGCGCGGCTCAGCCGAGTACAACCTCGCGCTCGGCCAGAACCGCGGAGACTCCGCGAAGAACGCGCTGGTTACGGCCGGCGTGGCCGCAACCCGCATCCGCGTGATCAGCTACGGCAAGGAAAAACCCTTCTGCACTGAGTCCAATGAAGCTTGCTGGCAGCAGAATCGCCGTGCCGGATTCTCGCTCGACAGGTAAAATCGAATGGTAAACATTTTGCGTGTCCCCGCTCCTGATTCCGGGGCCGGGGACACGCCGTTGCTTTCCAGGTGAAGAATGCAAAAAACAAGCAAAACTCGCAATCGTCTCTTTGTCGCGGCCGCTCTGGCCGCTTTGCTCTTTTCCACGCCTGCTCCGGCGCATGCGGCCTCCAAGGAGATCATCGAGCTGCAAACCCAGGTACAGCAGTTGCTGGACCAGGTGCAGCGTCTTCAATCCACGATGGACACGCGTTTTGGCGTTATCCAGCACTTGGCCGAACAGACGGCGGACAACGCCAATCAGGTGACCGCCGCGGTAACCGCGTTGCAGCAGAAGCTCAACTCGCAGAATGAGGCTGTCTCAGGCAAGCTGGATGCCGGCTCCGGTCAGACGCAGGCGCTGAATGATTCGGTGGACGAGCTGAAGTCGCGCGTGGCCAAGCTGGACAAGGCGATTCAGGATATGCAGGCGCAGTTGCAGACCATCCAGGCGCAGACCGCTCCGCAGGCGCAGCCAAGCGCCGCTCCGGGCGGCATAGCGCCGTCGGGAAGCGCGCCGGGATCCACGGCTCCAGCTTCTCCGAGTGCAGGGCCAAGCGCAAACATGGGTGCAGGCCAGCCTGCGCCGAATCAGGCGCCGCCGCTGCAAGAAACCTTCCAGGCTGGGGTTCGCGATTTTGAAGCTGCCAAGTATCGTGTCGCCACCGAGGAGTTTCAGGACATTCTGACCTATTACCCGCAGGACGATCTGGCCGGCAGCGCGCAATTCTATCTGGGCGAAATCGCGTACAGGCAGCAGAAATACGCGGACGCTGTGAAGGAGTTCAATGCGGTGCTGGAGCAGTTCAGCGGCAGCGCCAAAGCCCCTGCGGCGCAGCTTCACAAAGGCTATGCGCTGCTCAGCCTCGACAAAAAAGAAGCCGCTGCCAATGAACTGCGCTCCCTGATCCGCCGCTACCCGCAATCGCCGGAAGCCGCGCAGGCGCGCAGCAAGCTCAACGCGCTGGGCATCAAGATTGCCGCTGCTACGCACTGATCTACTGCCAACAGGCCCAAGTGGGGGGAGTCGAAAGTTCCTATCGAAATGGGAGCTGTGTTGCTGGATACGAGCGAGATTTGTCGTCCTGAGCGAAGCGTACTTCAGCGGAGCCGAAGAACCTGCATTTTGCAACGTCATGAAGGACATCTCTAAAATAAGTAACACGAACTTTTGTGACACCAATCTGGCTACTTACCGTGCAGGAGAGATCGCTTCACGCTCAAAGCGTGGCTGAAATCCCAGTTTTCGCCAAAAATCTTCGACCAGCGCAATGGTTTCCGCCGAAGTTTTCTCCGTGGTGCGCAGCGTGATCTCCGCTCTCGCTCCTGATTGCAGCGCCGATGCCTCTGCGACGATGGCGACACACTTATCTGCCCGATAGGTGCACGCAGCCAGATCGGTGATCGACAGGCGCGTCGTGGGCGTTGTGATTACCGTGCGTGGTGGAGCCATGCGGTCTAGCAGCCACAGAATCTCCAGCTTCGATTCCAGTTCATCCGGAACGCAATCGATCACGAGATCGGCCTCGCGCACCGCGTCTTCAATGCTCGAAACGAAGGTGACATTCGGGAGCGCGCCGGGGCCGAGTTCTTGGCGTAGCGCCTCGCGTGCATGATGCAGATTGGCCGGCATCACATCCTCAAGCAAGACGCAAAAACCGGCGCTCGCAGCGCTCGATGCAAGCCAGCGGCCCAGCGGACCCGCTCCGATGATGGCTACTGTAATGGGCAAAAGGGACTACTTGGCGGCCAGCGCCTTGGCCACGTCCTGTGCGCTGGGGCTGGCCTGCGCCAAGTGCTCGGAGACGCGGGCGCGCTCCTCAGCCGAGAGCGTAGGGACAGTGGCCAGTATGCGGCGCAACGTGACAGCAACGTCGTCAATATAATTCATCAGGCGGATGGCTTCTCCGGAGAGCGGCATGGCGGATTCCCTCGAAAACTGAAAGTCTGTGTTCATTGTAGGCGGTTGGGTCGGGACGGGCAAAGCCGCTGTTCACGATTGAATTAGTACAGCCAAAGATGCCGCTGTCCTATGGACTTGCTGAAAACTCCGGTTTTGTATCAGGGCATGACTTCAGTCATGCCGAAAATGTCGCGAAACCAACATGGCCTTTAGCCCCTGCTAGTGAAATACTCCACTCCTGACTAGTATTTCAACATGCTCTTAAGCAACCGGCTGAAGCTCTTTGCGGATTTCCGACACAACTTTCAGATAGCCGCGCGCTGCTTCAGTAATGATCTCAGGAGTCCCTTTATCGATTGCGGAAAGATTCACCAGGTCGCTGCCCACGCCGACCGCGCGTGCTCCAGCGCGGAAGAATCCCGCTGCTGTTGCCAGAGTCACGCCGCCTGTGGGAATCAGTTTGAGAAAGGGAAACGGCGCCAGCAGCGATTGCAGATAACTGGCTCCGCCCATCGCCGAGCAGGGAAAGATCTTCACATAATCCGCGCCTGTGTTCCATGCGGCGAGAACTTCATTTGGTGTTAGCGCGCCGGGAATCGAAAGCTTGCCCAGGGCATGAGTTCTCTCGACCACCGCCGGATGAAATGTGGGGCTGACGATAAATTCTGCGCCGGCGTCGATGGTGGCTTCCGTCTGCTCGACAGTGGTCACCGTGCCGGCGCCAAGCAGCAGCTTCGCTCCGTACTCATTTTTCAGTTCTTTCAGGACATCCACTGCGCCGGGAACAGTCATGGTGACTTCAACGACGGTAACACCGCCTGCGATCATTGCCTGCACAACTGCGTGGGCCTGGCCGGCGTTGCGCGCGCGCAGCACCGGAATCAGCCCGACGCGCTCAATGATTTGCTGGGTAGTTTCTGACATTTCGTCCCTTTCGATCTATCGCGCGATGCGCGCCGATCCGCCTTGCATCGTCCGTTCGACTTCGCTGAGCGAAGCCATGCTGGTGTCGCCGGGAGTGGTCATGGCCAGCGCGCCATGCGCAACGCCGCAACGCACCGCCCACTCGACGGGCTTTCCGGTGAGCAGGCCGTAGATCAGCCCAGAGGCGAAGCTGTCCCCGCCGCCGACTCGGTCATGGATTTCGATCTCGCGCTGAGGGACATGCACGATCTTGTCCTCGCAGAGCGCAATCGCTCCCCATCCGTTGCGGCTGGCACTCTGAGCCGTGCGCAGTGTACTGGCAATCAACTTCAGGTTTGGATAAGCCGCTGCAACCTCGCGCAGCATCTCTTCGTATCCGGCAATGGGCAGCTCGTTGAACTCCGCGCTCACGCCTTTGATCTCGACGCCGAGCATCGCGCTGAAATCCTCTTCATTGCCCAGCAGCAGATCGACCTTAGAGACCAGTTCGCGGTTCACGGCCTGCGCTTTTGTCTTGCCGCCGATGCTCTTCCACAGCGAGTCGCGATAATTCAGGTCAAACGAGACCTGCGTACCGCTCTGGCGCGCCGCATCCATTGCTTCAGCGGCCACTTGTGCTGTTGAACTGGAAAGCGCAGCGAAGATTCCGCCGGTATGAAACCACTTCGCGCCGGTTTCTTTTCCAAAAATTGAGGCCCAGTCCCAATCTCCCGACTTTACCTGGCTGATCGCCGTGTGCCCACGGTCTGAGCAGCCCACCGCGCCGCGCACGCCAAAGCCGCTCTCGGTAAAGTTCAGCCCATTGCGAACCGTGCGGCCCACGCCATCATACGGAACCCACTTGAGCAAGGATGGATCGACACCGCCCTGGAGGATGAGATCTTCCACCAAGCGTCCAATGGGATTGTCAGCCAGAGCCGTGGCAATCGCAGTGCGCAGGCCAAAGCAGCGGCGCAGGCCACGGGCTACGTTGTACTCGCCGCCGCCCTCCCATGCCTGGAATTGGCGCGTGGTGTGAATGCGGCTGGAACCTGGATCAAGCCGCAGCATGACCTCGCCGAGGCTCAACAGATCCCAGCGGCGCGGAGAATCGGGAATCAGAAGTTTTTCCATAAAAAGAGACGTACCATTGCGTAAGATTCAACAACAACCAAATGACACTCTATCCCATTGCACCGCCTTTGCGCGATGACGGCCACCCGTGCAGGTTAATCGCTGCGCGTGATAATGTCTTTGTGGACGCGTTCTGCGTCCGGCTTCACGCGGGCGATGAATGCGTGAAGCGGAAGATGCTGGCAGGAGCCATTTTCAGGGGCAAATCGTTCATGAGCAAGAGTCTCTTCGATTTAAGCGGCAGAGTTGCCGTAGTGACCGGTGGAACCACCGGGCTGGGCCATGCCATAGCGCTGGGGCTTGCCGAAGCCGGAGCCGACGTAGTGGCCACCGCGCGGCGCGCCGAGCAAGTGGAGCAGACGGCGGCTGAGATTGAAGCCCTGGGCCGGCGAACGCTGCGCGTGCCGAGCGATGTGACCGACCGAGCTTCACTGGAGGCGCTGCGCGATGCCGTCATCGCCGCTTTCGGCAAGGTGGACGTCCTGGTCAATGCCGCTGGAATCCAGCATAAAGTCCCCACATTGGAACTTACTGAAGCCGACTGGGCGCGCATCCTTGAGACCAACCTGTCAGGTACCTTTCGCGCCTGCCAGCTCTTCGGCGCGGAGATGGTCAAGGCTGGGTACGGGCGCATCGTCAACATCGCTTCGCTCACTTCGTTCGTCGCCTTCACGCAGGTAGGCGCTTATGCCGCCAGTAAAGGCGGCGTGGCGATGCTCACCAAGACACTGGCCGTCGAGCTGGCGCAGAGCGGCGTCAATGTCAACGCCATCGCCCCCGGCGTCTTTCCCACGCCGTTGAATCGCGAGCTGATTATGGGCACGCCGCGCGGCGCGGAGCTGATCATGCGCACACCGATGAAGCGCTTCGGCGAGGCCCGCGAGATGGCCGGCACAGCAATTTTTCTTTCCTCTGAGGCAGCTTCCTTCATCACCGGAGAAATCATTGCGGTAGATGGCGGCTTTTTGGCCAGCGGTGTGAATCAATAAAGCAGGGAATAGGGACCAGGAAAGCAAGCCGCTATGAAGATCATCAACGCATCCGTCAACATCACCTCGCCGGGGCGCAATTTTGTCACGCTGAAGATCGAGACCGACGAAGGCATCTACGGACTCGGCGACGCGACACTCAACGGACGCGAGCTTGCCGTGGCCAGTTATCTTACTGATCATGTGCTTCCATGCATCATCGGGCGCGACCCGTTTCAGACCGAAGACATCTGGCAATATCTCTATCGCGGCGCATACTGGCGGCGCGGGCCGGTCACCATGTCGGCAATTGCAGCCGTTGACGTGGCGTTGTGGGACATCAAGGGCAAGGCGCTCAATACCCCGGTCTATAACCTGCTCGGAGGCAAGAGCCGCGATGGCGTGCTGGTCTACGGACACGCCAACGGCAAAGACATAGATCATGCTCTCGAAGACGTTGCCCGCCATCGCGACCAAGGTTTTAAAGCCATCCGCGTACAGAGCGGGATTCCCGGCCTTTCGACCACCTACGGTATTGCAAAAGGCTCCGGTCGCTATGAGCCGGCGGAGCGTGGCCTGCCCTCTGAAAATGCGTGGTCCAGCGAGTTATACCTCCGCCATGTACCGACTCTCTTTGCCAAAGTGCGCGAAACCTTCGGTGAAGAGCTGCATCTGCTGCACGATTGCCATCACCGCCTCACTCCGATTGAAGCCGGCCGTCTGGGCAGGGAACTCGAGCCGTTTCATCTTTTCTGGATGGAAGACCCCACTCCGGCTGAGTTGCAGGAGGGCTTCAAGATCATTCGCCAGCACACTACGACGCCGATTGCCGTCGGCGAAGTATTTAACTCGATATGGGACGCGCACGACCTGATTCGCAACCAATGGATTGACTATCTGCGCATGACTCTAGTGCATGGCGGCGGCATAACTCACTTGAAAAAAGTAGCGGATTTTGCCGCGCTCTATCATGTCCGCACCGGCTTTCACGGAGCGACTGACTTATCTCCAGTTACGATGGCCGCGGCTCTGCATTTTGATAGCGCGGTGCATAACTTCGGCATTCAGGAGCTGATGCTGCACAACGAAGAGACCAATGCGGTCTTCCCGCATAACTACACTTTCAAAGACGGCGTGATGCATCCAGGCAACGCGCCCGGACTGGGCGTTGACCTCGACGAAAAGCTGGCCGCGAAGTATCCCTATCAGCGCGCCTACTTACCCATCAACCGCAAGCTCGACGGTACTCTGACCGATTGGTAAATTCTGGGTGCCCCAGGTCCCTCGCACTCGGGGACCTGGGATATTGATGAACACCTACCCCACCGCGGGCCGCAACTCCACCTTCTTCGTAGTTATCACCAGCTTGGCCGGTGTCAGCTCCGGACCGTCCCAGCCTTCTTTCACGGCTTCAATGTGAATCTCTCCCGCCTTCTTCGTCGCCTGCACGATCACCTGCGCCAGCCCGTTGAAGAGGGAACGCTTCGGCTCCTTATCGCTTTCCTGGCAGTTGGGATCTCCGTTGCCCACGCCGATCAGCGCGCCTTCGCCGGTGACCTTGAAGCCGATAAAGTTCGAAGCCGTCGGCACTGCGCGGCCGTCCTTGTCCAGCGCCTCCACTTTGAGAATGGCGATGTCTTCTCCGTCGGCATTGATTTCGGAGCGGTCGGCGGTCAAACGGATCGCAACCGTTGGTCCCGTCGTCTCGCGCTTTTCCGTCAGCACCACCTTGCCGTCTTTCATCCCGCGCGCCTCAATAAAGCCCGGCCCATATTTAGCCTTCCACTCCACATGGCCGAGATGCGGCACCTTCTGGCTTCCTTGGCTCGTGCCGTTCACAAACAGCTCAACCTCATCGAGATTCGAGAAGACCCATACCGGAATCGTCTCGCCCTCTTTGCCTTCAAAGTTCCAGTGCGGAAACAGATGCAAAACCGGCTCCGCTCCCCACCAGGATTTGTAGTAATAGAAGGTGTCCTTGGGGAACCCGCATAGATCCACAATGCCAAACTGCGAGTTAATCGAAGGCCAACCATAGGGAGTCGGTTCGCCGCGATAATCAAAGCCGGTCCAGGCAAAGCCGCCTGCCTCCCAATCGCGTGTGCCATAGAACCTCCACCACTCCTCGGCCAGTTCGCTCCAGTTGGTGTGGTTTACGTCGTAGGCGCTGAGCGTATTGCGCAGCGGGTCGGTCGAGTACTCGCCGCGCGTGGCAATCGCGCTGGCCGTCTCCGAACCATACAGGGGCCGCTTGGGATTGTTCTTGTGATAATCGTCGGGATACTTGAGATTGTAGTTGAAGCCGACCACATCGAACGGCACCGTCACGCCCTTTTCATTGGTTCCATTCACTGCCGCGGAGACCGGGCGCGTGGGGTCCAGCTCATGCACATGGCGCACCATGGTCGTCGAAATCTTTTCGCCCTGCTCGGCCATCGCATTCTGCAGCTGCCATTCCTCGTTGCCGGTGGACCAGAGAATGATCGACGGCGAGTTGCGATAGCGCTTGACCATTGCTTCCAACTGCGCAAGCCCCTCGGCGCTCGAACTCATCTGCCGCGTCTCGCACATCATCATCAGTCCCATGCGCTCGCAGCCCTCCACCCACTCCGGCGTGGGCATATTGTGCGAGGTGCGCACGGCATTGCCGCCCATCTCCTTCAATACACCGAGCCGGAAGTATTGCAGCCGGTCAGGCAGCGCAGCGCCCACGCCCGCGTGATCCTGATGGTTGCAGGTGCCTTGAATCTTGAGAGATTTTCCATTGAGGAAGAAGCCCTTGTCTGCATCGAAGACCGCCGTGCGCACGCCGAATGTGATGCGCTCGGCATCGCGCACTTTGCCATCTGTCTTGACTGTCACAATCGCGGAATATAAATAGGGCCTTTCAGGCGACCACAGAGTGGGGTTCGGAAATTTCAGCTCGCCTGTGAAAGTTGCTGATTCATCCGGTTGGATGGGAGTTGAACGTCCTGCTCCGCAACTCCCTGGTACGAGTTTCCCATCGGCGTCGAAAACCTGCCACTCTATGTCTACAGGTTCAGGTTTTACGCCTTCGTTCACGAGGACAGTGCCGAGAGAGAGTATAGCTAGGTTTCCTTTGTGTTCCGCACGGACGTAACTCTCCCATTGCCCCAAGTGCAGCGCGTCGGTCTTGGTCAGCCAGAGATGGCGATAGATGCCCGCGCCCTCGTAGAACCATCCGTCGCCAAAGCTTGCGTCTACGCGGGCGATAATGCAATTCTTCCCGCCGTATTTAAGGAAGTCCGTCAGATCGAAGTGAAAGGGCGCATAGCCGTTGTCGTTGCGGCCGATAAAGCAGCCGTTGACGAAGACCAGAATGCTGCGGAAGGCCCCGTCAAAATCAAGCACAATGCGGCGGCCCAGGTCGCTGGCCGGAATATCAAACTCGCGCCGGTACCAGCCCACGCTGGTCTCCGGGTAGCGGCGTCCAATCGGCTTATAGCCATGCGATTGCAACGCCTCGTCGCGCACGAAGGGCAGCTCAACGGCCCAATCATGGGGCAGGTTGAGCGTGCGCCATTTTGAATCGTCAAAGCCAGTCTTGGCAAAGGCAAAGTCGCCGGTCTTGGAGAAATCTCCCTGGCCGTAACCAAATCCCAGATCCTTCGACGGGTCGGTGCCATGGCCAAACTGGAACTTCCATCCGAAATCAAAGAGCAACCGCTCGCGCGGCGCAACTGCGTTGAGCGTACCTGTTTGGATATTCGATGCACCGGCCAGCGCCGCCGCCGCGCGCCCCCAGGCCGAGCGGGCGATCAGCGATGAAGCAGACAGGGTGAGGCCGGAGCGAAGCAGATGCCGCCGTGTAAGGTCAGACATGGAAGTCCCCTTTGGAAATAACTCTGTATCCCTTGGAGATGTTACTCCTCGGGCAGAACCATGCCGAAATATATATCATCGGGGATAAAGCTGTAAACGATTTCATTTTCCTCAGGCTGGACCAGAATTCATTTTCTGAACAGATCAAGGTTTATAGCATCGATGCATCGCTAACTCCTTCCATGCACAAAAATACCGAGCCATATTGCCGATCCGGTACAATCAGCAGCACGGGAGAGCACCCTATTTCATGACCGAGACCGAAACAAGCAGCAACCAATCGCCAATCCCCGCAGCCGAACCCACCCGCAGCACGCGCGGCTTCTGGGCGCTCATTGTTACCCAGTTCCAGGGAGCCTTTAGCGATAACGTCCTGCGGTACCTGCTGCTCTCGATCATCGTCGGCATGGGCCTCGGCAAAGATCAGCGTGAGAGCTTCGTCTCCATGGCCACGCTGCTCTTTTCCGTTCCCTTCGTGCTCTTCAGTATGACCGGCGGTTGGCTGGCCGACCGCTTCAGCAAGCGGCAAATCACCATCTGGACCAAAGGGATGGAGATTGCCTCAATGCTGGTTGCCTTTGCTGGGCTGGCCACACACCGGTTGCCGGTTTCCCTCGTCGCGCTGACACTGGTAGCCACGCAGGCCGCGCTCTTTGGGCCATCAAAGTATGGCCTGCTGCCCGAACTGCTCCCCGCCAAGCGCCTCTCCTGGGGCAACGGCGTGATCGAGCTGGGAACATTCCTGGCGATCATTCTCGGTACCGTCTCCGGAACAGCGTTGGCAGAGCGTTTTCAGGGGCGCGAAGTCTACGCGGGCTATATTCTTCTTGCGCTCTCAGTCTTCGGACTCACGACCAGCTTCGGCATCGATCGCGTCCCCATTGCCGCGCCTGAAAAGAAATTCCGAGTCAATATTGTCGGAGATCTCTGGCATCAGATCACGCTGATGCGCCGCGACCCGCCGCTTTTTCTAGCCGTCGTCGGCAACACCTATTTCTGGTTTCTCGGCTCGCTGCTGTCTTTGACAGTCTTTGTCTATGGGCCGGATGTTCTGCATATCGGTCCCTCCAAAACCGGCTTGCTCAGCGCGGCGATGGCTATCGGCATCGGCCTGGGCAGCTTGGTCGCCGGCTATGTCAGCGGCAACAAAATCGAGTACGGCCTCATCCCCCTCGGCTCCATCGGCATGACCGTCACTGGCCTGTTCCTGGGCGCTATGCATCACGGCATCATCGGTTCCGCGGTACTGCTCAGCGTGCTCGGATTCTGGGCCGGCTTCTATGCCGTTCCGGTCAATGCGCTTATCCAGCATCGCCCCAAAGAGGAAGACAAGGGCGGCATCATCGCCGCGTCTAACCTGCTTTCGTTCGTCGGGATCACGCTCTCTTCGGGCGTCTATTACGTCTTCACCAAATACATTCATCTCGATCCGCGCGGCGTCATTGTCGCGGCCTCGCTTATCACCGCTGCCGGAACCGTCTACGTCCTGATGCTCTTGCCGGAGTGGTTTGGCCGCCTGGTTCTCTTCTTCATGACTCATACGGTTTATCTCGTCAAGGTTCTCGGGCGCGATAACTTCCCCGAGCGCACCGGCGCTCTGCTGGTCTGCAATCACATGTCGTTTGTGGATGCGGCTTTGCTCATTGCCTCAACCGACAGGCCGATTCGCTTCCTCATGTACAAGGGCATCTACGACCACAAGCTCGTCAAGCCCTTCGCGCAGATGATGAAAGCGATTCCCATCTCCAGCGAGCAGCGCCCGCGCGACATGATTCGCTCCCTGCAAGTGGCCAGCGAGGCCTTGCGCAACGACGAGATCGTCTGCATCTTCGCCGAAGGGCAGATCACGCGCACCGGGCAGATGCTTCCTTTCCGGCGCGGCCTCGAACGCATTATGAAGAGCGTTGAAGTGCCCATCATTCCCGTCAACCTCGACGGCGTCTGGGGCAGCATCTTCAGCTTCGAGCGCGGACGCTTCCTGTGGAAGATGCCACGCCGCATCCCTTATCCCGTCACCGTCAGCTTCGGCGCGCCCATGCCGTCCGAGTCAACCGCAATCCAGGTCCGCGCCGCGGTGCAGGAACTGCACGCCGAAGCATTCCAGCGCCGCAAACTCCGCATGAAGACGCTCGACCGCTCCTTTGTCCGCTCGGCCCGCCGCCACCCGCTGCGCTTTATGATGGCCGACGGCAAAACCCCCAAAGTCACCTTCGCATCCGCGCTCAACAAAACCATCTACATCGCCCGCCGCCTGCGTCCGCAAATCGGCAACCAGCAAATGGTCGGCCTGCTCCTGCCTCCATCCGTCGGCGGAGCGCTCACCAACTACGCGCTCATGCTCCTCGGCCGCGTTGCCGTCAATCTCAATTACACTTCGTCGAGCGATGTCATCGCCTCCTGCGCC
>CAZHKN010000057.1:0-21006 GCA_964532725.1 uncultured Occallatibacter sp.
TGGCCCAGATTCAGCACCGTTCGAGGGCCTGTTCAAAGTCCGCCAGCAAGTCACGCCAGTCCTCGATGCCGACCGAGATACGCACCAGGCCCTCGGACATGCCCGTTGCTGCGAACTCTTCCTGGGTAAAGCCGGAGTGCGTGGTGGAGTTGGGATGGCAGGCCAGCGTCTCGACGCCGCCGAGAGAGACGGCGTTGCGTCCGATGGTGATATGCCGCAGGAAGTCGAAGGCCGCGGCCTTGCCCCCGCGGAGCACGATTGAAAACATGCCTCCGGGAAAGTCGCACTGCTCTTTGTAAATCGCAACCTGTTGCGGGTCGTCGAACAAGGTTGGATAGATGACTCGCTCAATCTTCGGGTGCTTGTGCAGTGCCTCGGCGATGCGTTGCGCGTTCTTGCTCTGGCGGTTCATCCGCAGGACGACAGTCGGCAGACGGCCATTCAGCATCCAGCACTCATCCGGCTGGAGGATGTTGCCAAACAGGCTGCGGGTGCGCATGATCTTGCCCACCAGCGTGGGGTCTTTGCCGAGGATCACTCCAGCCAACAGGTCGCTGTGGCCGGCGAGGTACTTGGTCCCCGAGTAGACAACAAGATCCGCGCCCAGAGGCAGCGGATGCTGAAACGCAGGACCGAGCATCGTGTTGTCGATCATGACGAGAGGGCGGCTTCCGTCTGCGTTCGACTGGAGAGCTTCAACGGTCGCACAGGCGCGCCGGATATCGCTCATCACCAGAGTTGGATTCACCGGCGTTTCGATGAGGACCATACCGAGGTTTGGGGCGGAGCGGATTGCTCCATCCAGCAGCTCTCCATTGACCGCCGGGGCAGCGATGCCACGTACGCCCCAGCGAGGCAGAAAGTCGCGCAGGAGTTGCAGGGTTCCGCCATAGATCGGCGTGGTGTAGACAACTGTCTGCCCGGGTTTAAGCACGCAGAACAACGCCGTCATGATGGCCGACATGCCGGTGTTGAAGACCAGGGCCGCTTCTGCGCCACGCTCCAGCGGAACGAGCTGCTTCTCAAGAATCTCCGCATTGGGATGGTTGAACCGCGAGTAAATCAGATCCACTTGCTCATGCTCATCGAGTTGCGCCCGGCCAGAGGTGATATTGAAAGCCCGCTCTGCCGCCTCCGGCGTCGAGAAGACGTAGGTCGAACTGCGAAAGACGGCGGGCCGGGCTGAGCCAACCGATAAACGCGGATCAAAGCCCTCGGTCAGCACGCGCGTGTTGGGATGCAATTTTTCGGCGGCAAAATCACTCTTCTCCGGCATGGGTGAATCTCCTCATTGCTTGTGCGATTGCTCTCGGTCAGATCTCTTTTCTGGGATTACGGATAGGGCCGAAACGCCCCAAACACTGAAGCCAGCCCCGAAAAGCTGGCCTCGCTTCCTGCCCACCAAGGGGCAGGGGTGGAATCATTTTGTATTGTAGCCGTGCTTTCCAAGGTTTAGCTTCTGAGACCTGGGAAAGCACGAATCCCAACCTCTCGCCACGGCAAAGCCCGCAGCCCCACCGCAGGGGTTGCTGTACCATCCAACTATGATTGGTGGCGTTTCGTGGCTCTGGTGGCTTGGGTTTCATGCGGCGGTTGCCGGGCTGTTACTGGCCGATTCCCTGCTCCCTGGGCACAGAAGCGATGCGCGCAGCGCGCAGACCGCTGCCTGGCTCTGGACGGGTGTGCTGGCGCTGGCAGCAGCGTGTTTTGCCGCATGGATTGACCTTGCCAAAGGCCATCAACCAGCTTTGGAATTCGTGGCGGGCTACGCGATTGAGACCTCGCTCAGCGTGGACAATCTCTTCGTCTTCCTGGTCATTTTTCAGGGTTTCCAGATCAGTATGCAGCGGCAGCATAGGGCGTTGCTGTGGGGCGTAGCCGGAGCGGTAGTGTTGCGGGCGCTGTTTATAGCCGCGGGCATCACGCTGCTCAATCGCTTTGAGTGGATCACCTGGATCTTCGGCCTGATTCTGCTCTATGCGGCGTGGAGGCTGGTGCGGGGCGGCTCGGCAAATGCGGCGGTGCCGGAGTGGATTCGCAGGCTGCAGCCAGCCAAGGGGTCGCTGTTGCCGGTGATTCTGGCCGTCGAAGTCACTGACCTGCTCTTCGCGGTCGATTCCATTCCAGCGGTACTGGCCGTGAGTCACAATCCCTTTGTGGTGTACACCTCGAATATCGCGGCGATTCTGGGGCTGCGCTCACTCTATTTTGCGCTGGCGGCGCTGCTCAATCGCTTCCGGCTGCTGCACTATGGGCTAGGCGCGTTGCTGGCTTTTGTCGCGCTGAAGATGCTCTTTGCCCGCTGGATCGAGGTGCCGATTGTTCTGTCGCTGGCGATCATGGGCGCAATTCTGACGATCTGCGCGGTGGTCTCCTGGTGTGTTCCGGAAAAGCCGGTAGGCGCATAACGTCAACTGAGATAAGTGCACAAACGAAAGCGGCCCGGCTTTCCAATTGCTGGAAAACCGGACCGCTTAGGTTTGCTGCAGGCTGCACCCGCGCTTACTGCGGAATCACAAAGAGCGTGATCGAGCTGGCGGGGAAAGTAGTGCTGATGGTGCTGGTTGTGCTGCTGCCCGTCGGCGCGGTGACGGTGATATTTGGCTGGGCAACAATTGCCGCCAGGTTGGCATTGCTGTAGAGGTAAACCTGGGCAACGCCGTTGGGGGTAAAGTTGCCCAACGAGAGCGTGCTGGTCAGGTCGCCGTAGGTCTTGTTGATCACAACGATCGTGATTGCATTGTCTGAGCTACGTACCGCGCCATAGACGGAGAGCTGGCCCTGATTGCCGCTCGTCGAAGCCAGCGACGTATTGCCGAAGACCGAGTTTTTGCCGTCGTAGTTGCGGTAGATTTCGTACGCCATCAGGCCGGGGACCTGCGAGGTTGGGTTAGGTGGTCCCCAGAGCGTGGCCAGATCGAGACCGTATGCGCCAAAGATTCCCAGAATGTCTGCCTGGGCCAGCGCGCCGTTGATGTGCTCCTGGCCGCCCCAATTGAATTCAGTGAAAGCCACCTTGGTGCCGGGGTAATCCTTGGCAACCCAGGCTTTGGCCATCGGAATCAGTTGCGGCGCCTGCAACGGCGTACTGCAAGAAGCTGTGTAATTGGAGTCAGTGGTGTAGTTCGGCTGCGGATAATTCGGGTCAGTATAGGTCGGATCCCAGAAGACACGAGTCGAGTTCAGCCGCGCAATCTGCGAGTTCGTATCGCCTGCCAGCGCGAATCCCAGATTGTCCGCGGCGAAGTAAGTGTGCAGATCCAGATAGTCGAGCAGCCGGACGCTGTGCGCTGTTTGATAGGCCGCGAACTGCTGCAGATAGTACTCGATGAACGGCACGCCGCCGTGGGCTTCGCGGTCGATAGGATTGCTCCATGGCTGATAGCAGGGGTTGCCGTGCCCCCAGCCGTTCTCGATATCCTTCTTGGAATAGAAGTAGTTCCACCAGTAATCGACCACCGGGCCGCTCACCGCGGCGGTCGGATCAGCGGTCTTGACGGCCTCTGCAACAGCAATTCCGTTGTTGGTCACTTCGTCGTACGTTGAGGCTACGGGGTGCACATCGCGATGAACGGCATCCCACCAGGCCGGCTCATTGTCCAGGTCATAGGCTGCCACGCCGCCATTGGCCGCAGTGCCGAACTTGCCCACCAGATACGTCACCCACTGGTTTGTAAAGGATGCAGTCACCGGGGTGCTGGTAACAGTTGGATCGTTGCCGGTGATGTCGGTCTGACTGGTTGTTTCGCCGTCGCCGCAGTCGTTGCTCCTGTCGGGCGAAAAAGCATACTGGCTGGGGTAGGTCGCCTTCGGAAAGCTGCAGGAGGCGCCATCCTTGGCCACCCAGCCAAGCACGTCCACAGTGCCCAGTGTCTTGACGCCCATGGAAGCGTCGCTCTCGACTTGAGTGTTGAACGCGCCTGTATCCTCGACGCCGGTATTGCCCTGCTGGTTCTCAAACCACCAGTCGCTGGCTGAGCTGGTCACATCGAGCAGGTAGTTATAGCGCTGCGATCCATCGCCGCCGAAGCGGTCAACAGTGATATTGGCAGCCTTGGCCGCGGTGGTATTGAGCTGATAGTTATTCCAGCCGTAGATGTACGGGCTGATGGCGGGGCGGCCCGTGGTGCTGGTATTCACGCTCAACGCGGGTCCGGAGGTCTTGGCGGGCGCGGCAAGTGTAACAACTACGCTGCCGCTCTTGGTGGAGTCCTCGCTGCTGGTGGCAGTTACCGTCACCGTTGCCGGGGCTGGGTATGGTGTGGTGTAGAGGCCCGTCGATGAGATATTGCCAGGGCTCAAGCTGCTTCCCGAAGGAGCGGCGACTGACCAGGTCACTGCCGAGCTGAAACTATTCGTTCCGGTCACATTCGCGGTGAACTGGACTTGTGCGCCGATCATCGCCGTCTCAGGGTTGGGCATCACGGCCACTGCCGTAATCGACGGTTGGCTGTAGGTAGCGGTTACGGTGGTATTGGCATTGAGCGTAACGGAACAGGTTTCAGCCGTCGTGGTTGTGCAGCCGGACCAGCTCACAAACGAATAGCTTCCCGAGGTAGCTGGCGCGGTGAGCGTAACTGCTGTACCGGCGTTGTAGGTCAACGTAAAGCCCGTAGTTCCGCTGGAGGCGCCGCTGTTGTCTTTGGGAGAAGCAGTTATTGCCGCTCCGCTTGCCGGGGTGGCCGAGTCTACCGTCAAGGTGTAAGCCGATACTCCGCTGCAAGAAAGGCCGCAACTTGAGCTCCCTCCGCCTCCGCATGCCGAAAGCAGCAGGCTCAGCCCGCACACGATCAATACCGCTGTATTTGCCCAAATCTTCATTCCGCACACTCCCTGACCCTGCATGGGTTCTGCATTCCTGAACAGCCTGGCGCTCCGGAATGCGGCAACCCACCGCATTCTTCAACGCCATAATCCTACATCGCGAACGATGCGATTGTCCGTACCGGCCAGTTCTTTTCTGCTGAAGCGCCTGCAGGGTTATCGGCGGGACGCATGGAAGGAATTAGCCACGAAGGCTGCCGCCCAAGACCAGGGACGGCTCAGCGGAGAGAGCGCTGTCAGCAAATTCGCCGGCCACGAACCGCGGCCAGGCTGCAGCGGCGATCATTGCTGCGTTGTCCGTGGAGAGAGCCAGCGTCGGGAAGGCCATGCTCACCGAGCGACGGGCCGCCTCGACGGTGAAACGAGCACGGAGTTCGCGGTTGGCGGCCACTCCGCCGGTGACAAGGATACGCTTTGCGCCGAGGCTCTCGGCTGCGGCAAAGGTCTTCTTGAGCAGATCGCCGACTACCGCATGTTGAAAGCTGGCGATGAGGTCCAGAGTCGGTTGCGGGCAGAGCGCGAGGGCGTCTTCCCTGATTTTTGGGGGAGTAGCGGCTGGCTGAGTCGAAAAAAACCGTGCGGCGCGGGCCTCGGCCTCGGCGCGCAGGCCGTGCAACTCAACGTAGCGCAGAACCGCTGTCTTGATGCCGGAAAAAGAGAAGAGAAAACGCGGGTCCAGCTCCGCGATGGGGGCTGTGCGGGCGGCTTTGGTACGCGGCGGCCTTCCAGCTAAGTGCAGCTTGGTCTTGATCTGCGAAAAGGCAAAGGGCACGGCGCGTGGATTGCCGAATTGCGCAAGAGAGTCAATCCACGGACCACCGGGGTAGCCCAGCCCGAGCAGCTTAGCAACCTTGTCGTAGGCTTCGCCTGCGGCGTCGTCGAGAGTGCGGCCAATCAGCCGGTAGCGCCAGGCTTTGCCGGCCTGTTGAGCGAGATACAGATGCGTGTGGCCACCGGAGACGACGAGGGCCAAGGCTGGCTCTTTTGTCGCTGATTGCGCAAGATTTGCCTCAGGAGCTAAAGCCCGGTTCTCGCCGGACTGTTGAACGTACGGGCTGAAGCCCGTAGCCTTCATTGCCTGCTCGGCCTGATGCAGCAGCACCGCATGGATATGCCCTTCCAAGTGATTGACTGCGATCAGCGGCCGATTCAGGGCGAAGGAAAGCGCCTTCGCATACGTGATGCCCACCAGCAGCGCCCCGGCCAAGCCCGGCCCGGCGGTCACGGCAATTGCATCCAGGTCAGCCAGTGTGCATCCCGCCTCGGCCAGGGCGGCGCGGACCACGGGAACAATGGCGCGCAAGTGCTCGCGGCTGGCCAGCTCCGGCACCACCCCGCCGTAGCGGGCATGGGTCGCGATCTGCGAGGCTACCGCGGAGGAAAGTGTCCGTGTGCCCCGCGCGACAACCGCCGCAGCCGTTTCGTCGCAAGAGGATTCAATGCCGAGGATGAGGCCGCTGGCCATTGCTTTAGTTTACTTGTCCAGAAATTGCGCCGAGAAAAGACTTGCCGGCGAACAGAGGCGCAGGTCTGTCTCGCACACTGCCGCAGTTTCGGTTGGGCGGGTTCATGGCGGGGGAGAGCCACTCAACTTGATGCGAAAAATTGCCTACCGCAGCGCCTCCGCCTCTTCGGCATCGGTCTGAATGATCTTGTTATGCAGGCAGTAAAGGGCCAGTTCGAGGCGGTCGCTGACGCCCAGTTTGTCATAGATCTTGCGCAGGTAGTTCTTGATCACCTGCTCGGTGGTGCCCATCTGGTAGGCGATCTCTTTGTTGCGCTTGCCCTGGGTGATGCAGGTGATGATGGACATCTCCTTGACCGAGAGCCGGGGTTGGTTTTGCGGGCTGACCAGCGCCGATGCCTGGGCGCGATAGGCCTCGATGACCCAGTTGATCGATTGGTTGTCGATCCAGGTTTCGCCCGCGGCGATGCGGCGGACGCACTTGACCAGCAAATCCGGCGAGATGGAGCGGGAGATGATGCCGCGCACCCCGCGCCGGTAAAGCTCCACGGTATGGCTTTCGTCGGCAGAAACGGCCTGCACGATGAGCTTGACCTCGGGGGCCTTCTTGATCAGGTCGGGGATGACGTTGGATGTGCCGGCCAGGAGGCTGCCTTCGAGCAAGACAATGTCCGTGGGGTAGCGCTCGATGGCGGCGCGAAGATTCTCCAGCGAATCCGCCTGGGCAACCACACGGAGATCGTCTTCCAACGCAAAGACCTTGCGGATGCCTACGCGGTAAATAGCCTGCGAGTCGGCGAGGATAATGCGCACCGATCCCGGCCTTGCCTCAATGTCGGCTGTTTCGCCTTCCGGCGAATCGTCCAAGTAATCCATAGTTGCGACTGACCTGCCGGACCTAAAGTTACTATCATGCCTCACTGCTCGGCGAACTGATATTCGTCGATGGTGGCGGCGGCTTGATAGTTAGTCTGGCTCATCATGCAGCGTACCACACGCCCGGTGCATTGAACCAGCACATCTCGACCGGTTCCCAGCACTTCTCCCGGCATGCGCAGCGCAAAGCGCAGTTCAAGGCCCATCTGCAGCGGCCGGTCGCTCTCCAGGAACTCCACCTCGAAGAGCACCCCGCTGGCGGAAACATTGGAAGTCACAGCGGTAATTTCGCCTTGCTCGGTCGAGAGCACTACGGGCAGCACAAGAGGAAAACGCACGGCGCAACGCACTTCCTGGCTGGTCACCGCCGGACGTACGACCGTATTCGCGACTGCTGTCCCGGCTTTTGTAGCTTCCATTGGCATATCCCCAGGCTCCGGATGGAACCCCTGGTGCAACTGTACCGAATTTTGTCAGAGAACCACAGGGCACTAAAGTTCCGTTTTGGTAACGTATCAAAAGATTTTTCTAACACATCAAAAAGCTGCTTTGCAGGGGGGCAAATTCTGAGGGTTTTCGCCACTCCGAAGGCGGCGATTCGCTTCCATGATACGGCCCACCGTCCATCTCAGCGCGTCTAGATTTGGATCTTCGTCGGCCATGCCTTCCATATATCCGCGCAATAATCGCGGATCGAGCGGTCGGATGAAAATTTTCCAATTCGAGTTACATTGAGGATCGACATCCGCGTCCATGCTTCCTGATCTTTGTAGGCAGCGCTGACCCGGTCCTGGCAATCAATATAGAACTGGTAGTCTGCCAGGAGCATGTACTCATCGACGCTCAGCAGCGAGTTATAGAGCGGCTCGAAAAGGCCCTTGTCGCCATGCGAAAACTCTCCGCTGACCAAGGCATCCAGCACCTCGCGGAGCATGGGGTTTGATTCATAGACCTGGCGGGGATGATAGCCCTCCACCTTGCGCTGCTCGACCTCCGGCGTGGTCAGCCCGAAGAGGAAGAAATTTTCAGCGCCCACCTCTTCGCGAATCTCGATATTCGCGCCATCGAGGGTGCCGATGGTCAGCGCGCCGTTCATCGCGAACTTCATATTGCCGGTGCCGGATGCTTCTTTGCCGGCCAGCGAGATTTGCTCGGAGAGATCGGCCGCCGGGTAGACGCGATGGCCCAACTTGACGCTGAAATCGGGAAGGAAGACCACTCTCATCCGCCCCCGCACCAGCGGATCGGTGTTGATGGCCTCGCCGATGGAATGGACCAGCTTGATGATCAGCTTGGCCATGCGATACCCCGGCGCCGCCTTGCCGCCGAAGAGAAAGGTCCGCGGAACCATCTCCAGGTCGGGCTGGCGCTGCAGCCGCTTGTAAAGCGTAAGAATATGCAGCAACTGCAAGTGCTGTCGCTTGTACTCGTGCAGCCGTTTGACCAGCACATCGAAGATCGAATCAGTATCCACATTGATGCCGAGCCGCTCATGGATATAGCTGGCAAGTTGCAGCTTGTTGTACTGCTTGATGGACCGCCACTCTTCGCGTAGCCCGGGATCTTCGATCATCGGCTCCAGTTTGCGCAGCTTGTGCAGATCGCTCACCCAACCCGGCCCCAGCCGTGAGGTCAGCAGATGCGCCAGCCGCGGATTGCACAACACCATCCAGCGGCGCGGCGTTACGCCATTCGTCTTGTTGAAAAACTTCTGCGGCGTCAACTCATAAAAATCGCGCAGTACATGGCTCTTCAGCAACTCTGTGTGCAGTTCCGCCACGCCATTGATCGCATGGCTTCCCAGCGCCGCCAGATGCGCCATGCGCACAAAAGTCTCGCCCCGCTCATCGATCAGCGAGAGCCGGCGCATGCGTTCCCCGTCTCCCGGGTAGCGCTTGCCCACCGCTTCGAGATGCCGCCGGTTGATTTCCTCGACGATTTGCAGATGCCGCGGCAACAGCCCGCCGAAGAGGCTGCGCGGCCACTGCTCCAGCGCTTCCGGCAGCAATGTGTGATTGGTGTAAGAGAGCGTCTGCTGCGTCACATGCCAGGCCGTCTCCCATTCCAAGTCGTTCTCGTCGACCAGCAGGCGCATCAGCTCGGCCACGGCAATCGCCGGATGCGTGTCGTTCATCTGCACGGCGAAGTTGCGGTGCAACTCCGCCAGCGGACGGCGCTGCGCATTCTGAATTTGCAGAATATGCTGCAGCGAACAGGAGACAAAGAAGAACTGCTGCGCCAGCCTCAGTTGCTTGCCCTGAATTCCCTCGTCGTTGGGATAAAGAACCTTCGACAAGCTCTCCGAAGAGACCTTCTGCGCCACCGCGCCAAAATAATCTCCGGTGTTGAAGGTCTCAAAATCAAAGCTCTCCACGGCCTTCGCCGACCAGAGCCGCATGGTGTTCGCGGTGTTGGTGTGGTAGCCCAGAATCGGCGTATCATTGGGCACGCCGCGCACGACCTTTTGCGGAATCCAGACCGCGCGCGTCCGCCCTTTCTCATCAGTATGCGTCTCGGTGCGCCCGCCCATCTTTACTTCGAAGGAGTCTTCCGGCCGCACCAGCGCCCAGGGATTGCCCAAACGCAGCCAGTTATCGGTCGTCTCCACCTGCCATCCGTCGCGAATCTTCTGGTCGAAGATGCCGTACTCGTAGCGGATTCCGTACCCAATCGCCGGAATATCCAGCGTGGCCAGCGAATCCATGAAGCAGGAGGCGAGCCTTCCTAAACCGCCGTTACCCAGCCCCGGCTCCTCTTCCTGCTCAATCAGCAGTTCGAGATCCAGCCCCAGTTGGCGCATTGCCTGCTCGGTTTCGTTATAGATCCCAAGATTGATCAGGTTATTGGCCAGATGCGGCCCGGTCAGAAACTCCGCCGAGAGATAGCAGACCATGCGCACATCCTGGGCCTGATAGTTCTTCACGGTCGAGATCCACCGCTCCACCAGGCGGTCGCGAACGGTATGCGCAAGCGCCATGTACAGGTCGTTCAGCGTGGCCCGCTCCCGGCTGCGGCCCTGGATAAAGCAGAGATTCTCCAGAAAGGATTCCGCCAGCCCCTCAACGGTCAGCGAAGTTCGCGGACCCTTCAATGGATCTCTGTGCGCTTCCTGATGCGAATCCCCGTACGAGAATCCTGCGGCGGCAAAGTCGGTCATCTTTTTCCTCGTGCTTTTTAGATGCGGGCCGGAACGGAGTGTCTCCGAATCCCGCTTCCTCACACCCTGCCCCCAAGATAAGCCCGGAGGACGGAAAGCGGGAGTGAAAAACCGACCAATTGTGAAGCGCCACTTGAATACAGACCATTCTGAACTGGCTATGCCATTTTTGGCCGACGTTGGCTGTTCATCCGTCAGGCTGGTACGCGCCGCTTCCTCCTACCAAACCCTCCAGATTGGTTTCTGTTTGAAGACCATCGCCACATAGATGAAGTTGGTGTCCAGGGCCGGGTTATGGCTGCCAGTGTCGCCGTTGGAAAGATGAAAGACACTGTAGCCGGCGCGCATCTGCATCCGGTCGTTGATGCGGTATTGAAAGCCAGCGCCGAACTCGGCGCTGAAGTTCAGCCGTGTCGCCTTCGGCGAAAGAATCGGCGAACCGAAAAAGGCCACACCCCCCGCCCCAGTGAAATAGGGCCGCAGGCGCGCCCGCGGAAAGAGCAGCAGACGGGCCCCGGCCGGAGCGATGTCTCCGCCGTAAATGGTCTGTTGCTGCTTGCCGACTGATTGAAGCAAGTGGTTGAATCGAGCGGGCTGGTGCAGCGTGATCAGCGGCATCACTTCCCCCATGTAATCCACCCGCACCGGCCCGATATGGCCGAAGGAATGGCGTACATACTGCAATCCTGTTACTTGCAACTGGCAATCGTCCGCATACCCGTAGATATGCAGAGCGCCGACGGAGCGGCCCGTAATATCCGCTATCTCGCTATCGACCGTCTTTGTTTTCGCGGGCATATCCAGCGCCTGCCCATGCACCATTGGCGTCGCAAGGCACAGTAGAACGGCCAGACGGATCAGTTCAAATCCGCGCCGCGCTGCGCTTTGCCTCTCACTCCCACCGAGTCGTGCTTGGTGGCTCGAATTGTTTGAAAATTCCCACATGTGGAGGGTATCGGCAAGATCTTTCTAATGCTCGACAGCGCCGCACGTCACGAGCGTAATTTGGAGGTTGATTTTCTCTCATTTGCAGGGTTAAGCCCAATGGCCGCGCCCTGAAAGCTGTGTGTAAGGGGTTGATTTCTTAGGAAACTCAAATGCGGAAGAGCTGCAAACTTAGGTGCGTCAACTGAGGTGTTGCCATCGTTTTGCGTTCGGCACACGATCCCATGGCACTCGATCCACCGAAGTGGCACGGTCCGTTCCGGAGCCGAAGGCAGACGGCCCCACCGCAGGTGGTAAACTCACACTCGATATGCTCTTTATCGCTCTTGCCGCAGGCGCGTACCTGCTCGGCTCCATCCCCAACGGATACCTCTTGATGCGGTTTTTCCGCCAACAGGATATCCGCGCCCTGGGCAGCGGCAACATTGGCGCCACCAATGTTCTGCGCTCCGGGTCCAAGGGGCTAGGCGCTGCAACGTTTTTGCTCGACATGCTGAAGGGCGTGGCTGCAGTGCTACTGGCCGCTCATTTTGCCGCTAGTTTCATTCCCGGCCTTGTGGCGACCGATGCCAAAGCCATCGCCGCGCTCTTTGCTGTGCTCGGTCACTTCTTTCCGGTCTGGCTCGGCTTTCGCGGCGGCAAGGGCGTCTCCACCGGCTTTGGAGTTTTTCTGGCCATCTCGCCGCTTTCCGCACTCTCGGCCATCACCGTCTTTGCGATTCTTCTCGGCATCAGCCGCTATGTCTCGCTGGCCTCCATCGTCGGCGCGGCCAGCTTCCCGCTCTTTGCCTGGAAGATAATGCCGGAAGCGCACTATAGCCGCCTATTTCTCGCTGTCGTTGTCGCTGTTCCTCTGCTCATCATCGCCAAGCACCATCAAAATATCGCCCGCCTGATCGCCGGCACCGAATCCCGCATTGGAGCGAGGAAGACCGCATGAGCCGCATCGCCGTTTTAGGTTCCGGAGCCTGGGGAACCGCCATTGCTCTCTCGCTGCACCGCCGCAACACGCATCAGGTCATTCTCTGGGCGCACAGTCCCGAGGCCGCGCAGGAGATCGCCGACGCAGGCGAAAACAGGCTCTTTCTGCCCGGCTTTCCGTTGCCCAAGGAGATTGCTGTTACCGGCAGCGGCGAGGCGGTTCGCGAAGCCGAGATCATCGTCTCCGTAGTTCCTTCCGAGTTTCTGCGCTCCACGATGGCCCGGTTGCGCCCATTTATTCATCCTGGCCAGATTGTGGTCAGCGCCACCAAGGGCGTTGAGAACAAGACGTATCTGCGCATGACCGAAGTGATTGCCGATTGCCTGGGAACCGATGCGCCGGGTCAACCGGGAATCAAACTGCCCATCGGCGCTTTCAGCGGACCCAGCTTCGCCCTTGAAGTTGCGCAGGGCCAGCCGACCGCCGTGACCGTTGCTTTTGAAGATCCGGCTATTGCCGCACGCATTCAGGCCGAGTTCTCCTCCGAGACGCTACGCCTTTACACGTCTACGGATCTGATTGGAGTGGAGTTGGGCGGAGCGCTCAAGAATGTCATTGCCATCGCTGCCGGAGTCGCCGCAGGCGTTGGCCTTGGGCACAACTCCGCCGCGGCGCTCATGACCCGAGGCATCGCCGAAATCACCCGTCTGGCTGTTGCCTGCGGAGGCCGCCGCGAGACCCTCGCCGGACTCTCCGGCGTGGGCGATCTGGTGCTCACCTGCACCGGCTCGCTGAGCCGCAACCGGACCGTCGGCGCGGAGTTAGGCAAGGGCCGCAAGCTCGCGGAGGTTCTCGAAGGACTGGGCGGCAAAGTTGCCGAAGGTGTGCTTACCACGCACGCCGCGCTAGGCCTGGCCCGCAAGCAAGGCATCGAAATGCCCATCGCCGAGCAGATGGAGCTGATTCTCAACCAGGGCAAAGATCCGCGAGAGGCCATCAAGGACCTCATGCTGCGACCCGGCAAGGACGAGATTTAAGACTGACCATTCGCGCTAATATTCTCAATACTTTGCCCGATTCAGCGCCGATTATCAAATTGACTTCCAAATGCACTATGCGAGAAAAAATCTCTCAAATATAGAGACAATTCACAATAAAACGTCTATATTTACTTTTCTGAGAGATTTTTTCTCCCAAGGTGCCGCCATGCTGCTACGCTTTTCCGTTGAAAACTGGATGTCCTTCCGCGATGAGGTGACCCTTGATCTGGTCGCGACCCGCGAAGAGCAGCACTCCAACCATATTGCAATGATCGAAAAGTATGGCCTGAAGCTGCTGCCCATCGCAGTGATCTATGGGGCGAACGCTTCTGGGAAAAGCAACCTGATCAAAGCCTTGGCCTTCGCGCAGAAGTTGGTTACGGACCCGCCGAAGGCGGACGCACCAATTCCGGTCAAGCCGTTTCGCCTAAAAAAAGAATCGTCGGAGCTGCCAACGCGCTTTCGCTTCGAGGTTTTGATAGATGAGTCGATCTATGAATACAGTTTCTCTGTGACGAGGAACAAAGTCGCACATGAGGAACTAAAGCAGATCAATAAAGCAAGCGAGGAAATTCTCTTTCGCCGATTGGAAGGGAAGCTCGACCCGCAGGATCAATTCCCTGCGAATTCCGCGCTACGCTTCGCATTTGAAGGAACGCAAGATAACCAGCTTTACCTCTCAAATTCAGTTTCTCAAAAGCTAATGGATTTCAGAGTGGTATATGACTGGTTTAAACTCAAGCTCATCTTGATTCTCCCGGTCTGGCTGGACACGAAGTCACCGAGAATCCCTAGTGATAATCATCCCCTCTTTAATAAAATGACTGCTCGACTGCGCGAACTCGATTCAGGCATATCGGCATTGCATCATGCAGAATTATCACTTGAAACAGTCATTGCAAAGGAATTTGTGGACGGGCTAACATCTCATCTAAGGGAAGGAGAGTGGCTTTCACTAGCCCATCCCTTTTTTGAGGACGAATTGTTTGACAACAACAACGATGTTTTCCTTTACAGAGAAAATGGCAAGGTAGTTGCGCGACGCCTTGAGCCAATTCACAAGACCGAAAGCGGAGAGGACATCCCCTTTCGGCTTGCAGATGAGTCGGACGGTACGCGCCGCTTGATCGGTCTCCTGCAGCAATTACTTTGGCTTGAAGAACAATATCCTCTGACGCTCGTAATTGACGAGTTGGATCGAAGCCTGCACTCCAATCTAACCAGAAATCTCCTTGAACACTACTTAGCACAGGAGACGACCTCGTCTCGTTCCCAACTAATCTTCACCACGCACGACACGCAACTGATGACCCAGGAGCTCTTTCGCAGGGATGAAATCTGGATCACTGAACGCGACGAATCCGGCGCATCGAAGCTCGTCGCATTCAGCGAATTCAAGGACGTGCGCAGCGACAAAGACATCCGAAAGAGCTATCTGCAAGGCCGGATGGGCGGTGTGCCGCGAATCAGAACCTCGAGCGTTTCGTGCGATGACGGGGCGACGGTGCGATGATCCCTCGCTTCCGCCGCCTCCCAGGCCAGCGCCGTTACAAGCGCATGTTCGTTATCGTCGCCGAAGGCACAGTCACTGAGCCGGAGTATTTTTCTCTGCTCAATCAAGACCTGATTGTTCAAGTCAAATGTCTCAAAAGCAAAAGTCATCTGCCACCCGAAGCGGCGTTGAAGACTGTCCGAGAATACATACAGAAAGAGAGCCTGCTCAAGACCGATGAGGTTTGGGTTGTCGTCGATAAGGATTCCTGGCGAGAAGATCATCTTACTAAACTGCACAACTGGGCACAAAGCCGGACCAATTACGGCTTCGCGCTGAGCAATCCCAAGTTTGAATACTGGCTGTTGTTGCACTTTGAGGATGCCAAGGGCGTAGCAACCGGTGACGATTGCGACAGCAGATTAGCAGGCTATCTACCTGGATACGACAAACACATAGACCCTCGGCATTTTACGCTCGAAAGAATTAGAGATGCGGCAGAAAAAGCAAAAAAGCGTGATCAGCCGCCCTGTACTGATTGGCCTCGCAAGCCCGGAACCACCGTCTACAAACTCGTAGAGAAGATTCTTGCTTCGGGCAAAGAGGCTCTGGCCCCCATGCAATCGCCCCGATAATCCCGCGCCCCTGTCTTTTCCCATCCATACCGTGCAATTCTGGTCAGCATCTCGCTGTCCGTCTGCATAGGATCAGTTGCGTAGAGGCCCTGCCCATCCGGCCCCTGCCGTTGCGGGCATCCCCCGCACAGGAGAGCGCAATGCAGTTTGAATTCAACGGAGAGTACTACTTCTTCACCAATACCCAGCTCATCGTGACCGGGATTGTCATCGCCCTCGTGATCCTCATCGCCGTCGCCGCGTATGTAGAACACCGCAGGAGCAAAACCCTGGCGCTGCGCAACCGATTCGGCACCGAGTATGACCGCGCTATTGTTGTACACGGCTCCACGGGCCAGGCTGAGGCTAAACTTGCTGATCGCAAAAGCCGCATGGAGGCTATGACAATCCGCGATCTGGGTGTTACGGAGAGGGATCGCTTCGTCACGGAATGGCATACCGTGCAAGCTCGCTTTGTCGATCATCCCAAGGCAGCGGTCACCGAGGCCGACGACCTGATTAATGCTCTCCTTGAGGCGCGCGGTTACCCGCAGGCTAGCTTTGAGCAGCGCGCTGCCGATGTATCCGTCAACTATCCCCGCGTCATGGAGAACTACCGCCTGGCACACGCCGTTGCTGTGCGGCTAGGCAAGGTTGAGGCCACCACCGAAGAGCTACGCACGGCCATGATCCAATACCGCGCGATCTTCGACGAACTCGTCCAGGCGCAAAAGCCTCACGAACAGTTAGTCGCCGTGTAATTCCGTGCTGATGGCGCTCTAGCGGTTCTCCAATCGAAGCGTTCCAGGAACCTCTGCGGCAAAGTGCTTTCGCCTTCAGAAAATGCCACCGAACACCATGCCAGCCGGGGCGCTTTTATTGGAGAACCGCTCTCAGGGCCATCCCTTCACGCGGCTCCGCAGGAGAATTGCCAGATGCAATCACTCACAGACGGATTTCGATCTGCAGCCAAGCCAGTCTTCTACCTCCTGCTGGCGGGGTTGTTGATTCCTGGAGTTATCTCCGCATGCGCCGGCCAGAGTTCCCAAACCATTCTGGCGAACTACGCTCAAGGCGATAACCTGGTTAGCATATCGCTGACTATTTACAACTACTCCACTGCATCCGACCTGCGGGTTCTTTCTCAGGCATTCGCCGACGGGCAGGATCAGGGATTGGTCACTGCGCTTTCTAAGACCAAGGCCGTCGGGCGCTGTTCTATCACTGGAGTTATAGGCTATGACGTGGCCTTTATCCAGGTGATGGTAACTCCAACCGGGCGCAGGATCACATTCATCACCAATCGCCCGCTTCAGCTTGGTGAAGCCATCCCAGGGGCGCCGTCTGAGTCATTTGACCTTGCGATTGGCGAATTTGACATGAATGACAGTGACAATACGAAGAGCACCGGGTACTTATATCCGGCAAGCAAACTGGTTATCGACAAGCTTGGAGAGTTTCACTATGATCTGGCAGGCGCGCCGTGGGCGCTGATCAACATTCTCGAATGGAAAGGAACCCCGGCGCGCGTAGAAGCAGATAAACTGAGCATTCGGTGAACGATGTACCTGCTTATTTTTTCCCTTCCAAGGTAAGAGACTCCAACTCCAGGAACCCGTCAGGGAGCCGCTGGACGTGTTCGAGATCTCGCAACGCCGGGTCTACGCTCGCATTAAGGCCGCAGTTTGTAATCCCTGCAAAACCCGCCTGCTCCATGGAGTAGCGAAGTATTTTTTCATCATAGATAAATGTATGCCCCCAATTGCGAACAAAATTATTGATCACAAAAGTATCTTCGCTGTAGGGCGCGGTGTGAATAAACGATTTCGTCGACCAGTCAATATAGTCCTGCTGGATTTTTGACTTATCAGACCGGTAGAGATCGAGTATGGCCGACAAGTTAGGCGTCACGACCCGGATGCGCCCACCGGTCTTCAATACACGAAAACACTCGCGCAGCATCTGCTGACCTTGAGGGTAGGATATATGTTCAATCATGTGCTCGCTATAGATATAGTCAAAGCTCTCGCCGGCAAATGGGTAGCGCGCAGTTGCATCGAGAAAGACGGCGTTGCGCGCGCGGGGTTCATAGTCGGTGTTCAACCATCCGTCCAGAACTGTCTCACCACAGCCGATATGCAGCTTGCGGACCGGCGCCTGCTGAAAATACTGATCAATAACTGCCTGATCGTCTGCCGCGACCTTGCGGCGAACCGTCCAGAGCTTTGTATTGATCCGCCGGGTTAAATTGGCAAGTCGTCCCATCATCGGATTGGATCTCTCTCCGTTCGCTACTAATCGATGCGATGCTTTGCCTCTGTAAGCAGCCAGCCTGCTCATTCCTCTGATGCAATCACTGGCTGCTTGCAGTTGTACTCCGTGTGACGCGGCTTATGCCTTGGCGGAGGTGAGCGCGCCGAGGTCGGCGGCCAGCTTTTCTGTGGAGAAGGCTTCGATCAGATCGCCTTCCTTCAGGTCGTTGAAGTTACCCAGGCCGATGCCGCACTCCATACCGTTGGTGACTTCGCGAACATCGTCTTTAACGCGCTTGAGCGAGCCGATCTTTCCTTTGAAGACCTGCTCGTCGCCGCGCATGACTTTGACTTCGGAGTCGCGGCGGATAACACCATCTTGCACGCGGCAGCCGGCGATGGTACCGACCTTGGGAATGCGGAAGACCTGAAGGACTTCGGCGCGGCCCACGTAGTTTTCTTTGAATGTGGGTTCGAGCAGGCCCATCATCGCCAGGCGCATCTCGTCCTGCAACTCGTAGATGATGGAGTGCAGGCGAATCTCGACGTCCTCCTGATGCGCAAGCTCGGCGGCTTTACGCTCAGGGCGCACGTTGAAGCCGATGATGATGGCGTTCGAGGCTGTAGCCAGCAGGACGTCCGACTCAGTAATAGAGCCGACGCCGGAGTGGATGACCTTGACGCGCACCTTCTCGGTGGACATCTTGACCAGTGAATCGGCGAGCACTTCGACCGAGCCGGTAACATCGCCCTTGATGATGAGTGGGAGGTCTTTGACGCCTGCGGTGCGAATCTGCTCGGCGAGTCCCTCGAGCGAGACGCGAGAGCTTTTGGCGAGTTGCGCCTCACGCTCCTTCATCTTGCGGTACTGGGCAATGCCCTTGGCTTTATCGCGATCCGCGACCACCAGGAAGGTATCACCGGAGTCAGGCATGGCTTCGAGGCCGAGGACTTCGACCGGGGTCGAGGGTCCGGCTTCTTCAATGGCGCGGCCACGATCATCGAACATGGCGCGCACCTTGCCGAAGGTGTTGCCGACAATGTAGCTGGAGTTGAGGCGCAGGGTTCCGTCTTGCACGAGGACAGTTGCCACGGTGCCACGGCCACGATCCAGCTTGGCTTCGAGAACCGAGCCGACAGCCTTGCGTCCAGGGGTCGCCTTGGGCGCTTTGACGTCGGAAACGAGACAGATCATTTCCAGTAACCCGTCGAGATTCATACGCTTCTTGGCCGAAACCTTGACATAGGGCGTGTCGCCGCCCCAATCGTCGGGGACCAAGCCGCGATCAGCAAGCTGCTTCTGCACCCGGTCCGGATCGGCTTCGGGCTTGTCGATTTTGTTGATGGCAACGATGATGGGCACACCAGCGGCCTTAGCGTGATCGATAGCTTCGAGGGTCTGCGGCATGACGCCGTCGTCGGCGGCGACAACGATGACAACAATGTCAGTCACCTTTGCGCCGCGCGCTCTCATGCGGGTAAAGGCTTCGTGGCCGGGAGTATCGAGGAAGACGATCTCGCGGCCGGAGGCGGGAGAGCCTTCCTTGGCGAACTTCACCTTGTAGGCACCGATGTGTTGGGTGATGCCGCCGGCTTCGCCCGCGACCACGTCGGTCTCGCGAATCGCGTCGAGCAGCGAGGTCTTGCCGTGATCGACGTGACCCATCACGGTAACGACGGGTGCACGGGGAACCTCGAGCTCACCTGTATTTTCGGCTTCCAGAACCTCCTCGATGGATTGGTTGGAGATCTCTTCTTCGTAGCTGATGACCTTGGCGTCGGCGCCGAATTTGGCCGACATATCCTTAACCATCTCAGCATCGAGGGACTGGTTGACGGTGACAAAGACGCCCTTCATCAGCAGCGTGGCGATCAGATCCTTGGCGCGGATGTCGAGCTTTTCGGCCAAGTCCTTGACGCTGATGCCTTCGGTGACGGTTATCTCACGGGTAATGGGCAACGGCTCGTTGCTCATGTACTGCTGCCCGCCGTAACGTGGCGGCGGCACAAAGCCCTTCATCGGGCCTTCTTTGGTCTTGGGATACTGCTGACGGCCACCGCGGCCCTTGGAAGGAGCACGTTGCGGGCGCGGCGCTTCGCCAGTCGGCGGCGGCGCGCCGCCGGGACCGGGACGCGGACCACCGAAGCCCGGACGAGGAGGCCCGCCAAAGCCGGGACGCGCGCCAAAGCCGGGGCGGGCACCGGGAGCGCCAGGGCCGCCTGGACCTGCGTATCCGCCAGGTGTAGTGCGCGTAGGATGCTTGGGTCGTGGGCCGCCTGCAAATTGACCTGGACCGCTCGGACCGCCGGGACCGCTGGATGGGCCAGAGCCAGGGCGTTGCTGATAACTTCCGGGGCCGCTGGTGGGGCGGCGGTCAAAAATCGGGCGTCCGCGCTGAATTCCGCCCGCCTGGTTGCCGGTGCCTGCCGCCATCGGCGGAGGCGCAACAACTACGGGCGCTTTATACACCGGACGAGGTCCGGTTTGCGGCATCACAACGCGACGCACGGGCGGCGTAGGAGGAGCGGCTGGTTGCGCTGCGCGAGGCTTCCTGTCTTCCGTTGCGGCTGCAACTGGTACTGGCTCTGGCTCAGTAACCTTAGCGGGAGGCGTCTGTGCTTCAACCTCTATGGCTATAGCCGGCTCGCTAACCGGCTTTGCAACTGCGGGCGCTTCACTTTGTGTAGCGGGCGCGGGCGGCTCAACGGGCGCGGAAACGCTCTCGATTACCGGCGTTTCAACGGCAGCGATGACGGGTGTTTCGGCTACAGGGATAGCCTTCTGCGCTGGCTGCTCTGCTGGACGCGGCACGGAAACCGGCGGTTTGACCACAACCGGAACAATTGGCGGCGGCGCGGACACTGCAGGACGATACGATGCGACAGATCCTCCGGGAGCCCTGGCTACAACTGGGTTTGCCGGCGGACGGGAGGCAATGGCCGGGGAGGCAGGCGGCGCAACCACAATCGGCGGCGCTTGCCGAGGCAAAGGAACAATCCGGCGAGGCTCTGGCTTCACGGCTGCTGGCGGAGGGGCAACCGCAACCGGAGCCGCAGGCCTGGCCGCAACCGGCGGCGCTGCTGGAGCCGGGGCTGGCGGACGCACAGGCAAATGACTCTGTCGCGCGGCCTGTTCTTCCTTCTGCTTGTTCGCCAAAATGGCCTTCAGCACGTCGCCAGGCTTGGAAACATGCGAGAGATCAATCTTGGGCGCAATGCCCTGTGAGCCGCGAGAGGCCGATGAACTGCCCTGGCCGCCCGGCCGCGAACCGCGCTCAAAATGCGCGCGGACCTTTTCGGCCTCGTAACCCTCCAGCGAACTGGAGTGCGTCTTGCCTGCGCCCAGGCCCAACTCCGTCAATACGTCAAGAATCTGCCGGCTCTTGACTTCCATCTCGCGCGCGAGATCGTTGATACGA
>CAZHKN010000058.1:0-20719 GCA_964532725.1 uncultured Occallatibacter sp.
AACTCATCTCAAATCAACCCAACTCGCTCAAGGGGTCAATTTTAAGTGAGCGCTAAGGGGTCAGTTCTAAATGAGCGTTGACATTTCTGACCAACAACTTCTCCCTGCCTGCGGCTACCGTCACCGCGATTTACAAGCAGCGTTGGCAAGTGGAGTTGTTCTTCAAGTGGATCAAGCAGCACCTGCGCATCAAGGCCTTCTACGGAACCAGCGAGAACGCCGTGAAAGCGCAAATCTGGATCGCCGTTTCGGTTTACGTTCTGGTTGCCATTGTGCGCAAACGGCTCGAGCTGGAGGCCAGTCTCTACCAAATCCTACAGGTGCTCAGTCTTACTCTGTTCGAGAAAACCCCCATTCTACGGGCACTTCAGAGCATCGACTCCCAAGACAAATTACCATGCTTCGCCAATCAAATGAATCTGTTCAACTTATAGCCGGACAGCAGTGCCTTCCATAACAGGCGCTCCTTACCGGTCAGGAGCAGGCGGCTCAGGGCGAGCGGGAGCGCGACGGGATGGCTGGCCGTGATGGCCGTTTCTGGACCGTCTGCAGTATCGAAGAGTAGCAATGCTAAAAAAACGCTGCGGTGATTCCCGTCACCGCTGACAGGAACCACCGCTACGCGAGAGCCTTGGTTTAGAACGAGAATGTCGCCTGGAAGAAGATGCGCCGTGCCGCCGGACCCTGCGAGAATATCCCGCCGGCCAAGCTGGTTGATTCTCCGAACCGGTCTCCCGAAGCGAATTCGTTATTTGTCCCCGCGATTGGTGTCGGAACCGTTCCAATCGGGGTTCCGTAGTCAATGTCGTTGAAGAGGTTTAACGCCTGAACGCTGAAATTCAGCGTGTATTTGCGGCCGGTGTTCGTTGGCGCGAACATGCCGCCCATGCCGCGTCCGCCGCCGCCTAGGCCGCCGGGACCAAGACCTCCGCCACCGGGTCCGCCACGGCCACCGCCCCGAGGCCCTTCGCCCGGAGGCGGGCCGCCGCCGTTGTTCTGGCCATTGGCCGGCGCCAGCTTGGGACCAATGCCGAATGCGCGGCTGACGCGCAGATTCACCGCCACAGCCGCCGGTCCATTGCCCAGGTCGTAGGCCAACGGCGTCTCCGTGGCCGTGGGTTGAGTGTCCAGGCAACCGTAGGAAGTCTGCGCATACTGCGCTGATCCCGAGTTGCACATTGATGAATCCACTACCGCAGGGCGGTTGTTGAAGAAGTTATCGCCAGTAAAATCGTTGGCGGTTGTAATGTTATAAGGCTTGCCCGACTGCGCAATCAAGAAAGGGTTGAAGCGAATAGCCCAGGGGCCGGTGTAGTTGGCCATCAGAAAGACCATGTTGCGCGAGGCAAAGCCCGCGCGCCCATAATCCTGGCTCAAATTATACGAGTTCGATGCCGTTCCACCTGCCCCGTCTGTGTTGGCTGAAGTCAGGTTATAGAATCCCAACACGCTGAAGTTCGGCGTCAGGCGCGCGTTGACATTCACGATCAGCTGATTCTGTTTGAAGACCGCCTCGGGATAATATTCATCCACGATACCAAGCGATGGATCTGGCCGCGGACCTGTAGAGCTGTTGTAGTATGTGGTTCCCGCCAGAGGCTCGTATGCGTTCGAGTCGCGAGTAACTAGCTGGTGCACACCGAAGGAGTGCAAATAAGTGAATGTCAGCGTCGTAGTCTTGGTTAGCTGCCGCTCCAGGCTCACTCCGGTCTGCTGCGTAGATGGCGAACTATAGCCCGGCGCAATCAGAACGTTGGTGCTGGCAGTGTTCGTGGCCGAACCGCAACTCGCCAAGTTGAGATTACTCAAGCTATTGGCGTCAAAGCAGGTCGGGTTGCTAATAGCCACCTGCTTCTGGCTGTCGCCCGTAATGCTTTGCCGCGTCGCCGCAAGCAGGTCGCCGAGCGGCAGGCGGTCGTAGAAAATTCCGTAGCCGCCGCGCAGTACGGTCTTGGCCTGCGTGCCGTCTTTGTGCCCGTCCAGCGCATAAGCAAAGGCCACGCGCGGCGCCCAGTCGCTGTGGTCAGAGACATGATTCTGCGACTCCCAGCGCAGCCCGCCGGAGAGAGTCAGATTCTTGTTCGCCTTCCAGTCGTCCTGGAGGAATACCGCCGCGTCGAATAGATTCGCTGTAAAACCGGATGGACCGGTTGTATACGTCAGCTTGCTGGGTCCTGTAGCCGCGGTCAACGCGCCTCCAGAATTGAGCGTGGTTAGATAATTCGCCTCGGTGAATGTGAATGTACCGTTGAAGTTCCCGTCTGTCGTAATCGCTTCACGTGAATCTCTTAGACGCGTTCCAAACTTCAGCGCATGCGCGCCCACGCTCATGGTGGTAATATTCTGCAGCTCATAGCGGTCCTGATGGCTGTTCGAAATCTGGCTGGAGGCGCCGCCGCCAGTGAAGTCGCCGTTCACCTGAATCGTTGGCGCGGTGCTAACCGGCGCATTGGTCTCAATATCGCGCACATATTGAAAGCGCGTCTCATTCACAATGTGCTCGTTGATCACTTCCGCATCGCTGAGCTGCAACTGGTGTTCGGTTGAGTAAGATACAACGGATTGGGTCGGCGACTCCTGCGAGGAAATATCACCTTGTTCGGTATCGCGATAGAACTGATAGCGCACAGTGAGCGTATTCTTCTGGCCCAGTTGCAGATCGATGCGCGGAGAGAGATTGATGCGGTTATGGGGATTGTCGAGACTGCCCCCGGTCAGTGTCGGTGAGAGCACATAGCTCCCATTGCTGAGAATCGCGGGATAATAGTCGTAGAATTGAACATCGTGATTGTCGCGCTGCTCGAAGCTGAAAAAAAACGAAGCCGTCTTGCTGAGCGACCCATTGATGGTGCCGTTGTATTGAATGCGATTATAGGGCAGCACATCCGGCGTAAACGGGTTGCTGGTGTTGAAAACATCGTCGTTGCCCATTATGAAAAACTGCCCGTGTAGCTTATCGGTTCCAGGCTTGGTGAGAATCTCAATGCGTCCGTAGCCCAGCTTGTCAAACTCCGCTGAAAAGGGATTTTGATTGATGCGAATCTCGCGAATGGCCGACTTGGGCGGCAATTGCCCGCCGGTGAAACCATCAATGTAAATCTGGCCTCCGTTGGGTCCGGCCGAAGGTCCGGCCAACGCGGTCAGTTCGCTAGAAAGCTCGTCGGGATCGTCGGAGAGCGCGTCGAGATCTTTGCCCTTGATCACGACAGCGCTGGCGTTGCTGCCGGCTTCCACGCTCACCGTAGGCGACTCATCGGAGACAGTCACACTTTGCTGCGCAACCTCGATGGCCATGGCAATATCCACACGCTTCACCTGGCCTGCGGCAAGCGGAATCGTCGCCGAAGCAAAGGGCGCAAATCCATCCACGATCGCTTTGACCACATATACGCCCGGCGCTAGGCCGGCAATGGAATATGCGCCTGCCGGGTCAGATACCGCGCTTGCAACCTGCTTCCCTGCCGGGTTAGTCACCGTCACCTTTACTCCGGGAATCAGAGCGCCGGTCGGATCGGCAATGTGGCCGCGCAATGTAGCTGTCGTTTGCGGCGTCTGGCTCTGCGTCGCACCTGCTGGCTGCGCCGGAGCCTGCGACCAAGCCGCGCCGGTCACGCCAAGAATCAAAGCAAGTAAAACATGCCTCAAAAATTGAATCTGAAATCCTGAATTCACGAGTCCCTCATCTTAATTTTTTTGTACGAATGAAAAACGATGCTTCCTCGGCGTCTGCATCTGCTGCTTATTGCGCTGCGTCGGGCGCGCCAGAACCTACGCTCCAGTTGGCGAGCAGATCACGGCTAGCCGCAGGAGCTTCAAGCAGCGGCTCAACGCCGGCTAATATAGTAATGGCCGTAACATCGGATGTTCCGTCGGTTGAGACCAACATCACGGCCTCTCCTTTTTGCAAATCACCGAGCTGAATCGCCGGCGCGCGGCTCAGCATCTGCTGCGGATCGCCGCCGCCCTGCCCACCCCATTGACCGCTGCCTGTGCGAGGTTGCCCGCCTGCAGGCTGAGCATTGCCAGCAGATGCGGCTGGCGCATTCGCCGCGCCAGTTTGCGTTCCTTTGAGCCGCGCTGCCAACCCTTGCGCCATGCGATCCGGCAAGCGGCGCATTTGCCCATCCGGCGTCACATGCACGGTCACCTGCTTCTTGGTCGCCAGGTCCTTCACCACCAGTGTTGAGCTGGCCGCATCTGTCGAGACCACCGTCCCGGATATATTGCGAAAACTCCCCGATATCACCTCTTCGGCCGCCATCTCTGTGCCGTCGGCATTCTTGACGCCGCGCGCGCGCAGCTGGTCACCCGCGTGAATCGCATCGATAGGCGCCGGCTGCGCTCCGTCATAGCGCACCGAGGCCGGCGCATAGCGCTTGAGTACCGTTGCCGGCGTCGTATGAACGGTAATCGTCTTGGCCGTAGCACCGGCTCCGCTGGTTAGCACAATCACGCCGCCTGCAGTGTCCACGCTTTTGACCAGACCGCCCACTCCGCGCCGTTGCCAATCATCGCGATCTTTCTGCTGCTTCTGCGCGACATCCGCCTGCTTGATCGCAATAATCTGCAACGCCTGCGCCGTTTGGCCGATCGCGTTGGGGTCGAGTTTCACCAGCACCCGGTCCCCAATTGCCAGATCACTCAACTGAATCGCAACCGCCGCGCTCAAATCTTTTTCGCCAGGAGCAATGCGCTTGAGAACCGCTGTCTCCAGAACATTGACCTGCCGCAGATCTCCGGCATCGCTCTTGACCGTGACCGTCGAGCCGTTGATGGAGGTGATTGCTCCAACAATCTTGGACGGCGCCTGCGCGGACAAGGCCGTTGTACCAACCATGAGTGCGAACAATAGCGAGAGGCGCATGCCACGAGTAACGTTTTCGATCATTTTCTTGCTCTTCCTGTGCCATTTCTTCACGGACCGGTGCAAGCCGGAATCCGCAGGATCAACTTCTCTCCTTTGGGTAGACGAGCGACCCCGCAAAAAGGTTGAATCCATGAAAAACCGCAGGAAAAGACGCAAAGTTTGATTCTTATAAACGCGCTGGTTAGAACAGCCGCGGTCTTATGACGCGAACTCTATCCAATGGATCAATTATCCGTAAGTGTCGCCGATTCCAGAAACGTATAGCTCCCCGAAGGCGTGGGCACAATCCCTGTCAGCCGCTTATTGTGTACAACAATCGAATTCGTATACCAGAGATTGATGGCCGGCAGATCGGCAGCCAAAATTTTTTGCGCCTCGACGTAATCGGCGCGGCGGCGAGCAGGATCGGCAACAGTCGCGGCATCGTCCAGCAAAGCATCCAACCTGGGGTTGGAATAATGACTGCGGTTTGCGCCCTTTGGGGAAAATCGCGCCGTCGAAAATGCATAGCCGAAGATATCCGGCTGCTCATTGCCGCCAAGCCAGCGCAGCGAGTACATCTGAAACGCGCCCTTCGTTACATCCGAATAAAATGTCGCAAACTCATAACTGCGCAAATCCAGCGCTATGCCAATCTTGGCCAGTTGCTGCTGCAGCACGGCTGCTAAGAGACGCGTACCCTCATCATTGCTGGTCTTCATCGTCAGATGAAAGCGGATACCATCGCCGAGCGGTTTGTATCCAGCTTCGTTGAGCAATCGCGCGGCCCGAGCAGGATCGTATTCAACATGCGGCCCTGCGTCACTCCATGCCCAGTGTGTTGGAGGCAATAAACTGTCCGCAGCGCGCGCATGTCCGCCCAGCAACGTCTGAATAATCAGACGGCGATCTATGGAACAGGCAATTGCTTGCCGTACGCGCGAATCTTGCAGCAGAGGATCGCGGATATTAAACGCAAGATACTGCACCACCGTTCCGCCCATCTCCTCAATGCGCAGATCAGGCCGCTTGGCAAGCACCGGGAGCGCGTCAATCGCCAGCGAGTTCACGGCTACGTCTGCTGACCCTTTTTCCAGCTCCAGCGAGCGCGTAATGCCATCCGGCACCACGGCAAAGCGAACGCGCTGGATCTTTGGCACGGCACTCCAACTTAAGGGATTTCGCTCGACAACGACGTCCTGATCGATCTGCTGGCTGACAAACCGAAACGGCCCAGTACCCACCGGATGCCGCCAGAACTCGCGCCCGCTGCCCTCGGGAACAATCCCGATTGCGCCGGTGGAAAGATTGTTGAGCAGGAAATTATCCGCATGTTTTAGACGAAAAATAACCGTCTGCTGGTCGGGAGCCTCGATCTGATCAACCGACTCGTAGCTAGCGGCTTTTGGGGAAATCACTGCGCCGCTTCGCATGGAGTTGATCGTCCACAATACATCGCGCGACGTAAACGCGCGGCCATCATGAAAGTGAACCCCTGCGCGCAGATGAAAGATCAGCGTCAGTGGGTCCGGTTGCTCCCAGCGCTCGGCTAATGCAGGTGTAAATCGAAAACTCGCATCGCGCTCTACTAGGCCATCAAAAATCAACTCGTCTATGCGTTCTGACTGATTGTCTGTGCCGGTGCGCGGATCAAGATTCGCCGGGCTGCTCTCGATCAGAAAAACAACCGTGCGCGCGTCTTTCAAAGCTGAGTGGCAGCCAGCAAATACCAGCAGGCAGAGCAACCATGGCAGCCTACGCATAAGTCACCTGGCCAAGAATCGCGGGCCGGGCAGCGCCTGTCGCAGAAGTAAGATTGCCCGGCAACCGATGCCAGGTCTGCCAAGCCAGTAGCGCAAAAGCCGCAGCCTCCTTTGCTTCAGAAGGCAATCCAAACTCCGTGCTCGTAGCCAATACGCAATCCAATGGGCAAAGCCGTTGCGCCAACATCGACATCAATGTCTGATTGTGTGCCCCACCGCCAGAAACAATATAATCCACATCGTTGCCGCTCATCCTGGGCAGAACATATTTTTGATAACTCTGCGCAATCGACTCAGCCGTAAGAGCCGTCGCAGTCGCCAGCGCATCTTCCCGCTTCTTGCTTACGCGCTTGCAGGCCGCCAGAAATTGCTCTGCAAACTCGCGGCCAAATTGCTCCCGCCCCGCTGTACGCGGCGGCTTGATCCGGAAGTAGGGATGACGCAGTTGTCCTTTTAGCACACCAGAGAGCACTGCTCCACGCGCGGCGATTGCGCCCTTCTTATCGAAGGGTTCGCCGTAGAGCAGCTGCGCCAGCGCATCGATTACCATGTTCCCAGGACCATTATCGAATGCCACTACTGCGTCTTGCGCTGCTCCGGCAGGGATTGCGCTTAAATTGGCGATACCGCCAATGTTTTGCAATACGCGTCCGCGCCGAGGATCGGCAAAAAGAACATAGTCGAGCAAAGGAACCAGCGGCGCGCCCTGCCCACCGGCAAGAATATCCGCTGGGCGAAAGTTGGAGACAACAGGAATACCCAGTGTCGACGCCAGCACCGCCGCTTCGCCCGCTTGCCAGGTGCAGTTGAATCGCCGGCCCGCATAAGTGGCGGCGTCAGGTTGGTGATAGAGCGTCTGCCCGTGGCATCCAATCAAATCCAACTTGACTGCGTGGCGCTTCAGCGTTGCTTGCACTGCCTCCGCGTATGCAATGCCCAGTCTCCAATTGAGCCGCGCCAGCTCCGCGGTTGAAGTGGAAGTTGCATTCATCGCATCCAATACAGAGCGGCGTAGCGGCGCAGGAAACTTGAACCCTTCATGGGCAATGAGCGTGAGTTTCGCTCGCAGCTTGCCGGGAGCGATCCGCGCCAGCGCCACATCGATGCCATCCGCGGAAGTCCCGCTCATGATGCCTGCTACTGTCATGCTCTTCGCGCTCATATGGGCCTGATCTCCTGCGCCTTCAAGATCAATTCCGCATAACGGCGCATCCTGCCGCGCAGAGCCTCGAATTGTTTATCTGTCAATGCCCTTGCAACACCATTAACAAGTAAATTCTTACGCATGCCGGTATTTCGATTCGCGCGGCGCAACAGCAATCGGCGAAACGCAACCGAGCGCTCTGCCTCTCCAATCAGCGACTCATAAGCGCGCAAGATCAATTCAGGACTGTGGCAGACTTCGAGCAGGTCCATCCCTGCGCGAATTGCCGCAACAGCCGCATCTTCAATGGGTAGAAACTTCAGAATGCCGCCCATTTCCAGGTCATCGGAAAAAATAATTCCCTGGTATCCAATGCGCTCGCGCAATACTTTTGTGATCCAGTACCTAGAAGCGGAGGCAGGCAGATTTTTCCCCTGTGTATCCGGATAGGATGCATGATTCACCATAATCATTGACAGTTCATCGCGCAGTTCACGATATGGAACCAGGTCTTCGTGATCGAGTTCGCGTAACGATCTATGAATCGATGGCGTCGCAAGATGCGAATCAAGAGCGCCTCCGCCTAGTCCAGGAAAATGCTTACCGCATCCGGCCACTCCCTGCGCGCGCAGCCCCGAAAGAAAATTGCGCGCATACGCCACAACGCCCTCCGCATTTGGCGCGGCGGCGCGCGTTCCCATCACTTGCGCTGATGCAGGCAGCGCAAGATCCAGCACCGGCGCCAGCGTAGTGTTAAACCCAAAAGCCTTCACCGCATGGCCAATCAACTCACCGTGCTCGCGCATCAGCTTTTCGTTTCCCGTTCGCGCGACTGCCTGCGCGGATGGCATGGGCATCAACACATCGCGCAGCCTGTCAACTGTTCCTCCTTCCACGTCCACGCAACGAAAGCTGTGAGCCGCGCAAAGCGACGTCGCTTCGCTGAGCAGCGCATGCGTCTGCCTTGCGTCTGTGATATTGCGACGGAAAAGAATGATGCCAGCCGGGCGCACCAACTGAAGCCAGGCACGCTCCAGCCCGGTCAACTCTGTGCCAGAGAGACCCACAACCAGCAAGCTGCCAGCGGCGCGGCGCAAGGCGAGGCTCATCCGCGCTCCTTCAACTCTTGCTGCAACTCCTCCAGTAAATTCAGTGCTTGCAGCGGCGTCAGCGAGTTCACATCCGTTGCTTCGATGCGATCCACGATGCGCTGCGAAAGCGGCGTGAAGATTGTCAATTGCACCGGCTCAGCCGTTTCGACCTGCACGCTTTGGCGCTCCTGCTTCTCATGCTGGCGCAAGACGCGGCGCGCGCGCTCAATCACAGCCGCGGGCAGACCGGCTAGCCGCGCTACCTCAATCCCATAACTCTTGCTGGCGGCTCCCGGCTCAATGTTATGCAGAAAGACAATCCCGCTCGCAGCCTCTTGCACGCCCACGCGCAGATTGCGCACACGCGGCAGCTTCTCCGCCAGCATTGTTAGTTCATGATAGTGCGTGGCAAAGAGAGTGCGCGCGCCTGTTTCAGCATGAAGATATTCAACCGTTGCCCAGGCCAGCGATAGTCCGTCAAAGGTGGCCGTTCCGCGGCCCATCTCATCGAGAAGAATCAGCGAACGGTTTGTCGCAGTATTCAGAATTGTCGCCGTCTCGGTCATCTCAACCATGAAAGTTGAGCGCCCGCGCGCTACATTATCACTTGCTCCGATGCGCGTATAGATGCGGTCAACGAGACCGAAGCGCAAACTCTCCGCCGGAACAAAGCTACCCATCTGCGCGAGTAAAACCAGCATTGCCGCCTGACGTAAATAAGTGCTCTTACCGCCCATATTCGGGCCTGTTATCAAAAGCAGGCTTGGCCCATCGCCGGCTGCATTGAGATAAAGGTCATTGGCAATAAAGCGGCCTTCGCGACGCTCTTCCATCCACTGCTCTATGACCGGATGACGCGCTGCAACCGCCTCAATCACCGGCTCATCGACAAGCTGCGGCCGCATATAATGCCGCAGCGACGCCAGATGCGCAAAGTTTGCAAGTAAATCCGCCTCTGCTACAGCTCCAGAGCTGCGCCGAATGCGGCTGGACGCTTCAAGAACAGCCCGGCGCAGCTCGGCAAAGACCCGCTTTTCAATCTCGATCGACCGGTCATGAGCGGTGAGAATCTTGATCTCGTATTCTTTCAGCTCTGGCGTGGTAAAACGCTCTGCATTGACCAGCGTTTGCTTGCGTTCATAATCAGCCGGCGCCTGAGCTAAGTTCGACTTGGTGATTTCAATGTAATAACCAAAGACCGAGTTATAGCGCACCTTCAGCGAGTTAATGCCGGTACGGGCGCGCTCCCGCTCTTCAATGGCGGCAATTGATTGGCGTCCGGTCTTCGAGATCGCCCGCAGATCATCGAGTTCAGCGTCCACGCCAGCGGCAATCGCACCGCCATCAACCAGCGTCAGCGGAGGTTCTTCCACAAGTGTTTTCTGAATCAACGCTGTGATATCTTCGAGCGGATCGAGCTTGCCGGCAACCTCACGCCATTGCTGGGCCTGAATCGCATGGAGCGCGGTCTTTAGTGCGGGTAAGCGTGAGAGGCTGGCGGCCAATGCGCGCACATCGCGAGGGCCTGCCGAATCGAGCGAGAGCCGCGCCAGCAGGCGCTCAAGGTCGAGAATCCCTGCAAAACTGCGGCGAATCTCTTCCCGCTTCAGCAGATCTCCATGCGCCTCGGCCACCGCTTCATAACGCGCTTCGAGCGCTTGCGCAGCAACCAATGGCCGCAGGATCGTTGCGCGCAAAAGCCGCTTGCCCATGGGAGTCTGGCATTCATCAAGGCAGTGAAAAAGGGTTGCCTTCGCGTCCTCGGCGGAAAAGAGCGGCTCAATCAGTTCCAGATTTCGCACCGTCACCTGATCCAACTCAAGCGCCGTCGAGTGCTCCTGAAATTTAAGGCTGTCAATGTGAAGCGCTTCATTTTTTTGCGTAGTGCGCACATAGTGGATCACCGCTCCAGCGGCGATTGCAGCCCCCGGATGTCCAGCCAGGCCAAAGCCATCCAGAGAGCGCACATTCAATTGCCGTTCGACCAGCGGTACGGCAAAATCACGCGTCCATACCCAGTCTTCGACGCGCGTCTTCGCCTGAATCCGATCCAACTGTGCAGGCATCTCGGCGCTGGACGCGATCAGTACCTCGCGCGCTCCGGCTTTGAGAATTTCATCGGCAGCCTGCAGCCTGGCAAGCGGCCCTTGAAACTCGGCAGTACGAAATTCTCCCGTTGACACATCAAGCAAAGCAATGGCGCTGAGAGAGCCGGATTCAAAATAGGCAGCCAGAAAATTGTTCTGGTCCTGGCTGAGTCCGTTATCGAGCGCGGTGCCGGGAGAAAGAACCCGCGTGACTTCGCGGCGAACAATTTTCTTGGTCAGCTTGGGGTCTTCCATCTGGTCGCAGATGGCAATGCGATAGCCCAGCCGTAGCAGGCGCGTCAGGTAGCCCTCGACAGCGTGATAGGGAACGCCGCACATGGGCTGTGAGCGTTCCTTATCACGCGCCGTGAGCGTCAACTGCAGTTCCCGGCTCACGGTCACGGCGTCGTCGTAGAAGAGTTCGTAGAAATCTCCCATGCGGAAGAACAGCAGCGCATCGGGATTCTCCCGCTTGGCCGCGGTCCATTGCCGCATAAACGGCGTTAAGTCCGCAGGGAGCTTGTCCAAAGGATCAGGCGGCGGGGCTGCGCCGGGTTGGGGTTCTGTGAGAGTCACGCTGACTTCCAGACTATCGTGTGAGGCTGGCTCAGCGGTAGAGGCTCATTTACTGCTTTCCTTGCCAACGGCGATCCTCAAGCCCAGCCGAAAGGTCATTGGCAAACTGGGGTAGCCGATGGGGGCAATGTGCTGATTGTTGGCCAGGTTCTCTTGCCGGATGTAAACCTCAAGCCAGTCGAGCAATTTGTAACTCCCGCCTAAGTCAATTTTGGCAAATCCGTAATCGAGATTTCGGTTGGGCAGGAGTAGACTGTTCGCGCCCTCGGCATCCGCGCCTTCAAGATAGGTGGAGTCGTCACTGCGGCTGGCAAAAGCGGACGTGAGAGCCGCGGTCAGCCGGCCCTCTGAATACGTTGCGGTAAAGAAGCCGGTATGCGGCGGACGGCGAAAGGAACGCGCTCCTTGCAGCGGTGAGTAAGCTCCGACAGGAATCCTGTTGTAAGTCGGAATTGCGATTCCTGTTGACTGCTCATCGTTGGAAAACGAACGCTGTACAACGGAATCCAGGTAAGTATAGCCACCACGAAGGAAGATATGACGCCCGATGCCGCCTTCGACCGAGGACTCCATGCCCTGCACCCGGAAAGCCTCTGAGTTGACCGTAAACTCAGAAGCAAGGTCGGCTACAAGAATTTTCCCCAACGCGTTTTGTTGGGATGGCGTCAGATTTGGAAGCAGTTCTGGAATAAGTGCAAGGCCAATATATTCAGGCTCCTTGCCGAATTCGCTATGAAAATAACTCGTTCGCAGAACTAAGTGATCACTCAGGAATGCCTGCTCAATTCCCCCTTCGTATGTGCGGGTAGTCGGCGGGGACAATTGCGAGATGTGAAACTGTTGAATCGCCGATTGCCCGCCATTGGCTTCGAGGAAGGCATAGAGCGATCCGTCCTCGTCCGTCAGTTTCGGCTCGCGTACCGCGTCGCCGAAGTTGAACAAAACCTTCGTACCGCTGAAGACGCCGTTCTTCGGACGAAGCGCGTAATAGGAAACTCCGGCGCGCGGCGAAGTCTGCACTCCAAACAGGGAGTATTTCTCCAGGCTTCCGCCCAGGGTATAAAAGAATCGGCCTTTGTAGTCGCCATGCACCGCGGCCAGATAGTCGTAGTTCGTGGCGTTTACCGCTGGATAGTAAGTATTGTTCGGCTCGGAACCGCGTTCGTTTTCGTAGTGAAAGCCGATCAGGGCGGTCAGGTGCGGGGTAAACCGGTAATCTCCCTGGTAGCCAAGCTGGTCGCGGTTGTTTACATTCTGAGCCTGGCCGGCGGTGCAATCAAGTACAGCCTGTCCTCTGGCGGAGTAGCCGTTTGCGCCGGTGATGGTAACTAAATTTCCAAGGTAGGCTGGACCGAAGCAATAGTTGTTATAGGGTTGATACCCACCCGAGGTCTTCCACAGAGAATATTGTTCGCGTTTGCGAGTTAGTCCGTAGCGGATGGAGTTATGAAAATCCGCGGTAGTCTGATTATCGGCTGAAGCGCTCAGAAATATGTCCTGGTCCTTCTCCGTGGCATCATCCGCGACACGGTAAAAATCCCAGGTATTTGGAACACCAGTTCCGTCCACACCATAATGCAGCGTTGCTCGAATCTGCGTGGACGCGCTGGGCTGCCATCCGGCATTGGCCGTTGAGGTGGCTACATGGAATTCATCGTTTGCTAAATCATTACCGGTCTGCAGCCAACTGAATGCGCCCAGGTAGTCGAGCTTGTTATGCGCGCCTGCCGCTTCCAGTTCCTCGTGCGATGTATAGAAGCTGCCAGCGTCGCCGCGGAAAATGAACGAGGGGAAACTCGTGGTGCCATGCGGAGTGCTCAGGCTGATGACACCGCTACCCGCATCCGCGCCATACAGGCTGGAGTTGGTTCCACGATAGACCTCGGCGCTTTGGACGACTGTCGTAGAGAGTGTTCCAAAGTCGAATTGACCGCCCATGTCGCCGGCATCAACACCGTCAACGAGAATCTTGTTCGCATCGGAGTTCCCTCCGCGGATAAACAGCGAGGTCTGCGCGCCCATCTGACCGCTCTGCACGACAGCTGTCCCGGGCATCAGTCGCAGCGCGCTGGTTAGGTCGTCTCTCAAATCCAGGTCAAGCGGACCAAGCACATTGGTCGCCTCGCTGGTCTGCGCCTGGGGCGTAGGCACTCCAGTCGCAGTTACAACAATCGATTGGCGCGTCCACTCCGGTTCCAGAACCAGGTTGCGCTCAATTGAATCCGCTTGGCCCGCATAAAAGCCCGGCGTCTCGATCTGGCGAAATGTGCTGGCTGAAATCACAAGATAAAAGCGGCCTGCGACGCCGGTTAGGAGCTGAAAGCTGCCGTCGGATGTGGAGATTGCCGTCGCAATGACCTGGCCATTATAGACAAGATTGACAGTGGCTCTCGTAATGCGCGCGCCGGAAGGGTCGGTCACGATGCCGCGAATTGACGCCGCGCGTGTGATGCCGGAAGCGAAGATAATGGTCAGAAACGCGAGGGAGCAGAAGAGTTTGCGGAAGATTCCAACTCGACCGGATGCGAATGCCGATGATCGGCGCAATGTTAAACAAACAGACATGACTGGCTCCTTCGTTCCCAACGGAACGCAAGCAGGTTGGAAGCGCCTATAGCATTTTCGGAGCTGCTGTAGTCTGCAAGCACACGCTCAAGGGGCCTTTCTTCAAAAAAAAGCCACCTTTCACAGATACGGAAAGGCCTGCGCGAATTCCGAAAAATGCTCTAAGACCAGTCTCCTGACTTGCGCCTTCTTCAGCCGCCTTCCCAGCGCCCATTGCGGGCATCCAGTAGCATATTGAGCTTTCCTTTACGAAGGTAAGACTCTGGCTGAAATCCCGCCCTCGATTGATCTGACGATCTGCGGGGCATGTGCGCTCACCGTTGCAGGGCAGCGACGGAATCTCACCGTATTCCCGAGCATCCTGGCCATTACGACTATCAGTTATGTACGCCAAACTACGGCGGAGAAGGTTCATGGAACATATTGCCATTACATCAATATTTTACAGCCTTCGTAGCGCGCGCACTCGAAAACCCTGACTCTGCAAACTGGCCTTTTTGCCTGCGAGCGAGTCCTTGTTGCCGACGAAATATATACCCTAGATTCCTATCTCCAGCCTGGTCCGCGGGTCAAGCTGGTCACGCAGTGCATCGCCCAGAAAGTTGAAACCCAGCACCGCTCCGGCCACGGCCAATGCGGGAAAAAGAACCAGATGCGGCGAGTCGAAGAGATGCGCGCGCGCGTCGTTGAGCATTCCGCCCCAACTTGGCGCCGGAGCAGGAATACCCAGCCCGAGAAACGATAGCGTCGCCTCGGCAAGAATTACCCCCGCCATGCCAATCGCCGCCTGCACCAGAATCGGTTGCAGGATATTCGGCAAAATATGCCGGAAGAAGATGCGCAACCCGCTGGCCCCCAGCGCTCGAGCCGCATCCACATATTCCCGGTCGCGGACTACCATAACCTGCGCGCGCACCAGCCGCGCATATCCCGCCCAGCCACCGACGGCCAGCGCTAGCACCAAATTGGTAAATCCCGGCCCAAGAAAAGCCGCGAAGGCAATGGCCAGCAGAATCCCCGGCAGCGCCAGAAAGGTATTCATCGCAAACGTAGTCAGAGCAATATCGATCCAGCCGCCCAGGTAACCTGCGAGTCCCCCGATCGCCAGCCCCAGCGCCAGCGAAACAGCCACTACGCTGACTGAAACTGCCAGCGACAGCCGCGCGCCCCACAGCAGGCGCGAGAGAATATCGCGGCCCAGCTCATCGGTTCCCGCCCAATGCGCCATCGAGGGGGCCTGCAGCCGATGGATCAGATCAATGGCCGCAGGATTCTGCGGAGCAAGCCACGGTGCAGTCAGCCCGGCCAGCAGAAACCCAGCCAGCAGCAGCACTCCGGCGACGGCCAGCGGCTGACTGCGCATTCCCTTCCCGGCACTGTGGATGAAACTGGAATTGAAAAATCCCATCGGCAATGCAAGAATACCGCGACAAGCCTGTCCGGTTGGGGTTGAATCAGATATGCGGATTTTTAGGGCGAGTTCGGCGCTGTCGTTCGCGGGGCTGCTGTTGGCTTTTGCGCCCTACGGCTTCGCTCAGAGCAGTCGTCCACAGAAACCTCTCCAGCCCGACGCGCAGTTGTTACTCAGACTGGCAAACGAGGCCCGTGCAGCAGTTGGAGCTGGGCCGCTTGAGTGGGACGCTGCACTGGCTGAGGCTGCACAAAAACATTGCCTGCGCATGGCCGCCGCGGGCAATATCTCCCACCGCTACACGGGCGAGCCCGACCTGACCGAGCGCGCTGGAGCCGCTGGGGCGCACTTCAGTTTGGTCGAGGAGAATGTCGCCAGTGCCTGGGATGCTGCCACAATTCATGATGCCTGGATGAGCTCGCCTGGACACCGCGCCAACCTGCTCAACCCTGAGGTAAACCGCGTCGGCATCGCTCTGGTAGCTGGCCGCAACACAATCTATGCCGTGGCCGACTACTCCCGCGCCGTTGCCGTGCTGACGCAGGCGCAGATTGAAGCCGCCGTCGCCCGTAATCTGCAAGCCAACGGGATGACGATTCTGAATAATCCCACGGGCGCGCGCGCCGCCTGCGCCCTGGACCGCGGATTACCCCGTTCCCTCTCCGGTCCCCAGCCGCGCTTTGTCTTTCGCTGGCAACAGGCGGATCTGGCCCACCTGCCTCAGGAATTGGTAAATACGTTGGCCTCCGGAGAGTACAAGCAGGCATCTGTCGGCAGTTGCGCGCCCCAAGGAGGGAACGGCTCCTTCACCACCTATCGCGTGGCAGTATTGCTCTACGGCGCGCCCAGTACAAATGAGATCAAGTCTTTCTATTAACCAAGCCCCGAATAGGAATAAACAGCCTGGCTCGCGGAACCTGGGCGTTCATCGCGCCGTACCTCTCAACATGCGCCTGAGCACAATGGCGCGAGAGGAGCTTCCAGTGGCTCAAAACGTCGTTCAACATTCTTCCCAAGCGCTTCAAAGCAAGTCGCCCGGCCAGCCGGGTTCAATCGCCTGGTGGCTGCGGATCGTAGTCCTCTTCGGTGCATTCCTGTGTGCAATGGGCGCGATCATAGCGATCGTTCATCCCGCAATGCTGGTATCGCCGCACGATGAAATCAACGGAGCGGTGCATATCTACGCGGGTTACCTGGCATCGCGCAATCTGGCTCTTGCGTTCATGCTCGTTACGCTGCTGGTCATGAATGCAAAACGCGCGCTCGCCAACCTAATGGTAATCGTAGGATTCATTCAGTTGCTGGACACCTGTATGGATCTGATCGAGGCGCGCTGGGCAGTCGCGCCGGGAGTCTTTGTCTTCGGAATTGTCTTCCTGATCGCCGCCGCGCAGCTTTCCAACAGTCAGCCGTTTTGGAAGCGTGCTGCCTGGGGAAATTAACGAACAAACTCCGCATCAATGTCGGCAAGCAGGCTTTGATATTTACATCTCCCGCGCCCGCTCAATCGCGCGAATCACCGCGCTGGCCTTATTGATGGACTCCTGATGCTCCAGCTCGGGCACCGAATCAGCCACAATCCCCGCCCCTGCCTGCACACTGCCCTTGCCGCCTGAGGCCAGCATCGAGCGAATCGCAATACAGGAGTCGAGATTACCCGAGTAGTCCGCATACAGAACCGCTCCGCCATAGGCGCCGCGCCGCGCCGGTTCCAGCTCTTCAATAATCTCCATCGCCCGCACCTTGGGCGCGCCGCTCAGCGTTCCTGCCGGGAAGCAAGCCCGCAGCGCGTCTACCGCGGAGAGTTCCGGCTTGAGCCTGCCCTCAATGCTGCTCACAATATGCATTACATGCGAGTAGCGCTCGACGAACATCAGCTTGTCCACCTTGACGCTGCCGAACTCGCTCACCCGGCCTACGTCGTTCCGGCCCAGATCCACCAACATCACGTGCTCTGCGCGCTCCTTTTCGTCGGACATCATCTCATCGGCCAACCGCTGGTCTTCCGCCTCCGTCGCCCCGCGCTGGCGCGTCCCGGCGATAGGACGGTACTCCACCTTGCCCTGATGCACACGAACAAGCAGCTCCGGCGACGACCCCGCCAGCTCAAGGGGGGTCTCCGACCCTTTTTTCTTTTTCGCTGAACTCTTTGCAGCATTGGGCCGTCCGCCAAGGGCGCCTTCCGGCGTGAAGCGCAAAAAAAACATATATGGGCTGGGATTCACCGTGCGCAATGCGCGATAGACCTGGAAGGAATCGACTCCCGGTTCCATGTCAAAGCGCTGTGACAGCACCGCCTGGAAAATATCCCCGGCGGCAATGTACTGCTTCGTGCGTTCGACCGTCGCCAGGAATTGCTTCTTGGTGCTGCGATGCGTCACCTTGAACTTGCCTTTGTCTTTGAGCCTGGGCAGCTTGGGCAGCGGCTGCGCCAGCCGCTTTTCCAGCTTGTTCAGCCGCTGCACCGCCTTCGCATAGGCCTCCGCCGGCTTGCCGTGCGATACATCCGCGGTCACCACCAGCCAGATCTCCTTGCGCACATGATCAAAGGCCAGTACTTCATCGAAGAAGAGCAAACACGCGTCCGGAACGCCCAGTTCATCCGCCGCCAGTTCCGGCAGCCGCTCAATCTGGCGCACCGCATCGTAAGCAAAAAAGCCCACGGCTCCAGCGGTAAACGGCGGCAGCCCCTTTAGCCGCGCCGGCTTGTGGCCGCTCAATGCGCGCCGCAGCACATCAAAAATGTCATCCTCCATGCGAACCGTCTTCTTGCCTTCAGTAATGGCGATCTGCCGTCCGCGAGCCACAATCCGCTTCGACGGAGCGAGGCCGATAAAGGTGTACCGGCCCACCTGTTCGCCATTCTCTACAGACTCCAGCAGAAAACACTCGCGCTCCGGCCAGGCCGCGCGCAAAAACGCCGAGACCGGGGTCTCCAGATCGGCAATCAATGTGCGGCAAACGGGAACAAGCGTGTGTTCCTTCGCAAGCGAGAGAAACTCCTTGCGGCTGGGCTGGGCGAGGTCGGCAGAGGCTTTCACAGCTCCAGTGTAATCGGTGCCTGCGGCTGGCGGGTGGTGGTGCCGTTTCCGGGCCGTCGACTTCACGGATATAGGCAGCCAAAAAGGCGTTTATAGGGACTCATATTCACTCCGAGCGAGCTGAGGAGGGAGCGTAGTTGCCCACCTCGGAGCGCTTCCGATACAGTCTCCCCGAGCGCGGTGTGTTCGGGACGCGTCTATCTGTACTGTTGTTTCTTGGGTTATTGACCATACAAATGCGTCTTTTAATAATTATCGCCATCATCGCTATCGCCTTTGCAACCATATCCGTAATATCGCTTACATTTGTATTCGATAATGCCGTCAAGTCGCACCAAGAAGGAGATCCCGCTTGCCCACACGACAAAGAGCTTAGGACGTATCAACAGTGGGTTCAAACAGTAAAATTCCCCTACGCTGCACCAAAGGAAAGACTTCGACGAGTGAAAAACAATTACGACCAGGTTGAGGTGGGTTCTTCGAAGAAGGATGTCATTGAAGCATTTGGTCTACCAGATTTCGAGCAGGAAGATATCCCAATGGAGCCATGGCGCCCATGCACTGGATATGAATTCTTTTACTACTTTGAGAAACCTGATGGTGTGATTGACAACGAGATCAAAGACAAGCGAGTTCAGGTTTTCTTCACTATCGACGGCAAGGTACATTGGATCGTCGGCAATGTTGGCCTAGCAGACAAAGGCGGGTATGCTGTTCGTCCATAGGTTCCGTGCATTTCCGGAATAGTCTTCGATAAATCGCCGGAGCAGAAATAGAACCGAAAACCGATTTCGTGGCGATGTTACCGCGCGCCCTTCAATTGATACTCCTGCGCTACCACCCGCTGGCGTACGAACAGCGCTCTAGTATCCTAATCCATGGGGTTGTTGCACCCAGCAGAATGCACTGAACGGAGTAAGACTTGGCAAAGTATCTGGTTACCGGCGCTGCAGGATTCATTGGCCGCTCCATTGCCGCGGCATTGCTGGCGCGTGGCGAGAGTGTGCGCGGCATTGACAACTTCATCACCGGCAAGCGCGCCAACCTCATTGGACTCGAAGCAATGGAGTTCATCGAAGGCGATCTGGCCGATCCGGCCGCCTGCACACGAGCTTGTGACGGAATAGAGATCGTCTTCCACGAAGCGGCACTGGCCTCCGTTCCCCGCTCCGTCGCCGATCCCGTCGCCACCAACGTCAACTGTGTCGATGCAACGCTGAACCTGCTCGTAGCCGCGCGCGCCGCCGGTGTTCGCCGCGTCGTCTACGCCGGCTCGTCTTCGGCCTACGGAGATACACCCACCCTCCCCAAACACGAGCAGATGCTGCCCAACCCTATATCGCCCTACGCCGTCGCCAAGCTCGCCGGTGAGCACTACATGCGCGCCTTCGCACGCGTCTATGGCCTTGAGACGGTCGTCCTGCGCTATTTCAACGTCTTCGGCCCTTACCAGGACCCCACCTCGCACTACTCCGGCGTACTGGCCATCTTCTGCCGCAGGATGCTTGCCGCGCCGCACTCTTCTGACGCGCAGCCGCCGATAGTCTACGGTGACGGCGAACAGAGCCGCGATTTCACCTATATAGATAACGTCGTCCACGCCAATCTGCTGGCTGCCTCGGCCCCGGCAGAAAAAGTCTCCGGCCGGGTAATGAATACCGCCACCGGCACGCGGATCACCCTCAATGAGACCTTCGCAATCCTCAGGGAACTCACCGGCTACAGCGGCGATCCCACTTATGTTGATGAGCGCAAAGGCGACATCCGCGACTCTCTCGCCGACATCGCCCTCGCCAACGAACTCCTCGGCTACCAGCCGCTTGTCGATTTCCGAGAAGGCCTCCGTCGCACCGTCGAGTGGTATCGCACCAGCGGGCGCGCATGACCCCCAGGATGCAACCCCATGAATTCCCGGTTTCAACAACGCCTCTGGCAGTTTTGCACACTGCTCACAAACTTCAATGGGCAAATTTGACCATAAAGTGGTTCATATTGTCGTTCCAGAAGGTTTTCCACAGATTATTTCTCTATTTTCAACATTCACTTGCCTGAAATAAGCGATTTATGTTGACAATGTTTCCTCTCAATTAAGACAATCCAATCAACAAAAGAACAACGTAACTTTGAATTCGCGGGATCCGACGATCTTTCTGTTGGGGCCGCAACCTTTTTTGAATGCTGTAATGATCACCTTG